>CALVDT010000023.1 GCA_944326385.1 uncultured Bacteroidales bacterium | reverse complement strand
TTACTGCTGCTTGTAGATTCATCTGTTGACAATATTTCAATGAACTTTTATAGGGTTTGAGCCGGCCTTATCCGACTCGATTGTTAAATTTTAAAATTTTCGGTTAAAATTTACCGAAGTATTGAATATATATTTAACCCGAATGAAAAGCCTTCGGGGAAAAATTACGGGAATTTAAAAGATCAGACATTTGCCGAAATGGGTGCAGATTTAAACGATAAGCAGCCTAGTGTAAAATTCAGAAATAATTACCCCGATTTTGATAAAGATGGTGGAACATCGGATGGAAAGCCACTTCAGGTGGTTTTCGAAAACGGTATTAAAGAATTTATCAATCGTAAAGAAGTGATTAGAAAAGGAGGGAAAAATATTAATAGGAATAATTTACATGAAGAGACTTTCAGACGATTAGCACAGCAAACAGGTAAGACTGTTGATGAAATTAAGGTTTTTAAAGGAGACTTGGCGGCTGCTGAACGTCTTGCTAAGAAGTGGCAATGTAGTGTAGATGAAGTGTTTGCAAGGTGCAATAATCCAAAGAGGATTCAACGCGTGTTACATGAATGTGAAGATGGTAAGACTGTGCAATTAGTACCACGTATATATCATGACAATGTGAATCATAATGGCGGTATAGAACAAGTAGCTGCTGAAATACTCTCTGAAAACACTAATTAATGCTAGTTTGATGAAATATGCATAGTTAATTTCAAGTATCAATCTCTATAAATTAGAATCATTCCAATCAGAGTGATTTTAAGATTGCATGGTATATTCAGGAAAAATTTTCAGATATCTCGTGGTTAATTCAGAGCGAGGTCATTCAAAAATAAGTTAGCTACCGGTGAAGAACGTATATAGAGACAAGTCGATTAGATAACAGAGGATATTCTTGTTATTATCAATACAATTATTATATTTGTAATAATTGAAATTATAATAATGTAGCTTCGTATGAAAAAACAGGCATTCCAGAACCCGTTTGTGGTGGGGAAGTATATTTCGGATGAGTATTTCTGCGACAGGGAAAAGGAGACGGATTTCCTGATCCGGCAGATACGGAACGGACGGAATACAGCTTTGATTTCCCCCCGCCGTATGGGAAAGACAGGGCTTATTCAACATACATTTTCCATCCCTGATATCCGCAGGAATTTCCATACATTTTTTGTTGATATCTATTCTACCGGTTCATTGGCGGAATTCGTCTATTTGCTCGGCAAGGCTGTCTATGACGAACTGAAACCGCAGTGGAAAGTATTGCAGGAGAAATTCTTTCAGACAATAAGGTCGTTGCGTGCCGGGTTCAGCCTCGATCCTGTTACAGGAGAACCGAAATTCGAAATAGGGCTTGGAGAGATAGTCTCTCCACAGACTACGCTGTCAGAGATTTTCGAATATCTGGAGGCCGCTGACATGCCGTGCGTAGTGGCGATAGATGAATTCCAGCAGATAGGAACATACGGGGAAAAGAATGTTGAGGCACTGCTGAGAACGGAGATTCAGAAATGCAGAAATACTGTGTTTGTATTTTCCGGAAGCAAGAGACATCTGATGAACAATATGTTCAATTCTTCTTCAAGACCGTTTTGTCAGAGTGCCATATCTATGGGACTTGAGCCGATTCCTTTGGAAATTTATGAGGATTTTGCTTCAAGTATGTTTGAAAGGTATGGACGGCATATCGATATTGGAGTCCCGGAACGAGTTTACCGGAAGTATGATGGCTGTACATGGTTTGTACAGATGATGATGAATGAACTGTTTGCCTTGACAGAGCAAGGTGAAAACTGTACTGAAGATAAGATTCCCATAGCGGAACATAACGTGATTTCAGTTCAGGAAAACAACTTCAAGGACTTGCTTTCAAGACTGGCACCGAAGCAGAAGATGCTGCTTCAGGCAGTGGCCAGGGAAGGGGATGCAAAAGGTATCACATCAGCGGAGTTCGTCAACAAGTACAGGCTTTCATCGGCGAGTTCGGTGCAGGCGGCCGCCAAAGCCCTGTTGAAGAATGATATGCTGACTCATACCGATGACACATACAGGGTATATGACTATTTCTTCGCAGAATGGCTAAGGGAAAGTTTCTGAACTTGAGGACACCGGTGTCCATTCCACAGCTATTTGATTTTTACTGTTTTATCAATGTCAAGTTCTGCGTTGCAGACAGATTCGATTTCATCGATAATTTCAATGCAGCGTTCCCTGCTTATGCGTATACCGGTGCCGGCGGAAATGATGTCTTCAAGGCTTGGATTGCCTGAATATCTGACAGATGTTGCATGTTCGCCTTTGGTGCCTTCCGGTGAGTAGGTAATGTCGTATGCAGGGGCAAGAGTCCATTTGCCGTTTTCGCAGAGAAAACTGAAGTTCTTGGCGTGATCGTCTTTGTTGGCGCATACGACATTGAAAACCATCCTGCGGAACATCTGTTCCACCTGTGCCGGATCTTGTGTAAGGTAACCGGTCAGAGCAAGCAGATTTACGTAATCTATGCTCTGAGCGCGGAAATCGGACTGCAGAAGGGCTGCCGCAGTGAGCGTATGGATGCGATGGCCTTCTTTGATATCGAATCTTTTGATTGAGAAGTAGCCGTCATTGATGAGGCGGATTTCCGGAATGTCAATCCCGCATTTCTGTGCGGTCATCATGTATTGATATTCTGTCTTGCCAATATCTGAAGGATCGTAAATATGTCTGAATTTTACTATCCAGTCCGAGCCGTCAGCAGCCATATATACCGCTTTCGGTCTTGCTCCACCTGAATTACGGCTATTGTAGTACAAGAAGGAAGCATCAGCATCGCTTTTCTCGGAGAGTACATCGAGAACTTTGCGCTGAAGTTCGTCAAAGTCGTTGTCTGTGATTGCTGCAGTATGCTCTTTGGAAGCTTCAGGTTTATAGCATAGAGCCCCCATTCCGGAACTGCCGACCAGAGACAGTCTCTGAAGAGTGGAGAGCGCTCCCAATGAACCGCCTTCACGACGAAGCATCCTGTCAAGCAGGTAAAGGCCATACCCATCCGGCATACTGTCCTCAAATGTTGCAAATCCGCCACCGAAACTATTTTCTTTTGAGTATATGAGTCCTGTCCGGAGCGGCAATTCCCATGGTGATATAGAGAAGCCGCCTGCTATCCAATTCTTGTCGTACTCGAACACGCTTCGGTCTCTTTCCGGTGTCATCTGCAAAGTGCCGACAATACGTCCATCTAATGAAACTGTGATTTTCAGAATGTCTTTCATCTCCCTTTCTGTCTTCCCTGGTTCTTGTTTATTGTCTCAAGCTCCTCTCCGGTTGAGAACTTGCTTTTACTCATAATGGCACTCATTTCATCGAACCAGCCGAATTCAACAACCAGTTTCAGGAATGCTTCGAGAGATATCTTTCCCTTGGTTTCAAAACGCTCGAGTGTCGGTTCCGGGATACCGGTTATTTCAGAGAGACTACGCCTGCTCAGTCCCTTGTCAAGCCTGCGCTTGCGGCAGTTTTCCGCCAGAATTTTTGCCAGACGCTCAGGATTCTTGTCGAAAATATCGAAACTATATTCCATAATATATTGTGTCAAAGCAGAAATATACCCGTCTATCGCTTAAAATAATATGTCAAAAATAGTAATTATTTCGCTTATTGGCAATACATCACGGATGCTAATCATTTCTTATCCTTCAATCTCCGAGAACATGCTGGTGCTGAGGTATTTCTCGGCACGATCAGGGAAGACGACCACTATGTTGCCCTTGTCGATTCTGGCAGCGGTACGGGCGGCTGCGAGCATGGCGGCACCGCTGCTCATACCGGCGAAGATAGCCTCTTCGGCTATGATGCGGCGGGCCATGGTGATGGCTTCCTCGCTTTCGATCATTTCCTGGATGTCTATCTGCGACGGGTCGTATATGGCCGGTACAATCGCTTCCTCCATGTTCTTGAGTCCCTGGATGTAATGCCCTCGTACAGGATGTGCGCACACCACCTTGATGTCCGGGTTCATTACCTTCAGGAATTTCGACAGACCCATGATCGTGCCGGACGTGCCGAGGGCGCAGACCAGATAATCTATCCTGCCTCCTGTCTGCTGCCAGATTTCCAGGGCGGTGGACTGGTAGTGCGTGAGATAGTTGGCCGCATTCTTGAACTGGTCAGGCATGAAGTATTTCCCGGGATTCTCCGCTACTTTCTTCCTGGCCAGACGGATAGCTCCGTCTGTGCCTTCATTTCCCGGAGTCAGCGTGACTGTGGCTCCGTATGAGCGGATAATCTTCCTCCGTTCCACAGATACGGCGCTGCTCATGACGATTTCCACTGAGTAGCCTTTGATGATTCCGACGATGGCGAGTCCGATGCCGGTATTGCCTGAAGTCGGTTCTATGATGGTCTGGCCTGGCTTCAGCCTGCCGTCGTTTTCTGCATCCTCTATCATTTTAAGGGCAATCCTGTCCTTTATGCTGCCGGTAGGGTTGAATCCTTCCAGTTTGGCGAATATGTTGACTGCCGGATTGGGGTTAAGCCTGTTTATGCGGACCATCGGGGTGTTGCCGATGGTGCCGAGTATATTGTCCTTTATGTCCATTATTCCGTCTTTTTCCGTTGAGTCCGTTTATTTCCGCGAATATACTCAAATTTATCGTTCGATTGGCCGCGTTATATCGCGACTTTTCTTAATTTTGTATGATTTGACAGAATAAAAACAGAAGATTATGCCGCTTATGTTGCCCGAAGGGTACAGGAATGTGCTCGAAAATGTAGAGAATACTGAAAAAGCAATCAAATATGTGAAGGATATGTTCCAGGAAAACCTGTCGGCCCAGCTGGCTCTGCTGAGGGTGACCGCACCTATGATGGTGCTCTCCGGGACAGGTATAAACGATGACCTGAACAGTGTGGAGAGGCCGGTGTCTTTCCCGATAAAGTCGATGGGAGAAAGGCCGGCGGAGGTGGTGCATTCTCTGGCGAAGTGGAAAAGGCTGAAACTGGCGCAGATGGGAGTGGGGCCCGGCCGCGGCATCTATACGGACATGAACGCGCTGAGACCGGACGAGGACCTGGACAATCTGCATTCAATCTATGTCGACCAGTGGGACTGGGAGAAGGTGATACGCAGGGAGGACAGGAACATCCATTTCCTGAAAGCTACCGTGCGCAGGATCTACGAGGCCATAAAGGTGACTGAGAACAAGGTCTTCGTGGAGTTCCCGCAGATAGAGCCGATGCTGCCTGAGGATATTTTCTTCATTCACTCCGAGGAGTTGCTGCAGCTTTATCCTGACATGGCGCCGAAGGAAAGGGAGAACGAGATAGTCCGGCAGCATAAGGCGGTATTTGTGATAGGAATAGGTGCAGATCTGTCTGACGGGAAGCCGCATGACGGACGTGCCGCTGATTATGATGACTGGAGTACGGTGGATTCGTATGGTTTCAAGGGGTTGAACGGAGATATTCTGTTATGGAATCCGGTGCTGCAGAGCGCTTTTGAAGTGTCGAGCATGGGGATCAGGGTGGATGAAACGGCTATGGAGAGGCAGCTGGCTGTCAGACATCAGGAATGGAAAAAGGACCTGTATTTCCATAAAATGCTCCTTGCCGGTGAACTTCCTTGTACGATAGGCGGAGGCATAGGCCAGTCGCGTCTGTGCATGTATCTGCTCCGCAAGGCCCATATCGGTGAAATCCAGAGCAGCATCTGGCCGGAGGATATGGTTGCCATCTGCCGTGAGCATGGTATAGAGCTGGTGTGATATGTGAAAATTTTCTATCTTTGCAGGATGGGGGTGTGGCTTTCACCTTTTGACTTACCCTCATGAAAGAAAATCCATAAAGATGATAACAGCAGAGCAGATAAAGGACCTTAGACAGAGGGTGGAGACCCTGGACAGGTGTCTCAATATAGACGGGAAGCGTCAGGAAGTGGAGGAGAAACTGAAAAAGACCCTGGAGGCGGGATTCTGGGATGATCCCAAGGAAGCGGAAAAGTATCTGAAGGAACTGTCCGGCGTGAAATCATGGGTGACAGGTTATGACGAGGCGGCTTCGGCAGTGGCGGATCTGGATGTCCTCTATGAGTTTGCGAAAGAGAGTGCCGATGCTTCTTCGGAAGAGGTGGAGACTGCCGAGATGAAGGAGCTGGCTGCCGGATACGAATCTGCCTCAAAACTGGTTGAGAATCTGGAACTGAAAAACATGCTGGGTGAGGAGGGAGACAATCTCGGGGCGATACTTACGATAAATTCCGGAGCCGGCGGTACCGAGGCGAACGACTGGTCGTCCATGCTCATGCGCATGTATATGCGTTGGGGGGAGAGAAACGGCTACAAACTCACTGTCACAGATCTCCTTGAGGGAGAGGATGCCGGTATCAAGTCCGCCACCATACAGTTCGAGGGAGACTACGCATTCGGCTACCTGAAGGCGGAGAGTGGAGTGCACAGGCTGGTGCGCATATCTCCGTTCAATGCCCAGGGCAAGCGGCAGACCACGTTTTCGTCAGTATTCGTATATCCTCTTGTCGATGATACCATAGAGATAGAAATCAACCCTGCCGACCTGGAGTGGGACACTTACCGTTCGAGCGGGGCCGGCGGGCAGAATGTGAACAAGGTGGAGACCGGAGTGCGCGTGAAGCATGTCCCGACGGGAATAGTGGTGGAGAACACGGAGACCCGATCCCAGCTGGACAACCGCCAGAATGCCCTGCGCATCCTGAAATCGCGTCTGTATGACCTGGAACTCAAGAAGCGCCAGGAAAAACAGGCCGAATTGGAGGGCCAGAAAAAGAAAATCGAATGGGGCTCCCAGATCAGGAGCTATGTCCTGCATCCGTACAAGATGGTGAAGGACTTGCGCACGGGCTATGAGACCTCTGACACCCAGGGAGTTCTGGACGGTGACCTGAATGAGTTCATGAAGGTTTATCTTATGGGTGCCGGTTCCGGCAAATAAGGTATTCGGTGACAGTTACGAGGGCGGGTCAAAAGTCACGAAGTGACCGCAGCTTGAAGTGGCGGGATCCCCATAACCGAGTGATAAGCCGAGAGGTATGGCGGAGTGTGTTCCTCGCTAGGCCAATTTTTTATTGCCCTCGGGCAAATATTTCCGAAAAAAGTTAAACAACAATTGATATGGTAGAGTTCAAATATGCACCGATGTTTCAGCTTGGCGAGGACAAGACTGAGTATTATCTGCTGACCAAAGACTATGTGTCAGTAAGCGAATTCGAGGGCAAACCGATCCTGAAAGTGGAGAAAGAGGGACTGACGGCCATGGCCAATGCCGCTTTCCGTGATGTTTCATTCATGCTCCGTCCTGCGCACAACGAACAGGTGGCGAAGATCCTGTCCGATCCCGAAGCCAGCGACAATGACAAATACGTGGCCCTTACATTCCTGCGCAATGCCGAGGTGGCTGCAAAAGGGGTGCTTCCTTTCTGTCAGGACACCGGTACTGCGATAGTCCATGGCGAGAAAGGACAGCAGGTCTGGACAGGGTATTGCGATGAAGAGGCTCTGTCTCTCGGTGTATTCAAGACATATACGGAGGAAAAGCTCCGCTATTCGCAGAATGCTCCGCTTTCAATGTACGAGGAAGTCAACACGAAATGCAATCTCCCCGCACAGATAGATATCGAGGCTGTCGAGGGCATGGAATACAGGTTCCTGTGCGTGACAAAAGGCGGAGGTTCCGCGAACAAGACTTACCTCTACCAGGAGACGAAGGCCATCCTGAATCCTCAGACTCTGGTTCCGTTTCTGGTGTCGAAGATGAAGACTCTCGGCACTGCGGCATGCCCTCCGTATCATATCGCGTTCGTCATCGGAGGTACGTCTGCAGAAAAGAACCTGCTGACCGTGAAGCTGGCTTCCACCCATTATTATGACACTCTGCCTGTTTCAGGTGATGAGACAGGGCGGGCATTCAGAGATGTGGCTCTGGAGCAGGAGGTGCTGGAGGCTGCACACAGACTGGGCCTCGGGGCACAGTTCGGCGGCAAGTATTATGCCCATGACATACGTATCATCAGACTCCCGCGCCATGGTGCAAGCTGCCCTGTGGGTCTCGGTGTGAGCTGTTCTGCGGACAGGAATATCAAGTGCAAGATAAACAAGGACGGTATCTGGATAGAGAAACTGGATGACAACCCAGGACGTCTTATTCCTGAAGAACTCCGCCAGGCAGGCGAAGGCGATGCCGTGAAGATAAATCTTGACCAGCCTATGTCAGAGATACTCGGTGAACTGCACAAATATCCGGTATCCACCCGTCTGAGCCTGAACGGAACCATCATAGTGGCACGTGACATAGCCCATGCGAAGATCAAGGAACGCCTTGACAGGGGAGAGGACATGCCTCAGTATCTGAAAGACCATCCTGTCTATTATGCAGGCCCGGCTAAAACGCCGGAAGGTATGCCTTGCGGTTCCATGGGTCCTACCACAGCCGGCCGTATGGATCCGTATGTAGACCTCTTCCAGTCTCATGGCGGCAGTATGGTGATGCTCGCCAAAGGCAACAGAAGCCAGCAGGTGACTGATGCCTGCAAGAAGCACGGCGGTTTCTATCTCGGGTCCATCGGAGGTCCTGCAGCCATCCTGGCACAGAACAACATCAAGTCCATCGAGTGTCTGGAATATCCTGAACTCGGCATGGAGGCTATATGGAAAATCCGTGTGGAGGATTTCCCTGCTTTCATCCTCGTGGATGACAAGGGAAATGATTTCTTCAAGAAGTTCGGACTGTAGTATGAAAGATTTCAATATTGATGACGCTGTCAGCGAGGACGGCAGATGGGAAACCGTGAGCAGTGAATATCTGTTCAGACGTCCTTGGCTGACAGTCCGCCATGATCAGGTGAAACTGCCTGACGGCAGGATTAATCCGGAGTTCTACGTTCTGGAATATCCTGACTGGATAAATGTCATCGCCATCACGGAGGACGGGCATTTCGTAATGGAGCGCCAGTTCCGCTACGGGCTCGGAAAGACCTGCTATGAGATACCGGCCGGAGTGATCGAAAAGGGGGAAACTGCATTGCAGGCCGCCCGTCGCGAACTTCTGGAGGAAACCGGTTTCGGAGGAGGGGAGTGGAAAGAGTTCATGCTCATATCGGGCAATCCGAGTACGACAAGCAATCTTACCCACTGCTTCCTTGCCACTGGTGTGGCGAAACAGTCATCACAGCATCTCGACAGCACCGAAGATCTCAGCGTATGTCTTTTGACCTGTGACCAGGTGCGCCAGCTCCTGACGGCAGACAAGATAAGGCAGTCTCTCATGGCAGCTCCCTTATGGAAATATTTCGCCGAGAACAGGCTGCTTTGAGCCCGAGGCCAACCGCACCGGAATGCCATGATTTGATAATATTCGAAATCGGGTCCCGAAAATTTGCAATTTCCGGAAAATCCATTACCTTTGCATCGTACTAATTTTGAATAATTCAAATTTACGAAAACAACATAAAAAGGAGAAGAACATGAAGAAGAAATTCAGATGCCTTGTATGCGGTTATGTGCATGAAGGCGAAAGCGCACCGGCAGAATGCCCTGTATGTCATGCGAAATCAGACAAGTTCGTCGAGGTTGTAGAGACCGAGGGTGTCATTACATGGGCTGATGAGCACAAGATAGGCGTAGCCAAGGATGTGGACCCTGAAATCCTTCAGGGACTCAGGGATCATTTCGCAGGGGAATGCTCTGAAGTCGGCATGTACCTTGCCATGAGCCGCCAGGCCGACAGGGAAGGCTATCCTGAGATCGCCGAGGCTTTCAAGAGATATGCGTTCGAGGAGGCCGACCATGCATCAAGATTCGCAGAACTGCTTGGAGAGGTCGTATGGGATACCGAGACCAATGTAAGGAAGAGGATGGAAGCGGAGGCAGGTGCCTGCGAGGACAAGCTCCGTATCGCAAAGCTTGCCAAGGCGAAGAACCTCGATGCCATCCATGATACGGTTCACGAGATGTGCAAGGATGAGGCCCGCCATGGAGCCGGATTCCAGGGCCTGTATAACAGGTATTTCAAGAAATAGTCCGGATTCCTTCCGGAGCGGAAGGATGACTCTCGCCTTTATGTGATTGCGGATCATGAGCAGAGGCGGGAGTCATCTTTTTTATTGCAGAATATTTTGGAACTGATGAAAATCAGGGCTAACTTCAAGCCTTTAATACGGATATGACACCTTTTCTCAGACAGACGGCAGCCTCGTATTATGCCAGGGGGCTCATGGAGGACACATGCTTCATATTTCCGAACAGACGTTCGGAATTGTTCTTCATGAAACACCTCTCGGGAATCATTTCGGAAGAAGACCGGCAGGGAAAGTCTCCTGCGCCTATGCTCGTGCCGTGGATGTGTACGATCAATGATTTCATCTACAGGATATACGGTGTATCTCCCACACCGAGGGTCACCTTGCTGCTTGAACTCTACAAGGTGTATTCGGAACTCTTCGACAGGGGCGAGCCGCTTGATGAATTCATCTTCTGGGGAGATATCATAATCAATGACTTCAACGATGTGGACAAGTATCTCGCCGATGCGTCCCGGCTTTTTGCCAACATATCCGACCTGAAAAGCATACAGGATTCGTATTCGTATCTTTCAGAAAGGCAGAGAAGGGCCATAGAGGCTTTTGTAAGCCATTTCAGTGACAGGGACGGGAAATTGACGGTGGACATAGAATCCGACAATCCCAAGGTGAAGGAAAGATTCCTCCAGATATGGAATATCCTCTATCCGATGTATCTTGCTTACCGGAAAGCCCTGTCCGGGAAAGGGATGGCGTATGATGGAATGGTCTATCGCGGCGTGGCGGAGCGTTTTGCCGGGCAGTCTCCGGAGGAGATCCTGAGCCATGTCTTTCCTTATGCCCGCAGATTCGTCTTTGTAGGGCTCAATGCATTGAATGAATGTGAAAAGACCGTGATGAGACGGATGCGGGATGCTTCTCTTGCCGAGTTCTGCTGGGATTATTCCGGTGAAATGATAAAGGACAGGGCGAACAGGTCTTCATTCTTCATGGAAGATAATCTGAGGGAATTCCCGCAGAGTGCTGTCCTTGACAGCGAAGTCCCTCCAGTCCCGCATATCCGGGTGATAAGCGTGCCGTCGGCGACAGGACAGGCGAAAATCCTGCCGCATATATTCCGTGAGATTGCAGCGGAATACACGTCCGGAGATCTTTCCAGAGTCGGGGTGCTTGGCGGCGGTGCCGGAAATGCAGACTGTGCCGTAGTGCTGCCAGACGAGTCGCTGCTTATGACCGTACTCGACACTATCCCTCCGGAAATAAGGGACATAAATGTCACAATGGGCTATCCCGTGGCTTCCAGCGCATTCTGTCAGTATATGAATCTTGTCATAGATGTCCAGATGAATATACGGAAAAAGGGTGGCTGCGATTATTTCTATCACAAGCCGGCAAGGACATTGTTCTCGGACGGGATATTCAGGCTTGCCGCAGGGGAGGCCGGTCTCGCAGCTGCCGCTGATGTCATTACGGCGTCCCGGCTTTTCATCCCGGCGGGGGATCTTGATGCGGGAGGTCTGATGTCCGTGATCTTCCGTCCTGTCATCGGGGACAGGACCGCAGCGGATGCCGGGATGATTTCGGCATTTGCCCGGTATCTCCTGGATGTGATTGAAGCTACGGTCCCTGCCTTGAAGAAATCTGCTTCAGAAGCTGTCGAAGTGGAGTTTGCCATGGAATTCCACAAGACGATATCCTCTCTGTCCCGGATGGGCCTTGATGTCAAGCCGCAGACTTTCGTCAGGCTGCTGAAGCAGATCATGTCGCCTGTCTCGGTGCCGTTCAAAGGAGAGCCTTTGCAGGGGCTGCAGATCATGGGGCCGCTCGAGACACGGGCCTTGGATTTCGACAATATCGTGATACTTTCTGCAAACGAAGGCACGTTCCCGAGGCGGAATGTCTCCTCGTCCTTCATCCCTCCTGAACTGAGGCGCGGATTCGGCCTTCCTGCATATGAATATCAGGATGCCGTATGGGCGTACTATTTCTACCGGATGATATCAAGGGCGTCAAATGTATGGCTGCTTTATGACTCCAGGACCGAAGGGCTTAAATCAGGAGAGGAAAGCAGGTACATCAAGCAATTGCAGTATCATTTCAATGTCCCGATGGAGAGGCAGGTGGTGATGGCGGCATTGTCAGGTCCGGGTGAGGCTGCCGATATCCCCAAGACAGCCGCGGATGTCGATCTTATAAAAGGTATGACGTTTTCAGCTTCATCTCTGCAGGAGTATCTCTCCTGTCAGGCCAGATTCTATTACCATTATGTCAAAGGTCTCACCAAGGCCGATGAGGTGGTGGAAGTCATGGATGCAGGGCTTTTCGGGACGGTGTTCCATGAACTGATGCAGGCTCTTTATCTCGGTGAGGAGGCCATGGCAAGCGACCTTCCTGCCAAGGAATGGGCTGCGCTGCCGCGTGAGGGAGCCAGACTGAAAAATGTCAGCCGGGAATATCTCCGTTCATGGCTGAAACGGGAGGACAGGATAAGAGACAAGGTCAGACAGGTGATAATGAGAGAGATGCATGCCATAGACATCTCCGGGAGGAATCTTGTCATCACCGATGTCATTGTCAGGTATGTCATGAAGACATTGTCGGTGGATCTGGATATCCTTGAGAAGGCGGGACGGGACAGTTTCCGTATTGAAGGGCTGGAGAAGAATTTCCTCATCGGTTTCCATGGATTCAGGATAAAGGGATTCATAGACAGAATAGATACGGTAGACGGACATGACATCCGGGTGGTGGACTACAAGACCGGGGAAGTGAAGGATGCCGATGTGGATATCCCTCCTTCAAAAATCCTTGAGACGACTGATGCGGTGTTCGGGGATGACAACAGGAAAAGGCCCAAAATAGCCTTGCAACTTTATATCTACGACAAGTACATGCTCCAGTCAAGGGCGGATGACTCATGCCGGATCACCAACTGTATATATTCCACCAGGGACCTGTTCGTGAAGAATCCGGAATGCTGCCCTGTCGTGGACGGATTCATGGAAGCCATGGATGAAAGGCTTGAAAGGCTTTTCGGACAGATGACCGATCCGGCCATCCCTTTCAGGATGACGGATGACATCAGGATATGCAGTTATTGTGACTACAAAACGATTTGCGGCAGATGATACAGATCATGAAAGCTTCGGCCGGTTCGGGAAAGACATTCAACCTGGCCAGAAAATACATAACGCTGCTGTTCCGAAAGAACGAGAAGGCGGCATACAGGCATATCCTTGCCGTGACCTTCACGAACAAGGCCACGGATGAGATGAAGAACAGGATATTGCGGGAACTTCATATCCTGTCTGTGGATCCGCTGTCTTCCGGATATCTGAAATGGTTCATGCCTGAGATGTTCCCGGAATCCGCGATGAAAGACGTGGATCCGGATGACATCGTCAGGGAGCTGCCGGGAAGACCGGGTGCCGGTATCACCATCGACAGTCTCAGGTCATGCGCGAAAGAAATGCTCTGCGGAATACTTCATGATTACAGTGCATTCTCCGTGAGCACGATAGACAGGTTTTTCCAGCAGACGCTGAAAGCATTCTCCAGGGAAATAGGCCAGTTTTCTTCATATCAGGTGGAACTGGACAAGAAACTTCTGGTCCGCGAAAGTGTCGACAGGCTGCTGGATTCATTGACCGAGGACAACCCTGATCTCCTGAAATGGCTGACAGAATGCGCCATGGAACAGGTGGAGAACGGGGACAGGTATGATATAGACAAACGGCTCTATGACATGGCCGTGAATCTCAAGTCGGACGCTTACAGGGAACTGGTGGAGAGCTGCGGTATCGATGAAAGTCAGATGTATTCATACTGCAATCTGAAGAATCTCAGGACTTTGTGCAAAGGATATATGCGGAAATTCCAGGAAATGGTCAGGACAGCGGCCCAGGCTGCCCTGAATGCCATGAGCACATGCGGTCTTGGCCATGGTGACTTTTACCGCGGGTTCACCAAGGTGCTTGAGCAGTATGCAGCCATGGACATGCGCTCCAAAGTGGAGGCTCCGGCTGTTTTTCTTTCCAGGGCATCGGATCCCGATCTCTGGTTCACCAAGGCCGTAAAGTCGGCCAACATGGAAAAAGCACGAGGACTGGAATCCCGGTTCGGTGATTTCTGCAGTCTTTTCGAGGCTCCGTTCAAGACATACAACACCGCCGGCATAATATTGCGCCAGCTTTATGAGCTCGGGGTCTCTGCCGACATTGAAAAGGAGTTCTCGGCTGTGCTGAAAGAGAACAATGTATTGAGCATCGATGACTCTAATCTGATATTGAAGAATATCATTGACGGGTCGGATGCCCCGTTCATCTATGAAAAGACAGGGGTCAGATATGAGAATTTCCTGCTTGACGAATTCCAGGACACTTCCAGCATACAGTGGGAGAATTTCAGACCTCTTCTTGACAACAGCAATGCGCAAGGGTTCGAGAATCTGGTGGTGGGGGATGTCAAGCAGAGCATTTACCGCTGGCGCGGTTCTGAATGGAGGCTGCTCCAGGAGGAAATAGAGAAAGAGATGTCCCCATGCAGGACAACGGTTCTCGGCAGGAATTTCCGCAGTCTGGAGAATATCGTCGGATTCAACAATACGTTCTTCCGCTTCGCCGCCGGAATGCTGGATCAATTGTACGGTGACGATTCTGGGACGATTTCCGGCATCTATTCCGACGTGGTGCAGGAGACTGTCCAGGGCAGGAAAGGCGGAAAAGGTTTCGTGGATGTTTCATTCTGTGACCCGGACTGCCAGGAAACGGCAATACTCGACACTGTCAGGGAACTGGTCTCGGGAGGTGCAGGTTACGGGGATATAGCTGTACTTGTCAGGAACAACAGTTCGGGAGGCGCAGTGGCAGAGTCGTTCATCAGAAACGGCATTCCCGTGGTTACCGACGACTCACTCAAAGTGAAATCATCTGGTGCTGTCCGGAGGATAGTGTCATTGCTGGCATATATCGATGACCCTCATGATGCCGTAGGCAGTTATCTTGCCGGACCGCTCAAGGCGGAGTCAGTGAAGAAATTCAGATCCCTGACAAATCTCTGCGAGATGATTGTCCGTCTGCTGAGGGAGCATGACGCTGCTGATGTAGACGGGGAGGCCACATATATACAGTCTTTCGTGGATTGCGTGCTCGACTATTCTTCAAGACACGGCAATTCCCTGCATGATTTCCTGGAGTACTGGAACAGCAGCGAGACGGATCCCGACATCTCCTCTCCGGCCGCAGCCGATGCCGTCAGGATAATCACGGTGCATAAATCCAAGGGTCTGGACTTCAATTATGTGATCTTCCCGTTCGCCGAGACCGTGAAGCTTTACCGGCCTTCCGATGTGTGGTGCTGTCCGGAACTTGCAGGTACTGAACTGGAAACTGCAGTAAGGAGCGTCTTCGATGTCAGGCTCTCGGAAGCGAGCCGGGACACTTTCTTCGAAGAGGATTTCCTTGAAGAGAAGAAAATGCAGTATATAGACAATCTCAATATATTCTATGTCGCGTTTACACGGGCTGTGAAAGGGATGCATATAATAGCGGCAAAGCCGTCCGGGACTCTGATGAAATCCCTTGGAAACGAGATTCCCGCGATATCCGACATGAGCCATGTCCTGTACGTGTATCTGGACAGAAATGGCGTACAGTCAGGCTTCCGTGTGGAGGACAGCCATGAGGAAGCCGGACGTGAGACATGGAGGCTCGGGGAAATGCACAGGTCGGCAGAAAACCATGCCCACACGGATGTGATGCACGCCATAGAATCAAGCTATCCGTCATATCCTCTCAACCGGGAGACTGACGATGAAGGCCCTGAAGTGAGAAACCGGCTGGTTTTCAGTACGGAAAACTCAGATTATTTCACGGATGACGGCAGGGTCGGACTTTATTCTTCCGGAAGGCTCCGCGGGGTGATCCTGCACAGGATATTGTCGTCTGTATACAAGGCTTCCGATGTAAGAAATGCTGTACGCGAAGCCGTTGTGTCCGGATTCCTCGAAGAACGTGACGCCGGTGAGGCGGCAGGACTGCTTGAATCCATGATCGGGAGTACCTCAGAGTACGGTTGGTTCGATGAAGACTGCATGATACTTAACGAGACTTCCGTCATAGATTCCGACGGACAGGTATACAGGCCTGACCGGGTCATGGTGAAAGGGGACGGTTCCGTAGTAATAGTCGACTACAAGTTCGGGGCGCGCGAAAAGTCGCATGGCCGGCAGATACTCAAATATGCCGATATCTGGAGGCGGAGGGGATATGGGGATGTGTCGTCGTATTTGTGGTATGTCATGGAGGGGGAGATTGTCAGGACAAGTTGAATCTTTTCCGGGGAAATTCATTATCTTTGTCCTCTTGACTGAAAATTCGATTACGATGGAAAACGGGGAGAATCTCAAGAATACCGGCATGAAGCTGATGTACAATACACAGAAACGCAGACTGCAGTTGCCTGAGTATGGGCGCAATGTCCAGAAGATGATAGAATACGTGAAATCCATTCCGGACAGGGAGGAGCGGAACCGTCAGGCAAGGGCAGTGATAGATGTCATGGAGACTATCAATCCCCAGGTCCATCTTCAGGAAAATTATGAACACAAGCTCTGGGATCACATGTACATTATTTCAGGCTTTGATCTGGACGTGGATTCCCCGTATCCTGCACCGAAGCCGGAGGAACTGTACACCCCGCCGGTGGAACTGAAGATGAAGCGGAATCCGGTCAAGATTGCCCATTACGGCAGGAACATAGAGAACATAATCGACATGATAGCAGGCAAGGAGGATGGAGAGGTCAAGGACGCCATGATCAGGTCCATTGCCTTGTACATGCGTCAGCAGTATCTCATCTGGAACAAGGACAGCGTTACAGACGAGACGATATTCAATGATATCGTGAAGCTTTCCGGCGGCAGGATAAGGATTCCGGAAGGCCTTCATCTGTCCAGGATTCCTTCCGACCAGAATTTCAACCGGCCGGGAGGCAACGGGAACGGCATGAAGCCAAGGAACATGCAGAGGATGAAGATGAACCGCCAGAAGAACGGCAGGAAACAGTAGCGGTTGCGGAATCGGAAATGGCACAGCAGAAAAGAAAACAGGAAAAGAAGAAGACAGGGAGGTCTGGCAGGAGCCTTATGGCATGGTACTCCGGCCTCGATGACAGGAAGAAGCGTGTCTGCAGGAAAATGGCAGGGCTTCTGTCCGGGGCACTTGCCGTATTCACACTTCTGGCGTTGGCATCATATCTTTTCACCTGGAAGTCCGATTACAGTCTTCTGTCTGATCCGGATATGATAAAGAAGTCTGCGGATGTGGCGAACTGGGCTGGCAAACTTGGCTATAAGTGGGCATTGTTCCTGGTTTCGACATGTTTCGGGCTCGGTTCCTTCACATTCGTCTATCTTTTCGGGGCATATGCCTTCAGATTGTTTTTCGACAAGGACAGGCCGGGATTCTTCCGTACATTTCTGGTGTCTTTGTCCGGTGCCTTTGTCTTTTCCATGCTTCTGGCTTTTTTCTCTGCCCTTTTCGGATGTACCACAGTGTTCGGAGGCGGACTTGGCGGTGATTGCGGGGAAGTCATGGTGTCGGCCTCGGTCAACCTGACAGGGAAGGTCGTGACTTTTCTTTCCATTGTCATTCTGCTTGTCATGTGGCTTCTGCTTGTCAGCGGACGTTTTTCGGCATGGCTTTCCAGAATAGGGGAGAAGAAGGATGGCGGTGATGCCCTCCCTGTGGACGATGACCCTTTGGAGGAGGAGACTGCACCGGAAGATGAACCGATGGCCGAAATGGAAGAACCGGAAGACACGGCTCTGGAAGTTTCCGCGGCAGATGACGTTGACGAGGTCCATGATGACAGGGAAGATATTTATGATAATGGCGGGGAGGGGGCTCATGAAGCCGGTGAAGCCGAAGAGGAAGCCCGGAAAGACCAGCTCGATGTCGTGACAGGCGACGGCTATTCTTCGGAAGTCAAGCAGGATCTTCCCCGCATAGATATCAGGGAAGAACTTGAAAAGTTCACTTTCCCGCCTCTGGATCTGCTGGATGATTATGCTTCAGGACGGCATGAGGTAGCCACTGAGGAACTTGAAAGGAACAACAACAAGATCAGGGCTACCCTTCTCAGCTACAAGATACAGGTAGAAAGAGTGACTGCCTGTGTCGGCCCTACGGTTACACTGTACAAGGTGGTTCCGGCAAGAGGTGTGAAGATTTCGGCAATCAAGAATCTTGAGCAGGATATAGCCATGTCCCTGAATGCCAAAGGGGTCAGGGTAGTCCCTCTTTCGGACTCCGTCGGCATCGAGGTGGCAAATGACAGGGCATCCATAGTCCCTCTGAAATCCATGCTGAATGATGAAGCGTTCCGGACCAGCAAGGCAGAGCTTCCGGTGGCCATAGGTTATACCATCACCCAGAAGGTCAAGGTGTTCGATCTTGCCGACGCCCCGCATCTGCTTGTGGCCGGAGCTACCAAGCAGGGAAAATCGGTGGGCCTGAATGTGATTGTGACATCTCTCCTGTACGCGAAGCATCCTTCCGAACTGAAATTCGTCTTCATAGATCCCAAGATGGTGGAGTTCAATGTCTATGCCCGGCTGCTGAAGCATTATCTCGCCGTACTTCCCGATGCTGCCGACGAGAAGGACGAGATGGACAGGGCCATAGTCAAGAAACCTGAACAGGCGGAGCAGATACTCCGTTCACTGTGTATCGAGATGGACAACAGATACGCATTGTTCAGCGACGCTCTTGTGAATGACGTCAAGCTTTATAACGACAAGTACCGTGACCGGCATCTCCTTCCGACAAAGGGACACAGGTATATGCCGTATATCGTCGTGGTCATAGACGAGTATGCCGACCTGATCATGACCAGCGGCATGGGCGGCAATGCGAAGAATATCGCAAAGAGCATCACTACCTCGATAATAAGGCTCGCCCAGAAAGGACGTGCGGCCGGTATCCATGTGATAATAGCCACGCAGCGCCCTTCCGTGGATGTGATAACAGGCCTGATCAAGACCAATTTCCCTACGCGTATTGCATTCAGGGTGTCCACAAGAGTGGATTCGTCGACCATCATCGATTCTCCAGGTGCCGACAAGCTCATAGGCAAGGGAGATATGCTGTATTATTCCGGAATCGATACGGAGCGTGTCCAGTGTGCATTGATAAGCCTGAAGGAGATCAGCGCCGTGACGAAATATATCGCAGACCAGACGGGCTACAGGAAGTGCTACAATACTCCGTATTATCTGCCTCCGGTAAATGATGCCGAAGACCAGTCCGGCGGAGGCGGAATGATAGACATGCAGAATCTGGATGCAATGTTCGAAGAAGCGGCAAAACTGATAGTCACGACTCAGCAGGGCTCCACGTCCGCCTTGCAGCGGAAACTCGGCCTGGGATACGCAAGGGCAGGGAAGATAATGGACCAGCTTGAGGCTGCAGGAATAGTCGGTCCGCAGGAAGGATCGAAGCCAAGACAGGTGCTTGTGCAGGATCTTGCGGAACTTGAACCTATATTGAGATCTTTTGCCGGATAATATCATGACAGCCAGTATCACGTGTATCCTTGCCGTCATGATGGCGGCACATCCAGACGCCCTGGATGTCTTCGTGTCCAATCTTTCGTCTTCAGCCAGTGTTTTCGAGTACCGATATGAGGTGAATGACGGCAAGACTAAACTGACAGGTTCCGGGACCGTGGAGATGCAGGATGACTGTTACCGTGTCGAGGGAAACGGTCTGGAAATCTTCTGTGACGGCAGTTCCAAATGGACAGTGGACAGGGAAAGCAAGGAGGTGGTCATCGAGTCGTCTGATCCCGACAATCCGGACTATGCTGTGAATCCGCTGCTGATCCTCAGGCAGTTCGACCAGGCTTTCAGTATCTCTGACCCGGAAATGGACAATACGGATGAAGGCAAGGTGTATTCATACACGTTGATCCCGGATGTCCAGTCCGATCTGGCCGGTATCAAGGTCTCCATATCGGAAGACGGAAACTGTCTTTTCTCTGCCGTCCTGACTATGGAAAACAGGACAGTGATGGAATTCACTCTCCCGTCATTCTCGTTCACTGAACCGGTTGACTCCGGCCGTTTCTACTTTGATGTCTCAACTCTTGATGACAGCTATGTCGTCACGGATCTCAGGTGACGGCCTACCAGCTGCCGCTTGCTCCTCCTCCTCCGAAAGACCCGCCTCCGAATCCTCCGAAAGACCCGCCTCCGAATCCGCCGAAGCCTCCTCCATTGGAACGGTGATGTCCGTCACACGGGCCATTGAGCAAGCTTCCTATGATCAATCCTTTAAGGAAATCATTGCTGCTGCTGTTGCTGCTCCGGTTCGTCCGTCTGCCCCCGTTCCCGCCGCCTCTCCGGTTATTGTTGTTCTTCCTTTTTCCGCGTGATGAAAAAATGCTTGCAAGTACAATTATCAGCAGAATACCCAGTACGGTGGTAAATACCGTGTCGTCCGTTTTTTTACCTTCTGGTTCGGTGATTTCACCGGAGGCAAGCTTCATCAGGACAGTGCATGCATTGTCTATCCCTGTGTAATAGTCGTTCCTGCTGAACGCGGGGATCATTTCATTCTCGATTATCCTCTTGGCATAGCTGTCGGGGATTGCCCCTTCGAGTCCATAGCCGACGCTTATGTTCACCTGTCCGGGTGAGTCTGCTGTCTTGGGTTTTACGAGAACCACAATGCCGTTGTCGAATTTTTTCGACCCCACCTGCCATTCAATGCCTATTTCGGTGCCGAATTCCGCCGGTGAATATCCTTCGAGATCATTTACCGTAACCACTGCAATCTGGTTGGATGTCGTGTCATCGAATGCTGTAAGCCTGCTTTCCAGTGCGGCGGCTTGACTTCTGTCCAGTATGCCTGCGAAGTCATTCACCAGCCGTGGAGGTACAGGTCTTGACGGTATGGCTGTAGCCTGCAGGACAAACCCTGTCAGCAGGACTGCGGCAGCAGCGTATCTGTAGATGTGTCGTATCTTCACTTTCTTTGGTCTTTATAACGTCAGTTCGACGAATTTATGTTGCTCAGCACCAGGGAATTCGTCGAACAGCCGTTAAGAATTTCTTCGAAATCCAATTTATCTTAAACCCCAGTCGCTGTGGCGACAGCCCCTTTTCAAGGGGCGCCACCCTCATTTCTGCTCGCTCTCGAACGGCCTTCGGACGTTCTCGTGAACCGCTCACGACCTCGCTGGGGGCTCGTCGCAGGACTTCGTCCTGCTCCTGCAGCGGTAGTTCGATGTCTTTCAATAAATTGAAATTCGTCGAACTCACGTTTTATAAGAAATTTCGTCAGGCTGCTCGTTGACATCGCCATCCTGATACGGGAAATATGCCTTGAGTTTCTGTCCGGCCATCTTCACCGCGTCTGCCAGGCCTTCTGCGTATCGGCCTTCCCTGAAGCAATCCCCGATGTGCTCTGATATGTCGTTCCAGAAACCTTCAGGCACTGCCTTGTCGATGCCGGAATCTCCGATTATGGCGAATACCTTGGAATTGCATGCCACGTATATGAGCACGCCGTTCCTGGCCTTTGTCCTGTCCATACGCAGATACCGGAACACTTCGACGGCTTTCCGGCAGGCATCTCCTTCGCATACGTCATCAATATGCACCCGTATTTCGCCGGAAGTGTTCCTTTCGGCTTCCCTTATCGCTTCCTCGATCATTCTTTTCCCGTCCTTGTCGAGAAAGTCTTCCGGTTTCATGACGTTTGATCCGTTAGAATTCCACATCCGGTGCGGCAGCCGCATTTTCGTCGGCTTCGAAATAACCTTTCTGTCCGAAACCGAAGACTGAAGCTAACAGATTCCTCGGGAATCTGCGGACCATGGTGTTGTAGGCCCGTGCAGTTTCATTGTATTTGCGTCTTTCGGTGGCTATCCTGTTCTCCGTGCCGGCAAGTTCCGCCTGCAGCTCCGAGAAGTTCCGGCTTGCCTTGAGATCCGGGTAGTTTTCGGAAATCGCCATGAGTCTTCCGAGAGCTGCCCCTATTTCGCCTTGGGCCTTCTGGAAGGCTGCGATATTCTCTTCTGTCAGCTGGTCCGGATTCACTGTAATCTGTGTGGCTTTCGCCCTTGCCGCCACTACATCCTCGAGCGTCTCCTGCTCATGTTCTGCATAGCCTTTTACCGTGGACACGAGGTTCGGGATGAGATCCAGTCTCCTCTGATACACATTCTCTACCTGGGACCAGGCAGATTTGACACTCTCCTCGCCTGAAACGAGTCCGTTATAGCCTGAAACAGCCCAGATGGCTATGACAGCTAATACTGCAACGATAATGATGATTGTCTTTTTCATGATATCCGTCTCTTGATGTTATTGAAGATTTATTGCCCGGCATGATCATCCGGCATCTCTGACGCACCTTACGGTCGTGGCGAATGATGATACGGGAGCCGTGCCGATTCTCAGCAGCGGGGTGTTCCAGTCCATGTATCTGAAATAGGCCTGCGAATATCCCGGTTCATCCCCGGTGGCATAGTCTTCGTTGCCGGTTCCGGTCCAGAATGCCGCAAACTGGTTTACAGTGCTGAACACTCCGAAAGCACCTGCCGGGTCATCGTCGTCTTCATAAATATTCGCAAAGCCGCAAGGTATCATTGAGAGGCCGGAACTGTTGGTTATCCTGACGTCAGGCCAGTACTCCCACATCACGTTGTCTTTCGAGTTGAATTTTGCGTCTACCATCATTTTCCCGGTGAAGCCTTCATAATCCTGGTTCAGCTCAAGGCTGCCGTCTCCGGAAAGCGCCTTGGCCAGATCAAGCCAGTCCGCTTCAGTGGGAAGCCTCCACCCGTCAGGACAGGCTGTCAGAGCCTCTTCCCATGTGTAGAATCTTCCGAATATGTCGGACATTGCCTCTGCATTCTCGTACGCGATGCCTATCGGTGATTCCTCGGGACCTGCATACGCGAGGTTTTCGGCGAACCATATCAGGCTTCCTCCCTCCACTTTGACGGTCCTGTATTCCCTGCCGCTGTCGTCGGCCGCTTTCCCGTAAGTTCCGCTGAATCCGAGTTCCATGTCTATCATGGATTCCTCCGGATCGACCGTAGTGAAAGACTCTGCTGATGATGTGGAGTAATAGCCTGACGCGAAAGCCGTACATGTGATGCTGAATGTGCCCAGACTGTCTTCCGGCAAGGTGAATACCTGCTTCTCTGCTATGAATTCGGATGACGACTCGAATTTGATCGTATCGTTCTCGTCTTTCCAGGAAGCCTTGCAGTAGTATCCGATGCTTTTCCCTTCAGGATGCTTGACCCCGTACGGTTTTACCGTAATGGTCGCATTCTTCTTGAGATAGGGATCCGGAGCGTCTTCAAATCTGACAATGCCGCTGAGAGACGGGAGCGTCTCCTGTTCCTCTTCATCTTTCTTGCATGACAATATGGCCAGTGCAGCGAGCGAAGCTGCCAGGATTACTGTTATATTCTTTCTCGTGTCCATTTCTTTCAATTCGTTTCCTGTCCGGTTCAAATTTCACCAATTCCACAAAGGTATGAAAAAAACATTCCGCCTGCAAGTTTCTCAAAACACTTTCTCCTCAGTTTTTCAATGTCGGACATCCTTTTTTTGAGTATATTTACCGGAAAAAATGTCAAATATGCGAATGAGGATATTCATTTTGTCCGTTATCTGCCTTGCGCTTGCAGCCTGTTCCGGCCGGGACAGATATATCGTGATCACAGGTTATGCCCAGGGAGGGGCCTATTCCGTAAAGATGAACATGAAAGGCCCCGACGGCCAGGTGGCCATGAGGCCGGAACGGATAAAGGAAGGAATCGACTCGGTACTCAAGGCCATAGACAATTCAGTGTCAGGCTACAACAAAGGCTCTATCCTCAGTCGGTTCAATGCCGGCGAAAAAGTCATTCCAGACGGCATCTTCAAGGAACTGTACGTGAAATCCTACGAATATTACAGGGCGACCGGCGGCAGTTTCGATGTCTCGTGCGCCCCGCTTTTCGATATATGGGGGTTCGGTTTCACATCCGGTTCGTTTCCTTCCGGAGAGGATGTGGCCAGAGCCATGTCGCGGACAGGAATGTCCAGACTTGCCGATTCCGTCATTATCGACGGGAATGGCTTCACTTCTGCCGCATCTCTCCTTTTGTCACCGTGCGGCGGTCTGCCTGAACTTAATTTCAATGCCATTGCCCAGGGATATTCCTGTGACAAGGTGGCGGAATATCTGCATTCCATAGGTGTCGGCCAGATGCTTGTCGATGTGGGCGGGGAAATATACTGCGAGGGGCTGAATCCGTCAGGACAGCCATGGAGCATCGGTCTTGACAGGCCTGTGGACGGCAATGATTCTCCCGGACAGGATCTTCAAGGTGTATTCCGGGCCGGTCCCGGGGCATGCGGGGTCGTCACTTCCGGCAATTACAGGAAATTCTATATCCGCGACGGGAGGAAATATGCCCATACCATCGATCCGAAGACCGGTTATCCGGTGACCCATACCCTGCTTAGCGCCACAATCATAGCAAGAAGCGCAGCGGAGGCCGATGCCCTGGCCACGTACTGTATGGTGATAGGTACAGAGAAGGCAAAGGCGTTCATACGGTCCAGACCGGATCTGGAAGGCTGTCTTGTATATGATGAGGACGGGCAGACCAGGACCTGGACTTCCCCCGGTCTTGTCCTGGAGTCCAGATGAAACCTGTCAAGGCAGCTGACATATCACTTCAAGACACCATACCACCGTTTCGCAGCACCAGTCGATGCCTCTGACCAGCAGCCCGGGGCATATTCCGAGCCTGTCAAGGAATACGGCTCCCAGAGCTACAGGCATGAGGGCTGATGTCATGGGGATGGCGATCAGGTTGGTTATTATGAAGTATACGGGGGCAGAGCCGAAAAGTATCCATGCAAGCGGTCCGGTGAATATCTGGCATGCTATGGACATTGCTGCACTGTCCCAGATTTTCTTCATCAGAGGGACGGGAGCCGGATACAGATCCCTCAGAGTGGGGTAAAGGAAATAGATTCCGCACATGGCCAGATATGAAAGCTGGAAACTCGCGGAAGTGATGACCCCCGGATCCATGGCGCATTGTATCGTCAATGCAGTGCACAGTATGTTTACCGCATACGCCTTTCTTCCCGTGAGCAGTGCAGTCTCCCTGAGGAGAATGAAAACGAAGGCCCTGACGATGGACGGAGAAGCCCCTGTCATTATTGAATAAAAGAGGGTGGAAGCTATGATGACTGCGAATCTTGCCACATCGGCTTTCCGGGATTGGCCGAGCACTGAAAGTGCCTTGATGAGGATGAGGTATATCAGGGCAAGGTGCATGCCGGACAATGCCAGTATATGCGAAGCTCCGCTGTCCCTGAATGCGTTCTTGACAGTTACAGGGACATCGGACTGGTCGCCTGTCACAAGGGCTTTGATGAGGGCGTTGCTTCCATAGTCCCTGAGAGGAAGGCTGTCAATGCCGGATTTGAGCCAGGCTGCGGCAGGTGCTGTCGCCCTTTCAACCAGATTCGGAGCGGCCTCGCGTCCTGCGTCCGCAATATCCGTTATCCTGTGGTTTGCCCAGCATGACAGACCGCAGAAGAAAACAGCCGCCATGATCAGTATGCGCATATGCGGGGCCTTCAGTTGCCCGTGGTATGCTACTGCTGCCGACGCCAGTCCTGAACCGGCTGTCATGGCGCCTGAGGCAGCAAGGTATGACCACGGGGAATAGAACAGGTCCTGACCGCAAAGGATGATTCCGGTAACGGTACCGGCACAGAATGGCAATGCATACAGCACAGACTCTTTCCCCTCTACCATTATTGTTTCGAATTTTTGCTAAAATACTCATTATTTTTATAACTTTGCATAGATAACGGAAAATCAGCATCAGATTACAATTTATTTTTAGATAATATGATTATTCTTGTATTGAATTGTGGAAGTTCGTCGCTGAAATATCAACTTCTCGATATGAAAGGTGACGAGATTTTCGACTTGATGGCCAAAGGTCTTGTCGAAAGAATCGGTATGGATGCGGGATGCATAAAGCATCAGACTGCCGGAAAAGAGAAGTTCGTCAAGGAAATGCCTATCCCTGACCATACTGTCGGCATCAAGGTCGTGCTTGACGCTCTTCTCGACAAGGAGTATGGCGTACTTTCTACACTTGAAGACATAGAGGCTGTCGGCCATCGTGTCGTGCATGGAGGCGAAGAGTTCTTCTGCAGCCAGCTGATTGATGACAAGGTGCTTGCTGAAATAGAGAAATGCTCTGATCTGGCACCGCTGCACAATCCTGCCAATCTGCTCGGGATCAAGGCCGTGTCCGAGGTGCTGCCTACTGTGCCCCAGGTCGCCGTGTTCGATACCGCTTTCCATCAGACCATGCCGTCATATGCCTACATGTATGCTCTTCCATACGAATATTACGAGAAATACCGTATCCGCAGATATGGTTTCCATGGAACGAGCCACAAGTATGTTTCCGCAAAGGGCGCACGGTTCACAGGTCTTGACCTTGAGAATTCCAAGATAATCACCTGCCATCTTGGCAACGGCAGTTCCATCACGGCCATAGCCAACGGCAAGTCTATCGACACTTCCATGGGCTTTACTCCGCTTGAGGGCATAATCATGGGAACAAGATGCGGATGCATCGACCCTGAGATTGTCACATATCTCCAGGAGAAGGAGAACCTTTCCATCGAGGAAGTGAACAAGGTGCTGAACAAGAAGAGCGGATTCCTCGGACTCTCGTGCATATCGTCGGATGCCAGGGATCTCAACGATGCCGCCAATGCCGGTGACAAGAAGGCCAAGCTGACTTTGAAGAAACTCGTGTACGACATAACAAAGTATATCGGGGCCTATACGGCTGTCATGAACGGGGTGGACCTGATCGTATTCACGGGCGGCATCGGCGAGAACAACAGCCGTCTCCGCCGCAGGGTCTGCGAGAACCTTTCATACCTCGGTCTCAAATTCGATTACGAGGCGAATGTAGCCACAGGCAAGGATACTCTGATATCGCTTCCTGATTCGAAGGTGAAAGTAGCCGTAATCACGACGAACGAAGAACTCGTGATTGCCCAGGATACCATGCATATTGTAACAGAGAATAATCAATAAACCTGATCCATAAATGTTTACGAAATTTGAAGATATCTTTGCCGAACTTGCCGGCAGAGGTGCAAAGAAAAGAATGATCGCAGCATGGGGAGTGGACGGCCATACCATTTCCGCCGCTGCCAAGGCTGTAGATCTGGGCATGATCGATGCCACTCTCGTAGGTGACGAAAAGCTCATCAGAGAGCAATGTGAAAAGGAAAACATCGACATCAACAAATTCACTGTCATCCATAATCCGTCGGAGCTTCCTGCCGTAGCCCAGGCTGTGACAATGGTGAACCAGGGTATGGGCGACATCCTCATGAAAGGTCTGTGCAGCACCGACAAATTCATGAGGGCGATCCTGAACAAGGAGACCGGGCTTCTCCCTCCTAAGGCCGTATTGAGCCATGTGTCTGTGATCCAGAATCCGAATTACCACAAGCTTATCTTCCTTAGCGACATGGCCGTGATTCCTCTGCCTGATCTTACTCAGAAGAAAGCCATGCTCGGCTATCTGGTCAATACTGCACATGCCATGGGGATTGCCTGTCCTAAGGTGGCTATCATAGCGGCTACAGAGCAGATGCTTGAGAAGATGCCTGCATGTGTGGAGGCTGCCGTGCTGGCCAAGAAAGTGGACCGCGGGGAGATAAAGGGCTGCATAGCTGACGGCCCTCTTGCCCTGGATGTGGCAATCGACAAGGAGTCTGTGGAAATCAAGCATCTGGTAAGTCCGGTAGCCGGTGATGCAGACTGTCTGCTTTTCCCGAATATCGAATCCGCCAACGTATTCTACAAGACGAATTCCAAACTGGCTGCCGATGTAAAGCAGGCAGGTATGGTGGTCGGAGCGAAGGTGCCTTGCGTCCTTTCAAGCCGTGCAGACAGCATAGACACCAAACTGAATTCTATCGCCATAGCCGCAATGGCTGCCAAATAGTACGTGATGACTGGAAGGATTCTGGCTCTTAATACCGGATCCACCACGACCAAGATCGGATATTATGATTCAGGCAGGAAGGTGTTTGAAGAGAACATCTTCCACAGTCTGGAGAAACTGTCCAGATATAACTCTGTAATGGATCAGGGGCATTTGAGACTTGCTACCATTACAGAGTTTCTTTTGTCGAAAGGCATCCGGCTGGTGGATATAGACCTGGTCATGGCCAGGTCCGGTCTGGTGACTCCTATGGAAACCGGAGTCTACGAAATTACCGATGTCCTGGAGGATGCTCTCAGGCATTGTCCGAACGGAGTCCATGCCTGCAACCTCTGCGGTCTTCTGGCCTGCGATATTACCGCCCTTGTGAATGACGCCAGAAAAGGCGCCGGCATGACCGATGTCTGCAAGGCGTATATGGCCGATCCTCCCATGGCCGACGAGATGCTGCCGGAGACCAGGATAGGAGGGATTCCGGAATTCCCCCGCAGGGCTCTCTGCCATGCTCTGAATTCCAGATCCGTGGTCAGGCATTATGCAAAGGGGAAAGGCGTGCGTCCGGAGGCTGTGACTGCCATTGTCGCCCATATCGGCGGAGGTACTTCGGTGACGCTGCACAGGGACGGCCGTATCATAGACACCAATGATGCCCTCGGCGGCGACGGCCCTCTAAGTACTGAACGCGCCGGTACAGTTCCGGCTTTCCCGTTGATCGAAATGTGTTTCAGCGGAAAGTACACAGAGGCCGAAGTGAAGCGGAAGATTGTCGGGGAGGGCGGTGCAGTGGCTTATTTCGGGACTAACGATTTCCGGTCCGTAGTGGCCATGGCTGAAGAAGGTGACAGCCGTGCCGCTCTTTTCCTTGAAGGATTCTGTCTTGGCATAGCCAAATACATAGTTGCCCTTGCCTCCGTCGTCTGCGGCAAGGTGGATGTCATCATCCTGACCGGAGGGATTGCGCACAATGCAGCACTAATGGAAAAGATCAGGACGAGGGTCGCCTTCATAGCTCCGGTGGAAGTCTATCCTGGCGGTAACGAGATGGATTCTCTGGCGGAGAACGGATATGCTGTCCTGGCAGGAGAAGTCAAAGTGAAGACCTACAGGCCGAACAGATCCTGAGCCGGGAGAAGTGCGCTGTATTTTTCCCGGCATTTCCTGAACAGGCTTTCCGTGTATCTGGTGAATCCGGGGCCTTTCCAGGTGCTGGTGTTGGTGATCATGATCCAGCATTCACCGTCAGGGAAATATTTTACAAGGGCGCTCGTCCCTCCGAGGGTGCCGGTCCTTGTCCATTCTCCTGTAGGCTTGGTGTCGTTCCAGCCGAGGGAATACGTTTCCGGGTCGAAATATTCAGTCATGGCCCGGACACTTTCCCCGGATATGATATCCCGGACCTCCGGCCTGCCGTCTATTGAAGCCACGAATCTTGCCAGTTCCGCCGGCGAACCGCACCATGCACCGGCACCGGAAAGCGCGTGGATGTCATTCGCTCCATAGCACCTTTCCACCATCCTGCCGCTGAGATTGTATTCTTCGCACAGGTCCGATCCGGCGTGCATGTAATATCTCACTTCATCAGGATATTTCTCTTCATGGTAATTGTATGCGAGGTGCATGTCGTAGCAGCCTGCCGGATGGAGGACATTTTCCTGTATGAAAGTCTCGTAATCCGTCCCGCTTGCTTTTTCTATTATCATCGAGAGAAGAAGGTATCCGAAATTGGAATATCTCTGCCATGTGCCCGGCTGATATCCGAGAGGCCGCGAGAGGATGCATCTGACCAGAGTCTCATGGTCAGGAGGGCCGTCAAGCCTGAACTGCCTGATTATGTCTCTGGTGGAGAACATAGGGTCGCCCCTGCTGTTCGTGAAGCCAGCCTTGTGCCTGAGCAGCTGTTCCACTGTAATGTTGAATTTGCTCTTTTCCTTTATTGCAGCCGTGTACAGCGAGTCATTCAGAATGCCGTGTGCCCCGAAAACGGTATCCTGGAGAGATACCAGACCCTTTTCCTGAAGAAGCATGATTCCTGTGGCTGTGATGAGCTTTGACACTGATGCCATTCTCAGTATGTGTCCCGGCTGCATCTTTTCTCCTTTCTCCTCGTCGGCATAGCCGTATCCTTTTGCATACAGGAGGGAGTCGTTCCTCATTATGGCGAGAGAGGCGCCTTTGATCTCCCATTGGGCCAGATATTTTTCAATCATTGCATCCATTCCGGCCGTTTCTCCGAAAGTGGACATGGCGTTGGTAAGGGTGTCATTGAGCCTGCCTGGCAGTACAGCCTCTTCTTGAGGCTTATTGTCGTCCCTTGATGAGGAAGACAGGGGAAGCATGACTGCCGGCAGCAGTATGCACAGGATGACCGGTGGTATGATTATCAGCCTTTTCCTGCTCATTTCCCCTCCTTCGGCAGGATTCCGGCCCTGCGGGCAAAGTCTATGATATAGTCCGCCGTCCCTTCTATGCCGAGGATTGACGAATCTACGCACAGGTCGTAGTTGGATGCTACGCCCCAGTTGCCGAAGGTATAGTAGTTATAATATGTTTCCCGTTTCCTGTCTGTCTTCTCTATCAGATCCTCGGCTTTCTCCCTGCTGAGATTCATCCTTTCCATGACCAGCTTTATGCGGTTCTCCTTCGGAGCGGTGATGAATACATCTATGGTGCAGTCCAGATCCCTGAGGATATAGTCTGCACAGCGGCCTACTATTACGGCCGATTCCTTTTCGGCTATTTCCCGTATGACGGAACTCTGTATCTGGAAGAGATTCTCTCCGTTCAGGAAGTTTTTCGGTGCTCCGAATGTCTGCGTGGTGAAGAAAGACGATATAGGGAAGAGATTCCTCTTTTCGTCCTTGACCTTGAATACGTCAGGACTGAAACCGCTCGTCTCGGCGGCTTTCGTTATCAGTTCATTGTCGTAGACGGATATGCCGAGTTTCCGTCCGAGCGCCAGGGCGACCTGTTTGCCGCCGCTTCCGAACTGGCGTCCAAGGTTTATGATTATCCTGTTATCCATTTTAAGCATTCTTGAAAGGTTACAATTTGCTTCCCAGTATTGACGGATCGTCACCGTCCTTTAGTTTCCCGAGCTTTTTCATCAGCCCCATAAGCATGATGAACGTAAGCAGGAAAGCAAGAAAGTCAGATGCCGGGAATGATATCCAGATGCCCTTGGCATCAAAAAACAGCGGCAGGATGTAAAGCAGCGGCAGCAGGAAAAGCAGCTGTCTTGACATGGACAGGATGATTGACTTGTTTATCATGCCGAGGCACTGGAACAGGTTTGAGGTCACCATCTGGAAACCGACGAGAGGCAGCATGAGGTTTATGAGCACGAGTCCTTTTGCTGCAAGCTCTATGAGTTCCTTGTCTGAAGTGAAGACCGATACTGCGGCATGAGGGAAGGCTATGGAGACAATGAAACCTGTCATTGCCACGATTGTGGCGTACTTCACGGTCTTCTTGTACACTTCCTTCACTCTCGAGTATTTCCTGGCTCCGTAATTGTATCCGGCAATAGGCTGCATGCCCTGGTTCAGTCCCATGTTTATCATGATGAAAAGGAAGGATATCCTGTTCACTATGCCGTATGCCCCTATGGCAAGGTCTCCGCTGTAGCTTTTCAGCTGCTGGTTGATGAAAAGCGTGACAAGGCAGGCTGCAGAGTTCATCAGGAACGGGGCAAGACCGATGGAGAGGGAGTCCCGTGCTATCCTTGTGTCCATCTTGAATATGCCCTTGCGGAAATGCAGAAGCCTTTCCGGATTGCTGAAAAAGCGCAGTATGATAACCAGTGCGACCAGCTGTGCTATGACTGTGGCCAGTGCAGCGCCTCTTATGCCCATGCCGAGGGCAAATATGAATATCGGGGCGAAAATCACGTTCAGCACAACCGTGAGAATGGTCAGCGACATGGCCATCTTTGGATTGCCCGAGGCCCGGAGCAGATTGTTCAGCCCCAGATAGAGATGGGTGACGACATTGCCGAGAAGGATCACCTGCATGTATTCCCGGGCGTATGTTATGGTGTTTTCACTGGCCCCGAAGAAATATAGTATGGGATCCAGGAACGACAGGGATAAAGTCATGAACGCCAGTCCTATGATTATGTTCAGGACCACTACATTCCCGAGCACCTTGTTCGCCACTTCATAGTTCTTCTGCCCGAGCAGCACCGACATTATGGTGCTGGCTCCGACTCCCACAAGCGAGCCGAATGCCGCGGAAAGATTCATAAGCGGAAACGTGACAGCAAGTCCTGAAATCGCCAGAGGCCCGACACCGTGGCCGATGAAAATGCTGTCTATCATGTTGTATAGCGATGATGCCGTCATCGCTATGATGGCCGGTCCTGCATACTTCATCAGGAGCCTGCCGACCTTCTCTGTCCCTAATTCTAATGGAATCGCGTTGTTTACTGCCATTTATATCCCTTTTTCCCTTCTGCCGTTACTATTCTTCCTCGTCCGGATCCTTGACGATTTCTATCTCGAAGACCAGAGGTGCGTATTCAGGAATGAGAGAACCGCTCCCGGAAACTCCGTATCCCAATGATGACCAGAACATCCCGACTCCTTTCTCCATCGGTTTCATCCTCCATAATGTGCTGGAGAATCCGGTTATTACGCTGTTGTCATCCAATTTGATTTCAGTGGAGTCCGCCGACATCGTGACTTCCATCGGAGCATATGTCTTGCTTGCGTCGTATATATGGTTGTCTTTGGCTGTCCTTTCGTCTGTCGTGTCGAAAACCTGGCCGTTCAGCAGTTTTCCCGTATAGTTAATGAAGATGGTCGTATCCTTGTGCAGGTCCTCTGTCTCTCCGGTCCCGGGGGTCTCGACATGATAATACAGGCCTTCATATACAGGTTCGGCATCATCAAGGAACCATCCGGCATACAGCTCCATGGTGTCGAGCTGCCACTGCATGATGTCGCCCGTGATTTCATTTATCTTCACAGTGTATATCTGATGGCTGTTCCCTGTCACTTCTGCCATGTATTCCTCTTCGGAACCGTAGCGGTTGTAGGTCTGCAGCCATCCGGGGATCATTGCAGTCCTCGAACTCTGCTCAGTCATTCCCGCAAGCATGTCCTCGAGGCCTTTGGATATGGTGCCTTCACCGGTAGACCATACCCGAGGACCGTAATAGTATGATTTGTCAAAGGTCCCCAGCCGCTTTGCGACGGTGGAGTCCGAAGTGCTGGAAACATTGCCGTCAATATCCGTCACGGTGTATGTCACTCTTGCGTAGCCCGGGAACTTGACCGTTTCATCTCCTCCTGCAGGCGAGTCGGACAGTATGTAGATCCCCATCCCGGCTCTTTCAGCATCCGGATGATGGGTCTTCAGCCATGCATCGAGATACATTTTCTGGTCTTCATTCTCTGATGTCTCGTTCTCCACAGCGCAGCCGGTCAGGGTCAGTGCTGCGAAAAGTGGGACAGAAGCAAAAAAACTATATTTCATCTTCTCTTGTTTTGAGGTGCAAAAATACTCAATTTAAGGGACTGTTGAAAATTCTTTTTTCAATTTCAGTCGTTGGTCAGACTTTCCACCCATATCTGGTATATGAGAGCGGAATTTGCCGGTATGGTGCCGACTATTTCATCTCCGAAGCCATACTTCCCGGAGAATACGATATAGCATATCTCCCCGCCTTTCACTCCGGCGAGCCCGTTCATGAGGCCTTCCACAAGTCCGGCATCTTCGTCCAGCGTCAGTGTGAGTATGCTGTAGTCGGGCGATGTGACTGTCCATCCGCTTTCCGCGGCTGTCTCTTCCCGGTTTGTCGTAAACAGGTAGTTGGCAGACGGGGCGCTGCCGTTGAAGATATATCCGGCATAGTAGAATGATACAGTTCCGCCTGGAGCCAGTTCGTCACCGCTGCCTTCCGTGAGGACAATCCTGTTCGATCCGGAGTTGTGCACGACACGGGGGGCTGGATCCTGTGATGCCAGACTCTCTATGAAACTGTCTATCCTGTCTTCCTGGCTGGAGTATGTCGTCTCAAGACTTTGTTTCTTGCAGCCTGCCAATGCCAGCAGCATTGCAACGGCAGGTGCCGTGTATCCCAGTATTCTTTTCATAATGATGTTTTTCATTTTCAGCAACTTTCCGCTTTTATCCTGCCGGGTTTTCATCCGTGAAGAAAAGATCTGTGGCTTTTTCCACGTATGCGGCAAGTTTCTCGACGCCGCCGGATATATCCTGTCCCTTGACCAGCTTGCCACCGGCCGCAAGTTCGTGCCCGCCTCCGTGGAAAAACCGGGCAGCGCACATGTTTGCCGAAATCCCTTTTTTCGACCGTATGGATACCCTGAACCGGTCTTCCTCCTCCTTCAGCAGGAGGCTCATCCTTACATTTTTCATGCCCAACGGGATATTCACGAAGCCTTCGGTCTCTCCCTCGCGGATATCGTATTCCCTGGCAATGGCGTTGTCTATGATCATGTATGCCACTCCTTTGTCCGTGATTTTCATCCTGTCCGCCAGAAGGGTGCCCATGAGCCTGAACCTGTTCTCCCGGTAGCAGTTGTAAAGGGAGTTCAGGATGGCGTTCCTGTCGATGCCTGCACCGATCAGGTCAGATGCCATGCTGAATGTGGAGGGATAGACGGAGTTGGCGAAATTGTTGGTGTCCGTGGTCATTCCTGTCAGAAGGGCAGTTCCCGTCTTGTGCGGCAGTTTTCCCACGTCACCGTCCACATCCGGCATGGCGAGGAGGATATGGTAGAGGAGCTCCGATGTGGAGGATATATCCGTTTCGGAGAAAACGGTGTGGAAACTTTCCTTTTCCGGATTCAGGTGATGGTCTATCAGGATTGCAGGGCATGACAGCTGCCTCAGATGCGGCTCCAGGGCATCGGCTCTGCCATATGAATTCATGTCAAGACAGAACAAAAGGTCACTTTCCCCGAGGATGGATCCGGTACCCTCGGGATTTTCTTCGAAGATGAATATGTCTTCCTTTATGTCCTGGATGAGGAATGCGAGCGACTCCGGGTAACGGTCGCTCAAGATGATGTGCGGATGCTTGCCTTTCATCCGGAGATAATGGAGAAGTCCGGCCGAGCTTCCGATGGCATCGCCGTCCGGATGGGTATGTGTCACTATCGTGATCCTGTCAGACTTTTCCATCATCTTGTATATGGACTGTATGCAGGATGGATTCATATCTGTCATAAATTCAGCGCCTTGAATACGGGAGGGCCTTTGCCGGCCTGTCCCGCCAATTATTGTGGCGCAAATTTACAAATTATATTGCATTTGATAAATCAAATTTTTAACTTTGTCCGGAATTTGTTTTGGATAATTAAACCACTTGATAATTATGAAAATATTGAAAAAGGTATTGGTTTACCTCATCTTTCCTCTTGCCATCATCGGCTTTGGTTACCTGATTGTAGACAGCGTGATGGAGCCTGTGCGTTTCAACAATGAGAAAGCATCCCGTGAGCAGGTCGCTATCCAGAGACTGAAAGACATCCGTACTCTGCAGAATGCCTACAAGACGGAATGCGGCAAGTTCACCGCATCTTTCGATACTCTGAAGTCGTTCTATACCGACTCTACCATGAAGGTGGTCATGCAACTCGGTTCTGCAGACGACTCCGTGGCGGTGGCCAATACCGAGAAGCTCAAGAAGCGCAATCCGAGGATCAAGCCTGAGCAGATGCTTGAACTTTACAGGAAGGGCGAGCGTCTTGTCTTCAGGATCGAGAACGAGATCCCTGTAAAGGATACCTTGTTCAAGGAGAAGCGTCAGGACCCGAGGCTTGCATTCAATCTGGATTCTCTGGCATTCGTGCCTTATTCGCAGGGCGATTCCATCGTCATGGCGGCAGTCGTAAAGACTGTGTCCGGCGTGAAGGTGCCTCTGTTTGAAGCCAGCCTTACGTACAAGTCTCTTCTGAAAGGTATGGACAACCAGTTGAGGATCAATCTCGATGCTCAGGAAAAGGAGAGGAACGAGAAGAAATACGGGACTGCAGATTTCTCAGGTCTGAAGGTTGGAAGCATCACGGCTCCTAACAACAATGCAGGAAACTGGGAATAGCGGTTCTGTCCGGAGCATATCCGTGCAGGTGTCCCTGTCCGGCTATGTGTCCAGGATTGAAACAGACGGTGTCAGCGACTCATCCGGTTGGATGAGCGCTGACCGTTTTTTTACGGATGCCAGATTCCAGAGACGGTATGACGATGTGTCGATATCCGTCTTTACACCGAAGTTCACACTTGTCCCGGAGCATTTCTTCGACCCGTTGTCGCTCAGGGAACTGCTCGGTGATGTGGCAGATCTCGACGATTCGGACCATCTGTCTTATGAACCTGTTCCCGAGTTCAAGGCTTATCTGGTCTATTCGGACAGTATGGGGGAGACCTTGTCCCGGGCTATAGCCGATACTGTGCGGAGAGCGGATGGGAGCAAGGCCGCCATACTTCCTGAAATCAGATACATGCTCTCGGGGCTTGAAGACATATCGGACTATAATAAAGTGGTGGCATCGTATGCAGACGGATATCTGTATCTGGTCATATCACAGGGCAGAAGCCTGCTTCTGTGCAATTCCTACAGGGCTGCAGACTTTGTCACGGCAGAATATTTCATATTCCTGGCCATGAAGAAACTGCAGCTTAACATGGAGATGACCACGGTTTATTTCAGGACTCCGCTTAAGTCTGAAGAAGAGATGTCCCTGTACCGTTATTTCAAGGCGGTCGATTATTTGTAGATTTTCGTATGCGGATTATCGGAGGTAGATTCAGGGGTAAGGCCATAAATCCCCCTCATGGTTACAAGGCCAGGCCGACGACCGATTTTGCAAAGGAAGGCCTTTTCAATATACTCGACAACGAGTACGAGTTCGAGGGGCTTTCGGTGCTCGATCTTTTCGGCGGTACCGGTTCCATATCCTTCGAGTTTGCATCGAGAGGAGCCTCTGAGGTGATATGCGTGGAAATGAATCCGGATCATGCGGCTTTCATAAAATCATATGCTGCCGGAGCCGGTCTCGATGCGGTTACTGTGGTGAGGCACAATGTGTTTGATTTTCTCGGCATCTGCACGAAAACCTTCGACCTTGTCTTCGCTGATCCGCCTTACTCCATAGACGGGCTGGAGACGATCCCCGACAAGGTCTTTGCTTCGGGAGTGCTCAGGCAGAACATGTATTTCATTCTGGAGCATCCGGGAACGGCGGATTTCTCATCGCACCCGTTCTTTGTGAAGACGCGGAAATACGGGAACGTGCATTTTACTTTTTTCGAGGATCCGGGTCAGGAAGATAATAACGATTAAAGGTACTTATATGAAGAAGATGTTTATGCTATTTGCCGTTGCATTGTCTGTATGCATCGGATCGGAAGCCCAGACAGCGACAAGCCTTTTCTGGAAAAAGGACGGGAAACAGGTGTCCGAGATTGTTTCCGACAAGGCTGATCAGTACAATAAGGTCGGACATCATGGTCCGGCTGTGGAGAATACGCATTTCGCTCTCAGAATTTACTTCAACAACAGCGGTGCAGTCGACGTTTACTCCAAGACAGGGAGGGGGCTTGAACTGGAGCAGTATAAATGGTATCCTACTGCAAAACAACAGGAGGATGAAGGTGCCGGCTGTGATGAGTACCGTGTGGGAAGTACGGTCGGACTTGGCGGTATAGCATTATGGGACGGTAAGAAAGAGGTCAAGCTGAAGGCTACGCGGGGAAGGACTGCCAGGGTAGGCGATACGAAAAAAGGTTCATACGCAGAGATGATAGCCTATGGTGTCCCATATCAGAATGATACTGTGGATATTTCCATAAGGATAGATATGAGCAGGAAAAGCAGGAATGCCAAGATTACGGCTACCGAGCTTTCCGGAAAGCCGGTCATGTTCCTTACGGGGGTGAATTACCATCCGGGACAGATCGTGAAATGCGGCGACGGTTTCATGTTTGCGTGGGGAATACACCCTGCCGATGTTTCGGCTTCACCGATACCTATCGGGGCAGGAATGTTCTACAGGACATCTGATTTCGGGCCGATGGAGATTACCGGGGATATGGTCAGGATAATCTCGAAGCCGTGCGCGTCTGTCACGACAACGGTGGTTTCGGCCTCCACAAAGGAAGCGGAGCTGAATACAGCTAAAAGGTTCGAAGTCTATATGACAAGATAACCACGCCGCAGGCGGACAGGATTATGCCGAAAAAAGAGAACAAGACTGAAAAGACAAATGCAGCCCGTCTTCTTGATAAGGCGGGCATACCGTATCAGCTCGTACCGTATGAACCGGATGAGAATGATCTGGCTGCCGTACATATAGCCGTGCAGCTGGGGGAACCTGTGGAGCAGGTGTTCAAGACTCTTGTGCTCTCCGGGGACCGGACCGGATATTTTGTATGCGTAGTGCCGGGAAATGCAGAAGTGGATCTGAAGTCTGCCGCCCGTGTATCTGGGAACAAGAAGTGCGACCTTATTCCCATGAAGGAACTGCTTGGAGTTACCGGCTATATCCGCGGAGGTTGTTCACCTGTGGGAATGAAGAAGCCGTTTCCGACATGGTTCCATTCTACGGCTCTCGATTTCGGGTCGATATACGTCAGTGCAGGTGTCCGCGGACTGCAGTTCAGAATCGATCCGCGTCAGCTCATATCCTATGTTCACGCTTCTGTGGCAGATCTTGTCAAGTGACATGGTGCCGGATTGACACTGGTATAGTGCGGTCCGAAGCGTTCGAAGGCGGCGCGGTCCAGCATTTCCCTGTCGTCAGGATGCGCTATGCCGATAAGGAGTTTCGCCCTTTCCTCCATTGATCTCCCGTACAGGTCCACGGCACCGTATTCCGTAACGACCCAGTGGACGTGGGCTCTTGTGGTCACTATGCCCGCTCCCGGGGCGATGACAGGGGCTATCTTGGATATGCCTTTCTTTGTGCGGGACGGCATGGCTATTATGGCCTTTCCTCCTTCCGAGAGGGATGCACCGTATACGAAATCTATCTGGCCGCCCACTCCCGAATAGAATCTTGTCCCTATGGAATCTGCGCATACCTGTCCTGTGAGGTCTATCTGGACGGCGGAGTTAATCGCTATCATTCCAGGATTCCTGGAGATGACAAATGGGTCGTTGGTATAGCCTACATCCATCATCGCCACCATAGGATTGTCATCGATAAAATCATAGCATTCCTTTGAGCCGAGCAGGAAGGTCGCCACGATCTTCCCCTTGTCCGTGACTTTACGCGAGCCGTCGATCACTCCCTTGTCCACAAGGTCCAGAACCCCGTCTGCGAACATTTCCGTATGGATGCCAAGATGCCTGTGGCCGCCAAGCTGGGCAAGTACGGCATTCGGGATAGCCCCGATACCCATCTGGAGGCAAGAGCCGTCCTCTATCAGCTCCGCACAATGCCTGCCGATGGCGGTCTCGATCTCGTCCGGCTGGCTGAAGTGCCCCGGGACGAGCGGGGTGTCATCCTCCACGAAAATGTCTATCAGGTCCATCGGAATCATGGCCTGTCCCCATGCACGGGGAACATTCCTGTTCACGACTGCTATCACTGTCTTTGCACATTCGATGGCTGCAAGAGTGGCATCCACTGAAGTCCCGAGAGATACATATCCATGTTTGTCCGGAGGGCAGACCTGGATCATGGCCACATCACAAGGAAGTGCCCCGCATCTGTACAGTTTCTGCGTCTCTCCGAGGAATACCGGAATATAGTCGGAGTAGCCCTCCTGGACGCTTTTCCGGACATTTGCCCCTATGAAGAATCCCTGATGGAAGAATACTCCTTCAAATTTCGGATCGGAGTACGGAGCCGGCCCTTCCGTGTGCAGGTGGTGTATTTTCACATCTTTCAGTTCACCGGCTTCACCGCGTCTGCACATGGCCTCTATGAGCAGCCTCGGTGCGCTGGCTACACTGCTCAGGTGTACATGATCTCCCGACTTTATGACTTTGACTGCTTCATCCGCAGATACGAAATGGATTTCCTTTTTCATTCTGACAATCAGTTTTGCGGGAGGCCGGCTCGAAAGGGGCGCTTTCTGCACCGTGTCTGATTGGAAAATCAGACTTCCGAGTCACCCTCACCTGGTCTGGTGATACAACAAAATCCCAAAGATAATATTTTTGACAAATTATTCCTATTTTTGTCCCCGTCAAATTAGCATTGCGTTATGAAAAGCAGACAGGAAAAGTTGGAGGCCTTCGGAAGGATTCTCGACATACTTGATGAGCTGAGAGTGAAATGTCCCTGGGACAGGGCGCAGACTACGGAATCCCTGAGACCCCAGACCATAGAGGAAACATATGAACTTAGTGACGCCATCCTCAAGAAAGACGATGCGAACATATCCAAGGAACTCGGGGATGTGCTTCTTCATGTGCTTTTCTATTCGAAGATAGGTGAAGAGAACGGTACATATGACATAGTGGATGTCATAAACCATTTGTGCGACAAACTGATATACCGTCATCCGCATGTGTTCTCGTCTGCCCGGGTGGAAGATGCCGCCGAAGTGGTGAAAAACTGGGAGAAACTGAAACTGAAGGAAAAGGACGGCAACAAACGTGTGCTTTCCGGAGTCCCGGAGACACTGCCGCCATTGCTCAAGGCGTACCGTATGCAGGACAAGGCCCGTGGAGTGGGGTTCGACTGGGAGAAGAAAGAGCAGGTCTGGGACAAGGTAAGCGAGGAACTCGGAGAATTCAGGGCGGAACTGCAGGCCATGGAATCATCTTCTGACGGGTCTGCCGCGAAGACGGCCAGGGAAAGGGCTGAAGGCGAACTCGGGGATTATCTTTTCGCTATCGTGAATGCCGCCAGGCTTTACGGGCTGAATCCGGATACGGCACTCGAGCGTACATGCCATAAGTTCCGCCAGAGGTTCACATATCTCGAAGAACATACCATCAGACAGGGACGGGATCTGAAAGACATGACTCTCGGGGAGATGGACGCCATCTGGGACGAAGCCAAGAAGAAAGGGCTCTGATCATGTCTGATGCTGATATGGATGCAGTCATGGAATCCGGCAGACAAGACTGGAGGGAGAGGACGGCCCTGCTGATTGGAGAACAGGGCTTGTCGGTGCTGGAGTCGTCTTCAGTGGCCATAGTCGGGGCTGGCGGTGTGGGCGGCTTTGCAGCTGAAATGCTTGCTCGCGCAGGAGTAGGGCGGATTCTGATCATGGACAGCGATGTCGTATCGGTGTCTAACAAGAACAGGCAGCTTCTTGCGCTGGACTCGACCATAGGCAGACCCAAGTGCGATGTCCTTGCGGAAAGACTCAGGGATATAAACCCGGAAATCGGACTTACGGTCATCAATGATTATCTTGAAGCGGACAGGGTGGCAGAGACACTCGGGGCTTACAGCATTGACCTTGTCGTGGATGCCATCGATACTGTCGCACCGAAACTTGCACTGATAAAATATTGTCTGGAAAACAATATAAAGATAGTCTCATCAATGGGTGCCGGTGCCAAGACCGATGCCACGAAGGTCAGGATAGCCGACATCTCGAAGACATTCAACTGTCCCCTCGCGTTTATCGTCAGGAAAAGGCTCAGACGTATGGGGATTACAAAAGGTGTATTGACGGTGTTTTCCGAGGAACTGCCTGACAAGGATGCATTTGTGGATTGCGACGAGAAGAACAAGAAGTCCAATGCCGGCACTGTCTCATATCTTCCGGCAGTCTTCGGATGTGTCTGTGCCCAGGCTGCGATAAAAGCGCTGCTGTCGCGGATTTGCGGATAACCGATTGATTTATTAAATTTGCAGGATTCCAGGGCGATAATCTGGAAAATAATGTCATTTATAGGAATATGGCCGATTATAAAGTAGTTGAGGTGGCTTCCGCCAGGGATTTGAAGAGATTCATCAAGTTCCCGAATGAATTGTACCGGGATTGTCCGCAATATGTGCCTGCATTGTATGCTGACCAGAAAAAATCATTGACGGCTGTCCCTCCTCTTGAGTATTGTCTGCATAAGATGTGGATGGTGACGGATGGGAAAAAAGTCGTGGGGCGTATCTGCGGCATGATAAATCCGAGGTATAACGAACGGTACGGGAAGAAGCGTGCCCGTTTCGGATGGTTCGACACTGTAAATGACATTGAAGTCGCCGGGCTGCTGCTCGGTACGGCGGAGAAGTGGGCGAAGGAGAACGGTATGACGGAAGTGCATGGCCCGTTGTATTACAATACACTCGGCAAGCAAGGCATGCTGGTGGAAGGCTATGAGAACATACCTCCGTTCAACTGCCTTTACAATTATCCGTATTACAATGATCTCCTTGTCTCCTTGGGATATGAGAAGGAATGCGACTGGGTGCAGTACCGTCTGAGGGCCGACCAGATGCTCCCTGACAAGATGGTAGCCATCGCAGACAGGCTGATGTCGAGATACAAGCTGGTGGAAGGAGACATTGACACCCTCAAGCATGACAAGGCGCTGGTGCGGGAATTCTTCAGGATATACAACGAGAGCTTCGCTGAAACTGTCTATAATTTCATCCCGTTCACCGACAAGGAGATAGAGGATGAGGCAAACCAGACCATCGGACTGCTTGACAAGAGGCTCTGCTGCTTCCTGATGGATGAACACAAGGAGATCGCCGCATTCGGGATTTCCTTCCCGTCGCTTTCGAAAGCCCTTCAGAAGGCCAAGGGGTCGATGTTCCCGTTCGGCTGGATACATTTTCTGAAAGCCCTCAGGAAATTCGATACCGTGGACCTTATGATCAACGGCGCCGCCCCGAAATGGCAGAACACAGGTGTTTCTTCCGTGTACCACAGCATGATGGCCAGGAAATACAGGGAAGCCGGAGTGAAATGGGCGATCACGAATCCTCAGATAGACACGAATGCTGCATCGTTCGTTTGGGAGAAGTACGAGCATGAGCTTTACATGCGCCGCAGGTGCTATGTGAAGACAATAGATAATCAATAACAGGTATAGACGTAGGAATAACATATGGCAGATACTACATTGCTGGACAAGGTCCTGGACCTGAAGGAAAAATATGGGGAGCTGCAGAGGCAGCTGTCTGATCCGGAAGTGATTTCGGACATGAAGAGATACGTACAGCTGAACAAGGAGTATAAGGAACTCGATCCTATCATGAAGGCCGGGATGGAGTACAAGAAGATGATGGACGACTACGAATCCGCGAAGGAGATACTTGCCACCGAGAAGGACGAGGAGCTGAGGGAGATGGCAAAGGAGGAAGTCGCGGAAATAGAGCAGAGAATGCCAGAAATGGAGGAGAACATAAAACTCCTGCTTATACCGGCAGATCCGCAGGACAGCAAGAATGCGATTCTGGAAATCCGCGGCGGTACCGGGGGAGACGAAGCTGCCATTTTCGCCGGTGATCTGTTCCGCATGTATTCGAAGTATGCAGAGAAGAAAGGCTGGAAGATAGAGGTCACAAACCAGACTGAAGGTGCAGCCGGCGGATTCAAGGAGGTGATATGCAAAGTCTCGGGTGACCATGTGTACGGGACTTTGAAATATGAGTCAGGCGTGCACAGGGTGCAGCGGGTCCCGCAGACGGAGACGCAGGGCCGCGTCCATACTTCGGCGGCTTCAGTGGCAGTACTCCCTGAAGCCGATGAATTCGATATCGAACTGAACATGAATGATATCAGGAAAGATACATTCTGTTCTTCCGGACCGGGAGGCCAGTCTGTGAACACTACATATTCGGCCATACGTCTTACCCATATCCCGTCAGGGATTGTGGTGCAGTGCCAGGACGAGAAGTCGCAGCTGAAGAATTTCGACAAGGCTCTTGCCGAGCTCCGTACGAGGCTTTACAATATGGAGTACGAGAACTATCTGAATGAAATTTCCGCCAAGCGCAAGACCATGGTCTCCACCGGGGACCGTTCTGCAAAGATCCGGACATACAATTATCCTCAGTCACGTGTGACTGACCACAGGATCAATTATACCATGTACAATCTTCCCGTGTTCATGGACGGGGAAATTCAGGAGCTTATCGACCAGCTGCAGATAGCCGAGAACGCCGAGCGTCTGAAAGCGGCCGCAGAATAGAGCCGCGGGCACAGAAATACAACTTCCTTCCGGAAGTCAACAGTGCCCGCTACGCGCTGTTCTGCTCTGAGCGAAGTGCGATGCGAGACAGGAAATACCGCTTCCGGAAGTCAAAGTATTCAAGAATAATGAAGAACAACAATTTCGACCAATATGCGGAGAAATACGATGCATGGTTTCTGGAGAACACGAACGTGCTCTATTCGGAAGCCGCACTGGTCGCATATTTCCTCAGGAAAGGAGAAAAGATCCTCTCGATAGGCTGCGGAAGCGGTCTTTTCGAGAGGATTCTCCGTACAGACTATGACATAACAGTGGAGGACGGGGTGGAACCTTCTTCCGACATGGCACAGATCGCCAGGGCGCGAGGCATGAAGGTCACTGTCGCTACTGCCGAAGACTACGTGGCTGCCCCGGAGTCCTATGACACGATTCTCTACAACGGCTGTCCTGGCTATATCACAGACCTGGATCTGGCCCTCTCACACAGCTACGATGCCCTGAAGCCAGGAGGCAAGGTCATACTCATAGACATCCCTAAAGAGAGTTCGTACGGGCTTCTCTACAACCTTGCAAAAGCCCTCGGAACCTGGGATCATCCGCTTCTGGAAGGCGTGCAGCCGAAGGATCCTTATCCTATCGAGCTGGTGACCAAGGCTTGCTGGAGAACTACCGCGGAGAAAGTCGGGTCCATGCGCAAGGCAGGCTTTTCTGACTTCGAATATGCCCAGACCCTGACCACTCATCCGCTGAATTCCGGCGATTACATCCAGAAGCCTCTTCCTGGCTGCGATTCCGGTGACTATGTCGCCATTTGCGGCTACAAGCGCTGAATATTATGTGGAGTGACGAAGCCTGGCAGGCCGCTGAACCTGTCTATCAGCTGATTCTGGCGCATCCTTTCATCACTGAACTGGCCTCCGGAGTCCTTCCGGCAGCTAAATTCAGAAATTACATCGTTCAGGATTCCCTCTATCTCAGGGAATACGGACGTGTCATGGCTGTTCTGGCTTCGAGATTTTCCGATCCTGAAATCTCGCGGCTCTTCATGACCTTCGCCATGGAGAATCTCGATGCCGAAAAGGCCCTGCATGATTTTTATCTGTCCGCAGGCGGACAATGCGCTGTCTCTGACCTTTCTGTCGGGCCAATGTCAGTGCCGGCTTCTCCTGCCTGTCTGCTGTGTTCTTCGCACCTGTGGAGGCAGGCCGTGGCAGAACCTGTGGAAGTGGCCCTGGCATCAGTCCTCCCGTGTTTCACAGTGTACGCCAAGGTGGGGCAGTCTGTTTTCGAGGCTGCATTTCCTACTCTGGAATCGAATCCGTACGGAAAATGGATAGCTACATACGGAAGCAGCTCTTTCGATGAACCGACGGAGAGGCTTCTTTCTCTGTGTGACGAGGCGGCTGCAGGTGCATCGCGTCAGCTCCGCGACAGGATGACTGAGGCCTTCGTCATGGGCGTGAAACTGGAATGGCTGTTCTGGAACAGTGCATACGAAATGGAAAAATGGAAGATATGAAGAAATACAAGGTGGCGCTGTCCATTGCAGGCAGCGACCCGAGCGGCGGAGCAGGGCTTCAGGCCGATCTCAAGACATTTTCCGCATGCGGATGCTATGGAGCTACCGCAGTAGTGGCGGTGGTGGATGAAAATACGGTAGGTGTCACAGGCGTCCATCCGATACCGGTGGACTTCGTTACAGGGCAGATTCGCTCCGTACTGGATGACATAGGTGCCGATGCTGTCAAGATAGGCATGCTTCATAGTTCCGAACTGGTCATCGCCGTGAAAGAGACTCTGGAAAAATACGACATCAGGAACATCGTTCTGGACCCGGTCATGGTGGCTACGTCCGGAGACCCGCTTCTCGAAGCGGATGCTGTAGAGACACTGAAGACAGTCCTCGTTCCTTTCGCAAGGGTCATCACGCCGAATATCCCCGAAGCCGAGATACTGCTGGGCGAGAAGATAGTCTCGCAATCCGAGCTGCCCGAGTGTGCACGCAGGCTTTCGCAGGACGGGAAAGTGTCGGTATTGCTGAAAGCCGGACACCTTTCGGACGAGGAACTGACTGATATTTTCTATAATGCCGAGACCGGCAATGTCCTGGAACTCAGATCCCGCCGTCTGAAGACGGCCAATACCCACGGTACGGGCTGCACCCTTTCTTCCGCTGTCGCCGCTTTTCTGGCCAAAGGCTGCGGACTGGACGATGCAGTGAGAAAGGCAAAAGACTATATCGCAAAGGCTATAGAGGCTGGCTCGCATTATCAGATAGGGCACGGGCATGGCCCGGTTCATCACTTCTTCGGTTTCTGGGAATAGACATTACGGAATGTCCATGACGGTCAAGGGAATATTTTTCGATATGGACGGTGTGGTTGTGGACAGCGATCCGTTGTGGAACACCATTATCCGGACTGTCCGGGAGGAATATGCTCTGGACATGTCCTGTCTGGAAAGATCCGACGGGTACAATCTTTCGACCGGAGAGGCCATACGTCTGGTTCTGGAAGACATGGGGCGATATTCCGATGCACTTCTTGAAGAGATTCTGCACAGGATCGATATCCTTTACTCCTTGCATCTGGATATGGTTTCATTGATGCCCGGCATGGCAGAGACGCTGGAAATGCTTCATGAAAGGAGGGTGCATACAGCCCTTGTCAGCAATTCATCCCGCCGACAGGTGGACATGGTTCTGGACAGTCTCTGTCTGAGAAAGTATTTCCAGACAGTGGTGACTGCCGATGACGTGACATGCGGCAAGCCTGATGCAGAGCCATATCTCAGAGCAATGGAACTGACCGGGCTGACAGCGGCGGATGCAGTGGCAGTGGAGGATTCTCCGACAGGAATCGCCGCGGCTGTGAATGCCGGACTGCTCTGTCTAGTTCCTGTCCCGGCAGATTTCAAATCATGCGGTACGAAGGATCATGACGGAATCTGCCATGTCCGCCGTGAAAATCTATATGGAAAATTGGATAAATTTGTCAAAGCGTGAGTTCGATGAAAAAGATCATTAACCCGTGGCTCGG
>CALVDT010000022.1 GCA_944326385.1 uncultured Bacteroidales bacterium | reverse complement strand
CGGAACGCAGGCGGACTGACTTTGTTCGGCATCTCGAACATGTTGTGCCGCATCGCGGATTCCGAGATCGAAGAATGCCGCAGGATAGGAAGTAAGGGAAATGCAATGGATGCGGACGAAAGGCAGCGTCTTGTCATGTCATCCAAGGTGCTTGCATGTTCGCTTGTACTTTTGTGCGAAAGCAGATCCAGAAAAGAAGCCCGCATAAGATCCCTCCTTTTCCTGGAATACTCGTCATATCTTTACAGCCGCAAGTATGACCTCACTGAAGTGATGATGAATTGCGGATGTTATGCAATGACAACCCCGGGTTTTACCTGGTCCATGATCGAGACATCTATGGGGACAGACTTGCTTGTCTTTAAAATGCTCGGACATGCCAGATTCGACAAAAGCCAGAAACTTGAGGAAGTCTCAATGGACGGTGCGGGATCCTTTTCACTGAAAAACGGCATACTCCATATATCCTCCGCACAATCCCGGGATTCGGATGTCATCGCTTTCTCAAATCATAACAGGACCATCGAGGTATGTACCCGCAACATAAGGGATGAAAGGCTCAAGGCAAGCAACATGGATGACATATTGGCCGTAGAGCACTTTGCATCCATTTTCATGCAGGTTCAGGAAGAATCCCAAAAGACAAGACCGAAGAAACAGGAGAAAGAGCTGGTCCGCTACGGCAAATACAGCATAGTACTGGGAAAGGAACAGAAAGATGATTCCGGTTTGGCTTATCTGGAATGCACCCCGCTGGGGACACTTTATGACGGCACTTGCGAAATCAAGGAGGAGGAGCTTGTGAAAGGCATATTCACCCATGAACTGATCGAATATCTTTATGAGCAGGATGTCATTGAAAATGCCGAACTGGTCGATGAAGAAGAACCGCCTCTCTTCTCGATAAGGGAAGCATACAAGGCGTATTGCAGGAAACAGGCGGACGCGGATGTCATTGACAAGAGGGTGTATGAGGCCAGGGTGATCGATATCTTCAAAGGGTCGGCCCCGGACAAGGACAGGGTAAGGCTCATATCCGACAAGGGATATGCCGGGCTCATGCGTGTGAACGGGGAATACAGGAAAGGTGATATAGTAACGGTCTGCACGGCGTTTGTACATCCGCTGGGGGATGAATTGTTCATAAACATGGACAAGCCGGCCTTCGACTGTAACGAAAAGCCCGGAGCTTTTGACGGGGAAAGCATCCTTGAAGACTTTACTGTCACGCGCAAGGATGCCCTGGCAAATCTGGACGGGAAACCGGAAGCTCCGGATATGTCATCTTCCGCCAATGAAAGCATTGTGAAATCGGTTGCCTCAATAATATCCCTGTCGAGGACAGACGATTCAATGGAACGCTTCCGCAATCTGCTGTCCGCAGCCTTTATCCTGAATGTTGCCGGTGACGGCCATGGAAGGGATACTGTCCTTGCCCGTGCCGAATTTCTGGGACAATGTCTCAGAGCGGCCGAAGGCATTCCGGTAAAGGACAAGAGGACATCGCTTCGGCTCGATGAAAGGGAGAGCTGGATTGTCAGCGCACTCGGTTTCCTTGAGAAGCCAGAGGACTGCACGGGAACAGCATCATTGCTCCAGGATGCATCGGACGAAGATAAAAAGGAAATAGCCAAGCTTCTGATGCTCCATTCTCTTTCCCATACCTGTCCCGACGATGTCAAGTGCAAGCCTGAAGACATTCGGAGACGGATCTGCATGGTCCTTGGCGTGGATGACCACTTCCGCGGGACAGAATACAAGGGCGGAGGCAAATACGGCAAGGGAGAACTCGAAAATGTGGAATTCAAGGCATCCTATGTCATGAGCAACAAGGATGGCAAACCGGATCTGTACTATCAGGGACGCGGCCAGGTCTTCGAAGCTGTCTGCGGCTTCATGAACAAGAATGGCGGAACGGTCTATGTCGGGGTGAATAATTACGGAGACCCGTTGACTGCCGAAGGTTATGGAATAAAAGGGGATCTGGCCTGGTTCAGCAAGAATTTCGATACAGTGAAAATGACACGGTCAAGTCAGCTTGGGCATCCTGTACCGCTGCCTGTGGACCTGGACTCCTATTGCCGGTTCCTTAATGACGAGGTTGAACTGTATTTCAAGCCATCGGTCCGCAGCTGCATAACAATCAGCCCCACCGACGACATGGATGCCATCAGGATAGATGTGCGGCCGTCGGAATTCGAAATCGTGAAACTATACAAGGACAATACATGGACTGACGGTACGGTATACGTAAGGAACGGAGAGGAGACATTGCCCATGAGCCGGCATGAACAGGAGCAGAGACTCCTGAAACTCCGTTCTGTCGGGAAGATAGAGCAATTCATCCTTACACTTACAGAAGCCATCGACCGGAAACGGAAGGTCATACTGAAAGGCTATTCCTCCAGCAACAGCAATCAGATAAAGGACCGTATTGTAGTGCCTATAAACCTTGTATACAACAATGAAAACCTCTGGGCATATGATCTGGAAAAGAAGGAAGCCAGGGAATTCAGGTTGTCAAGGATAACGGACATAGAAACTGATATCGAGGATGCCGGCTATTCACACGCGTTTAAAAAGGGTGAAGCGGATATCTTCAGATGGATAAATCCGAAGGTCAACTATCATATCAGGCTCAAGATGAGCATTGCCGCACTCAACTGCCTGCGGGAGGAGTATTCCGACACAAAGAATCTTCCTGAAAACGAATTGTACCAGATCAGCCCGGAAAGGTGGATACTCGACACTGTCCTCCACGGTCTGGGAGCGGTAAGACGTTTCTACATGGGTTTGGCTGACCAGATAGACATACTTGATACTGAAGATGCAGACAAGCTCAGGGAAGAAATCAGGACCTTCTCGGAAAAATACATATGAAAACTCAAAAGGGCGCTTTCCGTGTTTCGAAGAAAGCACCCTTTTGAATCGGCTTAGTTTCCGTTTCCGGAACAGGATTTTTACCAGTTCAGGATTTTCTTGAAATCATAAACCTCAGGATCGCTCACATACTCCTTTGCAGCCTCGTAGTCAGCCTCTGTGACGTAATGGGCGATATACTTGTAGTAATTCTGTGCAGTACCGCTGTTGATATCCACTACTCTCGGCGGAATCTTGCCTGTGGCAGGATCCTGGAGATCTGACAGATAAAGCGGAGAGACATTGCCGTAGGCATCCACGTATACCATGCAGCCGGTTTTGCCTTCGCTGTAGAGCTGGTAAACGCCCATGGCAAGTTCGGTGCAGTATGTAAGGTCATAAGCCACCGGATCCTGGCAGCGCACATCGTAGCCGATCTCCACAGGACGGGTCTTCACCTTCAGCCCGATCTTCTTGAGTTCCTTCTCCAGAAGGTCGTTGAACAGGACTGCCTTGGAGATTTTGCCGAGTTCCGGATGACCGTGCTCGTCATAAGTGAAATGCACACCGGCTGCAGCAGCCTCCTTTGCCACGCCCTCATCGTGGAAAAGCCCCTCGGCAGCCACTACCGTACCGTAGTTCACACCCATGATCTTCCTCTTGATGATGGCCGATATGGTCAGTCTGATGAACTTCTCAAGGCTGATATCGGTCTTGTCGAACATCTCCGGGATGATGGTCATCGGACAATGGGTAGCCTCTCCGATACCGAGGGCAAGGCTTCCGCAAGTACGTCCCATGGCTGAAATCAGCAGCCAGTTCCCTGAAGTGCGGGCATCCTCGTAGATGGTCCTGGCCAGATGCGCGCCCTCGTTCTTCGCTGAATTGTATCCGAAAGTCGGAGTATTGTTCGGAAGAGGAAGGTCGTTGTCGATGGTCTTCGGACAATGTATGTTTACAATAGGATAATTCTTGGCAGCCAGGAACTTGGATATCCTGTTTGCTGTAGAGGCCGTGTCATCGCCGCCGATTGTCACGAGCAGCTTTATGTTGTTCTCCTTGAAAAGGTCGAGATTGAAGTTCTCTTCGAAATCCTTGTCGGTAGGTTTGAAACGGCTCATCTCCAGATAAGAGCCGCCCCTGTTGAAATAACGGTCAGCCTTGAAGAAATCGAGATCCTCGGTACGCGCATTCCTGCTGAACAGACCGGAATATCCGCCATGAAGGCCTATCACCCTGAAACCCTTGGTCAGAAATGTCTTGGCCACACTCATGGAGACCGAATTCATTCCCGGAGCGGGACCGCCGCCGCAAAGAATAATCACTGCATCTTTCATAATCGTTTTCCTTAATACTTTATTATTATGTGTGTAATAGTCCAATAGTTCGTTAAAAATCAGCCGAGCCTAAGCGGCTCTGGCAGTAAATAAAATGAGTTCCTTGAAAATTTTGTCAATTAATGTCGTGTCCGGTTTAATGCCGAACACGCAAATAAATCGTTCAA
>CALVDT010000021.1 GCA_944326385.1 uncultured Bacteroidales bacterium | reverse complement strand
TTCCGGACATAACCGGCCTAAAGCCCGGAGGGATACCCGTCGCGACCGCAGCCTTGGCGGCCGGCGATTAAGCGAGACTACTTGGTAGACTACGCAGCGAGTGCATAATTGTTGTTGCCAACTAATTCTTTGGAAACTGAGATTAACGGGCAAGCCTCCGACGCCCGACGTGCTTACCACCCGATGTCTCATGCTGTCAAAACCAGAACAGCCCCATTAGGTGATGAACTCCCTGTGTAACGGGTTCATCAATATTATACGTGGCTTTCATGGAAATGTTTCAGAAAACGTCATGTTTTTTCCCTGGCATTCTTTTCCGGAGATCCATGACCAGCTGAATCTTGACCTCCGCCTTCGGAGGTTTGTCGGCAGATTCAGGCAGCTGCCACGGGTAATCCTGATATGATGCTCTCAGATAAAGCCTGATACCATCATACAACCTGATACCGGAATTAAAGGATAGCCAATACCCTCTTCCGTAATATGCCGGAACGTTGAAATTCCCTGGAGCATCCCGTTCATATGCATATATCCTGTCATCCCAGCTGTCCACTATGAAAGCACCGGTTCTCAGCCATGCCGAAAGATTCCCGGCTTTGTAGCCGCACTCCAGATACGACAGGTATGAAAAGTTGCGGCAATGCAGGATATTGAATCTGAGATTTGCGTTCCAGCCGGCTGAAGAAAACTTGAAATCTGTCCTGACATCCGTACGGAACGGAAGGCCGTACGACCTGTACCTGCCCGAATATCTGACCGACGCACTGAAATACCTGGATATCCGGATATTTTCCACAAGCAGCAGTTTGATCTGATGCGAAGACGTATCCACACCATATTTGGGTTCGGGAGAATATATCATATCTATCGAGAGGTCTCCCCGGAACCGTTTCTCGGAAGAACCGAAACCGGTCTTTCCTGCAATATCCACCCAATTCCCGGCAGAATGGGACAATGCCGCGGACGCTCCGTATTCATTGCTGCACTTTGTCCCGCCTCTTACGGCGCCTGCATATCCTGATGAATAGCCGGACGGATAATATCTGACCATAGCCGCCATCTGCAATGCATCGGAAATACCGGCCCGGACTCCCGCAAGAGCAGCCGCAGCATTCCCGACAAAATCATACGCCACCTCGGAAAACACATCTGTCCCTCTTATGGAGAACCTGGCATCCGCGGACAATTTCGCCTCCGGCAATAACTCCGTATCGGCAGTCCCAGACACCGCATAGCATGTCATGGAGACCTGCCCGTGCATCCCTGACCATCCCGCATTCAGACCGTAAAGGAAATCACGGGAAAACGTGTCCTTGCCCTCCATCATGTCCCTGAGACCGAGCCCCGAGACGAATGAAGACACACTGAAATGCCCGAAGCCGGCATCCGCTGCCAATCCTCTGAAAGCCCCTTCCCCGGAATATGAATTATATGGAGCGATTCCTGACGGGCGGCGGATGAACGAATCGGCGGAAGACACTCCACTCATGGAAAATCCCGGCCACAGCGCAAGCCCCTGACCGAAACGCAGACTGAAATCCCCGGCCACGATCTTTCCCGGGAACTTTCTTCCGTAGTACGCCACAAAAAAAGAATACTTCCCGGGAGGGAAATGCTCCTCGGCATATGAGCTTCTGGCTGACAGCCCTGCTTCAAGGGACTCCCCTGCCTCCACACGGTACTTCATGGAATATGTACCTTCCGGATCGAAGTTTCCGGAAACATTCCTCATCCCGGACTTTATCGTGACTGTATTCCTGAGCACCGGGTCAGGAAAGGAAGAGGCTCCCGGCACAGCATCGGATGCCAAAGACACGAAAGGGGCTATTCCTGAGACAAAACCATAACCGAAACCGTCAAGAGCAGACAGTTCCTCGAAAGAAAAGATGTCCCCGGTCAGTTCTCTGATGTCCATAAGTACGGCCACCTGATACGCGGAAAAGAGGCCGCTGGACAAGAGTCTGGATCTGGTTGCCGAATTCAGTCTGAGCGGATGCCTGTAGTATTCATACAGTCTTTCCATTTCATATTCATCCAGTTCTTCCACCGCAGAAGCCCCTGTAAACCCGAGCACCGCAGCGATGAAACCGTCCTCACCGTCATCCGCATTTGCCGCAGAAGATGCAGGAAGAAAAAGAAAGCACAATATCACCCCCATAATATACATGACCGCACACAAGAAATCGACCATGCAAAACTACTTCATACTATCGGTGATTCTGTTGTTTAAGGCCGGGACAATGTCGGAATTTTCTTTTTCTGCATGTTTTTTCTTTTTCAAGGATTTTGTTAATTTTGCGAATATTTGTAAAAAATCATCGCCACAATGGACAGGGTCAAACTATTCGACAAGACTTTCAAGACTTTCATACCGTACGAAAAGATAGAGAAAGCCATAGACAATGTTGCAGAGAAAATCAACGCTGATTTCAAAGGCTGCACAGACATTCCGGTCCTGCTCTGCGTGCTCAACGGATCGATACTTTTCACTGCCGAGCTCATGAAAAGGCTTCAATTCAACTGTGAAATAGTATCCATCAAGCTATCTTCCTATAGCGGCACAGAAAGCACGGGAGAGGTCCGGCAGATGATGGGGCTGACTGCTGACATAACAGGCAGAAGAGTCATAATAGTAGAGGACATAGTGGATTCCGGAAACACTATCATGGAACTCCAGAAAATACTGGCCTGGAAAGGTGCAGTAGCATCCTGCATATGCACCCTGCTCCTGAAACCGGATTCATGCAGGAAGGACCTTCACCCGGAATATGTGGCAATGGAAATACCCAATGACTTCATAGTGGGTTTCGGACTTGACTACAACGAACTCGGCAGGAACCTCAAGGATATTTACGTATTGGATGAAAGTGTCCGGTAAAGGACATGTTGAACATAACAGGACAAGACATGAAATATTTTATTCTTTTCGGGCCTCCAGGTGCCGGCAAAGGCACTCAGGCCTCATCAATGGTGGAAAAATACAATCTCCGCCATATTTCCACGGGGGAACTTCTGCGCAAGGAGATTGCCGCCGGCAGCGAACTCGGACTGAAAGCCAAATCATTGATCGATGCAGGGGCACTCGTTCCTGACGAAGTGGTGGAAGGCATGATCGAATCTGAATTCAAGACAGTAAAAGGTGTAAACGGTTTCCTCCTCGACGGATTTCCAAGAACCGTCGCCCAGGCTGAAGCTCTCGATGCCATGCTTGCCAAGACAGCCGAGGAAGTGACCGGTGTCGTTTCCATAATGATACCGGACGAGATGATCAAGGAGCGCATCAAACACAGAGCCTCCATCGAAGGCCGTGCAGATGATGCCAACGACGAGACCATATCCAACAGGATCAGGACATACCATGACAAGACCGAGCCTCTCGTCGGATATTATTCCGGAAAAGGGAAATACCACGAAATTGACGGCACCGGCACAATCGAAGAAGTCAGGAGCAAGATTTTCGGTCTGATGGACAGGCTCTGAACTTCCGGATTTTCCTGAAAAACATAAGAGGTGGCCCAAAAGGAGGAATTTCAAGTCAAGTGCAACGCAGGAAATTCCCTTTTGGGCCACATTCATTATGTTTTAATCCGTATAAGCGCCAGGGATCGGACTTCTGTCCCTACAATGTAAAAAGCAGCTTTATCAGTTTTGCGCTTTTCCGGATTGCCTCATTCCCGGAATGCTCTGAAGCAGCCTGCATGAGCTTATTATAGCAAATCCGGATTTGCCTTCCCGACTCATCGTCCGGCTTATCCAGACGGAATGCATTGCGCAGGGTTTCGATACGACAGGTATCGGCAATCTCGAGACTTGCAAGCCTGCAGTATCTGCCAGGCTTTCCGTCCAGCATTTTCTTTACCATGGCGCAGATATGACGGACTAATGCATGTCTGAAACCATGGCAGGACAGCAAATCCTTCCAAAGCAAGTTCATCTCCTTCCACTTCCCTGCCGTTTTACTGCCGACATCCGACTTTATAATATACTCATCGATTATTCCTTCGAGAATGCTGCGGTTGTCCTTTCTCGTCAGTATCTCGCTTATACTCTCCAGTTCCCTCAGAGCACATTCCCTGTTCTTCGCCTTATGAGGGCCGTATGCAACAGCATAGTTTTTCAAGGCATCTTTCAGGCAACTTTTCCTGCCGGAGTCATCATATGTGAAATTGCCATTGAACCGTCTGTCCATTATACTGAGAAGATTCGGCGAATTTCTGGCAAAGTATGAGAATGTCTGGACATTTGCGTCCATAATCCATTTATTGTCAGGAAGGTCCATCATGGCAGAGATTTCCGCTTTCGTTGTTTCATCCGGTGCGAGAAGTCCGAAGACATCTATTTTACCTTCTTTTTCCAGAAGCGGCCAGCAGTTTCCGAAAGGCGTCTTGTCAATTTTCCGCCCGTCCTGCCTGAGTTCATGCTTGTCGATTTTCACGAATGTACTCAGATAAACGTTTATAATCCGGATGTTGACATTCCTGCAGTTTGCAAGGATCATCTCCCTGAAGTCTTCAATGGTATCAAAGGCCAGATCACTATTGTGACGCAATCGCAGGAGATTCGTCATACGGGCGGCCAATATTTCCGTCCTGTCTTCAAATTCACCGAATCCGTAACCTGTAAAAATCATGTTCAATGATTCTTCGTCCGGCGCCACGGCAATCAACGAAAGACACATCTGGATACTCTTGTGGACATATGCATTCCCTGCAGAAAAGACTTCCTCCATTTTATCCACCATCAGGTCAAAACCCTTCCGGAGGAATTCGTTATCGTTTCCTGATTGTACCCAGTCTTTTCTGGCAGCCAGCTCAATATTCTTGAAAACCATATTGAGATATGTTTCAGTAACGGGTATATTGTTCTCCCGGCGATATTTTTCCGCATTTTCAAGAGTAATCAACCTGTTGGACAGCAGAAACCACAGGACCTTGATATATGAAACATTGTATACCAGACGGCTGTCGATATCCAGCACGCCGCCGGCGCCTATACGGAACAACTTCCGACGTACGTTTTCCGACAGCACCGGGGAATTGCCTTCGCCGCGCGACTTGAAAACAGTATCATACTTCACTCCCGTATGGTTCAGGGATGCGAGGACTGCAAGTTTCTCATACACAATGTCGTCAATCCCGTTCCGCATCATTGTCAGAGCATTGAAAATGAAAGTTCCGTCGACAAAGGCCGGATTGTCCTTTATAAGATGATCAAGATAGCCGGCAAATGTCATCGACAGTTCCTGATCCTCGTATGCATACTTTTCCTCTTTGTCAAACGAGCTTTCATCTGTCAGCAGAGGACGGTAGCGATAAAGTTTCGGCATCATGTTCACTATTGCACCCCTGGTATAATGCTTTGCAAATTCCTTGTAGGCCCTGATCAGTTCCCCGTTCAGATGTTTTATGGCTTCAGTCCGGCTGTAAATGCCTTTTTTGTATCCGTCTATGATGTACCACAGAAAAACACTGTAAATGTTGTGGTCTACATTGTCCGGCTTGCAGCTATCCGGAAGATTGTCATAGAAGTGCCTTACATTTTCGTAGTCATGGAATACATTGCCGTTTTTCATGTAGACGGAAAGAATGCCGTTGTTCCCGTTGCTCTGCGGGTCCGAAATCAGGAACCGCAATTTATCGTTCTCTGTTATCTCGTTGAATTTATCCTTTAAGAGCCGGATGACTTCAGGTCTGTCACTCGCCATATTCGCCCTGTAAAACAACTTGTTGATGTGAATTGCATTCATCTGCATTTTCGTTATTTCTTCATCAAGGAAGCCGTAATGTTCCTGATAATATCCCGGGACAGAATTTTGCTCCGACGGGAAGAATACATCCACCAACTGGCGGATATTGAATTTATTCAATATGGCACTTATGGCATTATCGGAAAGCTCGTCAGGATACAACTGCCGCCTGCCCTTGATGATTCCGACACATTGCCGGAAATCCACAGCCCTGATCTGAAGATAGGCCACAAGAGCATTTTCATCGCGCAACTTGCATGGGTTACAATCAGTTATCCCCATAAGCCGCATGCACACGTTCGCATCGGACAAGGTTTCGGCTTTTCCCATGAGCTGATTCATTGTTATGAAATGTGTCTGACCGTCTTCTCTTCCGGCAAGGCGCAAGACCTGTTCGAAATTCAGGAATTCATTCTTCAGGAGACATGAGAATGTATACAGGTCGCAAAGGCCGGTTCCGATCATTTTTCCATATCCTTCCAATGCGGCATGCTCATCAAGATATACAAGAAGCTGATTTAGCGCGAAAATACGTGCTGAACGAGCTCTCGCCACATATTCATCCGGCATTTCGATGTTGCCAAGCACCCCTTTCCGGTCATCGATTCCATAAATGAAATTGAAGAATCCGGCCCTGTCGTCATAATTCAGGTTCCCGGCTATTTCAGGCACGGCTTTGTAAAAATCCCACACAAAATATCTCTTGACAGCGTCTTCTACATGTCTGGATTCCCTGCATACTGTCAGCAGGAGATTTGTCGCATTCCTGAATTCATCCAAGCTGCGTATCCTTCTAAGGGCTCTGATTGCTGCCTTGTCAAGCTGCCTCAAAAAAACCTTTTCATAAATGCCGTCACTTGACGCTGATGATGATTCCGGTTCATCGAAGTTGAATTCATCGTCTGCCGGATCTCCATCCGCATCATCCGGATTTTCAGGAAGACCGTCGAGTCCGGCATCCGGCAGCAGCCTTATAATCTCCTCAGCGCTTGTCTTCTTCATAAATGCCGTAAGACGGGCAAGATTGAAAACATCTTCAAGATCGGTTCTGTCAAATGGGGCTATCCAGTTTCCTTCATTATCGAAAATCCGGTTCAGGATCCGGGTCTCCTCCTCCATGGTCATCGTCCTGTTGTCAGTCGAGAGCATCGCATATACGGCCCTCTTGTAGAGTTCGACGGCTTTTCTGCTCTTGTCTTCCCGGTTTATGTCCTTACAATGCCGGGAATATTTCAGACACCCGCGCAACATGCTGTCAGCGAATTCAAAATCCCTTATTTTCGCAATGGCTGCCGAGGCGAAAATTTCATGATAATGTCCGGGAAGCAAAGCGATATCCACCAGATTCTCTACAAGTTTTTTCTTCTCAATGGTGTGGTCTTTCGGATTTATGACAATTCTGGCCTCTTTACCGATCAGGACCGATGCCGCAATTTCTATCAAGGCTGCCGTTTCCTGCTCGTCAAGTTCATTCCTGTCTATGATCAGGTATCCCATCTGTGCTGCATAGCAGATATGACAGGTCGCCAGATCAATGTCGCGGCCCCGGACAGTCTGGCATTCCATGGCATAATCCATAAGAAATTTATCCAGAGCCTCGCTTCCTTTATAATTTCCGTACTCGGCCCGTTTCTGCACAACGTCATGGATGACATCGAGTATGGATTTGTCTATAAAGACTTTCTTCAGATGATCTCCTTCTTTCTCAGGAACCACAAGCCCTTCTTTCCGCAATCTTTCGATTCCTCCGTATAAGTCTCTCCTGAAATTTTCCGCTTTTCTTATTGATCCCCCGCGTTTGAATCCGTAAAGCTCCAGAAGTTCCTTTGCCGAACCGGTGAAAGCGGATTTGACGGCATATTTGAAATGTGCCGAGAGAACCAGCATCAGGTCGTTGTCCACATCGTCCTGGTGCTCGACCTTTTTACGGATGTTTTCCGTCTGGATGAAAAGCGATCCTATGGTATAATTTCCAGGCCGCACAGAGGATTTGGCCAGTTTCCCCTGACGGACCATTGTCTTGACCATCTGCCCGAAAGAATTTTTATCGTAAATGTCAAAATCGACTATTATCCTTTTCAGGCTGTTGCGGAATTCTTCACTGTCTTCCGTAATATGGAAAAGTCGGCAATACAGGGCATTCTTCTGTGCTGAAGACAGTTTGCCAGATACCGTAAATATGATGCGGGTCTTCCCCAGATCTTCCGGCAAGAATCCTTTCAGACGATTATACCCGCAGAGCCTGTTCCAGAGAGTCGATGATTCGTCTGCGAAATCGAGCACTGTGTCACATGCATTATTGAAGATATCATTTATGTCGTCGAAAAGGAACACATCTCCCTTGCTGTTTTCCGTATAGTCAAGCCGGTGTATCCCGTTAAGGTACTTGATGGAATGACGGTTGTCATATATATGGAAATCGTATTCCTCCCATTCCTTGCGGTTCTTCATGAACTCGAAGGCCGCACGGGTCTTGCCGCTGTAAGTGTTGCCTTCAAGGATTACGATCGGCGAGTCTGCCAACACATTCTTGATCTGACCGTCAAGCCTTGGGCGCGGATAGTATTCGTTATCATATTTCCGTATTTTGTTCTGCCCTATCTTATGCAGGTGTTCACCATAGGACAATTCCTTTTGAGTCAGGATATTTCCGAAACCGCACAACGCGATTTTCATAAGCCAGTCTTCAAGGAACCGGTCAAATCTGTGCCTTGAAATGAACTGGACATAGCGTTTGGAATCATCATGTAAGACATTCTCGAAATTACAGACCGTACCGTCTTCTGTCATGCATTCGATTTTCCCCGGCTCGTCATCTCTGTCACAGAGCACGAAAATCTTTATGTTCGGCCGTCCGTTGCCGCTTCGCGAAGACTGCGTTCTGGCAGTCCTGTATTCCTCGAAAGTATATTCTCCGATTATGGTGTTGTTGTCTGCCAGAAGTATGAGCATATCGCTTTCAGCTACTTCATGATCCAGCGCTTGTTGTGTATTCGGCTTGTCATCGGCTATGGGTTCTTCGCTATATGCTGTCAATTCGAATCCGATCTTGTAACCTTCAAGCCTCAGATTTACTCTCTGCACTGTTTCCACGACTGATTTGCGGCACGAGTTCCGCATCGAAGAGGCTACGAAAATTTTGTACGGCATAGTGGTTCTGGATTATTTAATCTTTTAAAGTTAGCAAATTTTTCCGAATCAGGTTGACTTCCACCAAAATAAAACTGTCTGGTCGGGGATAGTTTGCCGCGACCACTGCCACTTTTGCCGGGTTATCGGTACTCGTCGGGGATAGTTTGTTGCGACCACTGCCACTTTTGCCGGGTTATCGGTGCTGGTCGGGGATGGTTTGTTGCGACCACTGCCACTTTTGCCGGGTTATCGGTACTGGTCGGGAGATGATTTTGTTGATGCAGGAAATTCGCAAATCATTTACGTGATTTCAAGTATTGTCAATTCTTCAGACAAATCGTCAAGATTGTCCCGCAAATTTTCTTCAAACCCACGAATGGTCTCACCGTCGATGCCTCCTGAGGATTTCTTGGACTTCACATGCTCCCATGCCCGGAACAGATGGTCATGAAATCTTTCTCCAGCATCGGGAAAATCACCGATACACATGCTTCGGACAATTCATCCTGAGACATCGGGAGGTCTCCGCCTCCATGCGCAATCCGTGTGTTGCGGAGTTTCTTCAGGGTAACTACGCGGCGGCAGGCGGACTCGGAGATGTCATAATGGAAGAAAAGCGGAACTATCACGTCCCTTATGTCGGAATCCCTCGGCTTCATCCATCCGGAAGGAAGCGGCTGTCCTTCTGCAAGCACCTTCATATCCGTGACATTGCTGAACTCCCCATCCTTTTCCAACCTGAAGCACAGTCGGCCTTCATATTCAGCCAGACAACGGCCTGTTACGCGGGAATAAAGATACCCGTCGTCACGCACCCGGTATTTTCTTTTCAAATAATTCTCAAGGAAAACCATGAAATTCAATATGGCAGGCTTCATCGTGAATTCCGGCCTGTCCAGCAGCATCAAGTCAATTATATCGTCAAGCAATCCGGCCTCCTCTTCCGTCAGTAACGGCTCGTACCTGTCAACTGCATCAGCGAAATCCCTCAGGTGGGACAATCTTGCCGCTTTGGACAGGGCGTTGCTGAACTCGCAGAACATCCCGTATGACTCAGCCCGGCTGAAATTGTTCTCCGGATCCTCCTTCACGGCATATCCTGCAACTCCGATTACCCTGAAAACCTCCTTAAGATTCCATATCCGGTCCGAGGCAGTGAACACCACTACCTGGGAACATCTGTTGATTGCCTTGAGTTTCCTTATCACTTCAAGGCCGGTCAAATCATCATTCGCACATTCTTCATCCTCCTGACAGAGCTTCAGGTCGACAATATAGCAGTCTGCCTGTCTGATTTCCGGACGGAGCAGATACCGGTCAATCTCCCTCAGCAATTCCGGTCTCTCCAGAGTCCCCGTATCAGGATTGCATTCTTCTTCGCAGTCGAACGAGTCAAAGCAATACAGCTGCCCGCCGGACTCCTTCACTATGATTTCCGAGAGAAGTGTTGTCCAGCCCTTGTCAGCGGCATCGTCTATCAGCACAAAGGTCTTGCCCGCAATACCGGGAACATATGGACTTTTCCGGTTCTTCTGACGGAATCTGCCCCTCTTGCCGGATGTCGCCATTATATATTTGAAATACAGCATTCCCCTGAACACTTTGTCATCGATTTCCGGCCCTTCTTCCCTGCTCCACCTGAACATTTCGCGCCATCTCATTATGGCCCATTCGTTTGATATGGAATGCGGCGCTTCATAATTTGCCGGAGGTTCTATCTGAATCATTTCGAGGAAGCGCCCGTACCATTCGTCTGCATCACTACCATCTTCCTGGCTGCCGGAGCAGTCCGGCATCACCATTTCCATGTCGGCAATAAGTTCTTCCGGTGAGACGGCGGCAGAGACATATACATTTTCAGTAAGCAGGAAAGCTCCGAATACACTTCCTCTCCCTGCTTCAAGTGCATCCTCCGGCCCGAGAAAGACCACCGGCACATTCGTATGTCTCCACGCCGGAGTCAGCCTGATATGAAGAGCCGTCCTTATTCCCGTATATTCCATGCTGTTATATTCAGAGAAAGAATATGGAAGGGCAACCGCATCATATTCACCTCCACATGAGAATATTTCCCCAAGCCTTTCATCTACGAACGAATCGTAATTCTCCAGCGTATGTTCAGCCACAGGACGGAATGCCTCGGACACGACTATGTCAGTATTTCCGTACCGTCCCGCAGCCAAAAGGGCCGTCGGAAGATTGCCGTTGTGCAGCAGGAGTATCCGGCGGAAGCAGCCAGAATTTGCAGAAGCCTGCCCGCCGGTCCCCGATGATATCGCCAAGGGTTCCTGATGCTCCGGATTCTTCCGGATCCATTTCTGATGCCTGCACCTCAGGTCAACGATTTTCTTCCACCCGGTTCCGTAAAGCATCCTGAGCAGCAGCGTATCCCGCGCACTGTCATCCGGAACATTCCACAGAGAGGCAAAGAATGAGACTGTCCGTGCAGAGTAGAAGTCAGAAGCATTCATCCTAAGTATCATCCCTTCACGGAAAAACATGTTTTCGCTTATCGAACCGCTGAAAAGCACCAGACATTTCGACGCAGTCACGGCTTCATTCACGACTTCCTCAAGCCACCCGTTCTCCATGAGGAATGTACGGTGAATCGCCACAATCGCATAGGCAGAATCCGCTATAGTCCCACCCTCATATGTAAAGCCGTGAAGGACATCGACATTGGAAAGGTTTTCCAGCCTTGACAGCTGTTCCCTGCCCAGAGACTGCTCCAGCCTCGACACCATGTCATCTATTATAAGTATCTTCATCTGCCGTCCCCTTGATTCTGTAAATTTACTGATTCGCGGCAGTTTTTCAAAAATTTGTCTAAATTTGAGTGACTGAATGAAATAGGGCATGAAAGAAATACAAGTAAACGTCATACGCTTTGCAAATATGATGACAAGGAAAGAGATACCCCTGTTCAGAGGCACCGTCATCAATTGCGTCCAGCATGACAGCGTACTGTTTCACAATCATCTTGAGAACAGATTCCGATATTCATACCCTCTGATCCAATACAAGCTTCTGGACAGGAAAGCCGCCATAGTCTGCATCAGCGAAGGCAGTGAGGCTATTAAAGAGTATTTCGCAAATTTCTCTTCGGAGATATATCTCGGAGACAGGAAGACGACTCTTATACTTGAATCCTCGTCCTCCGGCGTCTTTCAGGTCGGCCTCGGCGAAAAATTACATGAATACAGCCTTTCACATTGGCTTCCACTCAACAGGGACAACTACGCGGAATGGCTTGCCGCCGGACCGCTCGCCGAAAAATCCAGGATTCTTGAAAAAGTCCTCACCGGCAACATCCTCTCCTTCGGGAAAGGCACCGGAATACAGTTCGACGACAAAATTGAATGCACTCTGACAGGAATATACGGACAATACCCTGCCATCTACAAAGGAGTCCGTATGCTGGCCTTTGACATAACCTTCTCCTCCAATGCCATCCTCCCTGACTATATCGGGCTCGGCAAAGGAGTCAGCACAGGCAACGGGATTCTCAAAGAAAGGCACATCGGTAAATACGGGGCGAAATTGACAAAGTCAAGCCATACTGAAGCCGTATGTACTTTTGGTAAAAATGCGACTATTGTCTTGCAATAATCAATACATTGTATTATATTTGTCTATACGATTAATGATAGATTATTATGGGACAAGCAACATTATCAATGAGGGTGGATGACACCCTGAAGAAAAAATTCGATATGATATGCGATGATTTCGGCTTCACAAGTACTGCAGCAATCACCGTATTCATGAAAACTGTCGTGCGTGAGAGGCGCATTCCGTTCGAGATAAAGGCATCCGGCAGGGAGCAGATAAATCAAGAAGCATGGGAGGCATTTCTTGAAATGAGGGCCCAGGCCGCCTCCGCAGGGGCACAGGATCTTACACTTGATGAAATTAACGCCGAGATACAGAATGCCCGCAATGAAAGATAAAATCTTTGCCGTCATCGACACCAATGTCATTGTCTCTGCACTCTTATCAGGTAATCTTGAATCCAATCCTGTCAAAGTCTTCCGTGCAATCGTGCAGGAACGGATTGTTCCTCT
>CALVDT010000020.1 GCA_944326385.1 uncultured Bacteroidales bacterium | reverse complement strand
GTGCGCCCTTATTGCATTCTGCTCTGTGCTTGCCGATCCTAAGACCGGCCGCGCCTTGAAATTGCTTAATTTCAGACCTCTTCTTCTTTTACCTCGTTATCTATTTCCCAGTATTGTCAATGAACTTCTGCTCTGTGAGCACCCTTTCTTTCGAAATGGGCTGCAAAGATACAGACTTTTTCTTTACTTCCAAATCTTTTTGCAATATTTTTCAGAAATTTCTCGCTGGCAGCGTCAGACACTCCTGCAAATCAAGTCGTTGACAAAACAATTATTTTTCCGGACTGGCAATAACCGTTTTTTCCTATCTTTGCAGTCTATTCAAAAAGAAAAGACATGGAAGAGAAGAAAACGGCACTGCCGGAGAATGCCCACAGAGAGCTGAAAGCCGGTGAAGAATACAGACCGCTCCTTTCCCCGGACAGGAATTATCCGGAAGTGACCCCATGGTCGGTCTCCATCGGCCTCATCATGACCATTATCTTCTCAGCCGCGGCTGCCTACCTCGGGCTGAAAGTCGGACAGGTATTCGAAGCGGCCATTCCGATTGCCATAATAGCCGTTGGGCTTTCCAGCGCACTCGGCAAGAAGAATTCCCTCGGTGAGAATGTCATGATACAGTCTATCGGGTCCTGCTCGGGAGCAATAGTGGCCGGAGCGATATTCACACTTCCCGCACTGTATATATTACAGGCGAAATATCCCGAACTCACCGTAGATTTCACAAAAGTGTTCTTCTCATCCCTCCTCGGCGGAATACTCGGAATACTTTTCCTCATCCCGTTCAGGAAATATTTCGTAAAGGAAATGCATGGCAAATATCCTTTCCCTGAAGCGACTGCCACGACACAGGTACTTGTGAGCGGCGAAAGCGGAGGCAAAGGAGCCAAGACTCTCCTGGTCAGCGGACTCGTCGGAGGATTGTATGATTTCGTGGTATCGACTTTCGGACTATGGAGCGACACCGTTACATCCAGGATACTTCCGTTCGGCGAGGCAGTCGCGGAAAAAGCCAAGCTCGTATTCAAACTGAACACCGGTGCCGCCGTACTTGGACTCGGATATATAGTAGGTCTCAAGTACGCCTTCGTGATATGCTGCGGAAGTTTTCTGGTGTGGTTCGTGATCATACCGCTGATGAATCTCATCTGGGGGCCTGAAGTCATAGATCTTATGAACACCGGTCTCACAAGCACTGTCTCACAGCTCTCCGCAGAGGAAATCTTCACTGAATATGCCAGACATATAGGCATCGGAGGCATAGCGACTGCCGGAATCATAGGCATAATCAAGTCCTTTGGAGTCATCAAGTCTGCCATAGGGCTTGCAGCCGGTGAGTTCAGCAAAAAGAAGACTGCCGGCCAGAGCGCGACAGAGAGGACGCAGAAGGATATTTCCATGAAGATAATCATCTTCGGAATAATCCTGACCCTCGTGGCGGTATTCCTCTTCTTCGCGTTCGGGGTGGTGGACAATCTCTGGCATGCCCTGATCGGTGTACTCGTGGTCGGGATCATCGCGTTCCTGTTCACGACCGTTGCAGCCAATGCGATAGCCATCGTCGGTTCGAACCCTGTCAGCGGGATGACTCTCATGACACTTATCCTTGCATCACTGATAATGGTGGCTGCCGGACTCAAAGGGACAGCAGGAATGACTGCGGCACTTATAATAGGAGGAGTGGTCTGCACGGCGCTGTCTGTAGCCGGAGCCTTTGTCACAGACCTGAAAATCGGGTATTGGATAGGTTCGACACCGAAGAAACAGGAAAGCTGGAAATTCCTGGGGACGCTTGTTGCGGCAGCTACCGTGGGCGGAGTGATGCTGGTATTGAACAAGACCTACGGATTCACGGGAGAGAATGCCCTTGTGGCTCCGCAGGCCAATGCAATGGCCGCTGTCATTGAACCAATGATGAACGGCGGCAGCGCACCGTGGCTGATGTACGGGATAGGCGCAGTCATCGCCATTATCCTCACCTTCCTGAAAGTCCCTGCCCTGGCATTCGCCCTCGGCATGTTCATTCCTCTCGACCTGAATATGCCTATGCTTGTCGGTGGAGCGATCTCCTGGTTTGTAAGCAGCCGCAGCAAGGACAAGGAGACAAATGCCGCCAGAAACGAGAAAGGCACACTTATCGCCTCCGGCTTCATTGCCGGCGGTGCGCTCATGGGTGTCGTCAGCGCCATTCTCAAATTCGCGGACGTGGACTGGTACATCGCGCCTTCAGCATGGACAGAACCTGTAGCCATCATTCCTTACCTGCTGATAATCGGCTACATCATTATATCTTCGCTAAGGGCGAAGAAAAACGCATAATGGGCATAAATTTCAACGGAAGATGGAAAAGATAACAGACAAATTCCTAAGATATATCTCGGTAGACACACAGTCGGACCCGGATTCAGACACACAGCCAAGCAGCCGTAAACAGCTCGACCTTCTGAAAATGCTCAGAGACGAGCTTTCGGCCATGGGCATCGATGCCACGCTGGACGAATATGGATATGTAATGGCCTCCATTCCGTCAAACTGCGGGAAAGATGTCCCGGCGGTAGGCTTCATTGCCCACGTGGACACATCCCCTGACGCATCAGGCACCGGCATCAAGCCTCAGATCATCAGGGACTATGACGGAGGGGATATCGAACTGCGCGGTGTCCCGGGGCTGTCACTGAAGACAAGTGATTTTCCCGAACTCGCAGAATACAAGGGCCAGACAATCATAACGACTGACGGGACGACTCTGCTCGGTGCGGACGACAAGGCCGGGGTGGCTGAAATCATGAGCATGGCGGAATATATCGTGAATCATCCTGAATTCAGGCACGGACCGGTCATGATAGGTTTCACGCCTGACGAAGAGATAGGCCGTGGTGTGGTCAAGTTCGATGTCGCCGGATTCGGGGCTGAATATGCCTATACCATGGACGGAGGGAAGATAGGTGAACTTGAGTATGAGAACTTCAACGCCGCCTCTGCCACTGTACATATCCAGGGACGCAATATCCACCCTGGATATGCAAAAGGGAAAATGCTGAATGCGATTCTTATCGGCATGGAGATGAATTCACTGCTTCCTGTGGAGCAGAGACCGGAGTACACAGACGGATATGAAGGTTTCTTCCATATCACCGATTTCAAAGGTACAGTAGAAGAGGCTTCATTCTCATATATAATAAGAGACCACGACATCGACCTTTATGAAAAGAGGAAAAAGATGATAAAGGATTGCGTGGATTTCATAAACACGAAATACGGTGAAGGGGTGGCGACAGTGGAGATCAGACACCAGTACTACAATATGAAAAAAGAGGTGGAGCCGCACTACCATATCATCGAAAAAGCGGTGAAAGCTATGGAAATGGAAGGGATCACCCCAATCATAAGACCGATAAGAGGCGGCACGGACGGTGCCAACCTTTCATTCATGGGACTGCCTTGCCCGAACATATTCGCCGGCGGGCACAACTTCCACGGGAAGCTGGAATTCGTACCTGTGGAAAGCATGGAAAAGGCCACAAAGGTGATTCTGAACATAATTTCGCTGTTCGCCGAATAAATTTCAGATTCATTTCAGATTCGGCCTATACTTTTGTCCCCGTAATATCATTAGGAACAGGATTTCCTGGTATTACGGTGACAAGTTCAACAATAAAATCCAGATGATATGAGAAAATTTGTTTTTATCATGACGACCGTACTGGCAAGCATATTCATGCTCCAGAGCTGCGATGAAGTGAAAATCAAGGAAAGCCAGCTTCCTGATGCGGCACAGACATTTATCCACCAGTACTTTCCAGACACGGAAGTGACATTTGCCGAAAAGGAAAGGGACGACAAAGTCACCAAATACAACGTAAGACTTGCGGACGGCACCGAAATAGACTTCGACTCGGACGGGAACTGGACCAGCGTAGACTGCGAATACTCTACTTTGCCGGAAGGGATACTCCCTTCAAAGATAGCGGAATACATCACCACGAACTATCCTGATGCAAAAGCCTACAAGATCGAAAAGGAACTTGGCGGCTATGAAGTCGGGATTACAGGAAACCATGAACTGATCTTCAACTCCGACGGTGAATTCGTAAGGGAGTCAAGATAAGACCATACAGACAACCATTGCGGACAAGGAAATCCGGTCGCTGCTACAGTTCCAGCCACCGGATTTCCTTGTCTCTGTTCCAGTAACTCAGCTGGCGTTTCGCATAATGGCGGGTATTGCGCTGGATGAGGGAGACCGCCCGGTCAAGGGTTATTTCTCCGTCAAGGTATTGGAAAACCTCCTTGTACCCGACGGTCTGGAGCGCAGGCAGAGCACGGTAACGGACCAGACCGGACACTTCATCGACAAGTCCGTCATCGATCATCTGCAATACCCGGCGGTCGATCCTGTCATAGAGTTCAGCCCGAGGACGGACAAGACCGATCTTCTCGATTCCGAAATCGCGGTGTTTCCGGGGGCAAGTCTTGAAAGATGAAAAAGGCCGCCCGGTCATGAGACAGACTTCAAGCGCCCTGACCACTCTCCGGCCATTTGCAATATCGATGGTGCGGTACGATTCAGGATCAAGGCGTTTCAGATCCAGACGCAGGGATTCTACCCCTTCCGTGCGCAGACGCTCCGTAAGAGTGGCCCGGAGTTCCTCGTCCGCAGGAGGGAAATCATCCAGCCCGCAGCATACGGCGTCAATATAGAATCCGGAACCGCCTGCCATAACCAGGGTTTCATGCCCCTTGTCGAACAGACTGCGGATCAAGGCAAGGGCATCTGTCTCATACCGGCCGGCAGAATAAGGTCCGGTGACTGAATGCGAATGGATGAAATAGTGCTTTACCTCGGCAAGCTGCTCCTCAGAAGGGACGGCGGTGCCGATGGTCATTTCCCTGAATATCTGTCTGGAATCGCACGAAATGACAGGAGACCCATATTTCAGAGCCTCCTTTATACTGAAATCAGTCTTGCCTACTGCCGTAGGTCCCAATATTATGACAAGCTTGCGCTGCATCGGCGGTCAGCAGCTTACATATCCTCGTCTTCTCCGTAGATCTCCTCCCCGTCTTCGTCATCAGCACCGATCTCCTCGCTGTCGTCATCATCGTCATCTTCCGGATCATCGTCATCGGCACCTGAAAGCCCCGCCTTCTTCTTGTCATCCGGCAGATCCTCGTAGGCCACATAGCCATTCTCGAAATCCACAGGATTCGGCCCCTTGGCTTCCACCAGCACAGGATAAACCGTACCGGGCCGCAGTACGGCTTCTCCTTCACATGTGACGATGACGCTTTTGGCATTCGTCGTATCGTAGAAATACATGAAGGACACTATTCCTGCTTTGAGAGTCTGCTCCACTGTCACGGAATCTATCGTACCGGCCCCGAGATCGAATATGCCGTATCTGGCAGCTACCGAGCCGTCTTCCCTGAAGCCCTTGAACAGCACCATCTGATCCTGCGGGAAATCCATATCCGCGCGCATCTGCTTGTGGAAAGAATACAATGTAGTCGTGGACTTTACTTCATAAACTCTGGCAAACCCCTTTATGCCAGGAAGGGAAACCCTATATCTGAATACCATAAGACACGTAAAATTTCATTGGGAGACCAAAGGTACAAAATAATTTCTTTCCTGTCGCAAAATAATACGAGGATGTCAGGTTATTTTTTGACAACGGCAACCGAGCCGTCCGTCTTCCAAATGTGAAAGAATTTTTGAAATATTACAAAACAGTTCCTAACTTTGAAATCAGCTATGAACCCGGGAACAACAGAAAACGATACGTACAAAAGCATCTCAGGACCTTCTGAAGGACTTTTCAAGGACAATGGGAGCAGATTCATCGCCCACGCCTGTCCGGTACGGACAGAGGAGGAGATCAAATCCATCATAGCTTCACTGAAAAAAGAGTATCACGATGCGCGGCATCACTGCTATGCATACCGGCTCGGGTACAGGAGAGACATCTTCAGGGCCAATGATGACGGGGAACCGTCATCATCCGCGGGAAAGCCGATTCTCGGACAAATCGACTCTCTCGGTCTAAGTGACGTACTGGTGGTCGTGACAAGATATTTCGGAGGGATAAAGCTTGGCATTCCCGGACTCATCAGAGCATACAGGACCGCCGCTGCCGATGCCCTGTCGAAAGCTGAGATTATACAGAAGACAGCATGCAGGAGATACAGGCTGTCTTTCGGATATACGGACATGAACAGCGTGATGAAAGTCTTGAAAGACCTCGGACTGACGGCGTCGGGACAGGATTTCGGAATGACCTGCACCCTCGAGACGGACGTCAGGCTGACATTGACGGACACATTCTCCGACATGATAGGGAAAGCCGGAGGCTGCTCGCTTGAAGTGATCGGATGACATATTGGTTAACTTAATAATCGGACTGACATTATCCAACAATGAAAAAAAGTCTTATCTCAATCCAGGATTTCAGCAAGGAGGAGATTCTGCACGTCCTCGAGACCGCAAAGGAATTCGAAAAGAACAGGACACAGAACTTCCTTGAAGGCAAGGTAATAGCCTGCATATTCTTCGAACCGTCCACCAGAACAAGGCTGAGTTTCGAGACTGCAGTGAACCGGCTCGGAGCCAAGGTAATAGGCTTCTCCGATGCCACGAACACCAGTGTAAGCAAAGGAGAGACACTGAAAGACACCATCAAGATGGTATCGAACTACGTCGACATGATCATAATGAGGCATCCGCTCGAAGGCAGTTCGAGATATGCATCGGAAGTGTCGTCAGTCCCTGTGGTCAACGCAGGCGACGGGGCGAACCAGCATCCTTCCCAGACCCTCCTCGACCTGTATTCGATCATGCAGACCCAGGGCCGGCTCGACCACCTGAAGATAAACATGGTCGGAGACCTCAAATACGGCAGGACCACGCACTCCCTCCTGCAGGCCATGTCTCATTTCAATCCGGAATTCGTGTTCACCGCCCCCGAAGAGCTGAAGATGCCTGTGGAATACAAGGATTTCCTGAAAGACAAAGGAATCAGATACACCGAAACCACTTCTCTGGAAGAACACCTCGACGACTGTGACATACTCTACATGACCAGAGTCCAGCAGGAGCGGTTCACCGACCCTATGGAATACGAGAAGGTGAAGAATGTATACCGGCTCGAGGCTTCAATGCTCGACAACGTGAAACAGAACATGAAGATACTTCACCCGCTTCCGAGAGTGAACGAAATCGACCAGGATGTCGATGACACACCGTATGCATATTATTTCAAGCAGGCCGAAAACGGCCTGTATGTAAGAATGGCCATCATTTCATACCTTTTAGGCTACAGATAAAAGCTCAAGACATGGAAAACGTAAACAAAGAACTGAAAGTCAGCGCACTGGAGAACGGGACTGTCCTCGACCATATCCCGGCAGAAAACGTCTACAAGGCTCTTGACATATTGAACCTCAGGGGCATAGACAACCAGATCACGATAGGGATAAACCTGAACAGCAAACTATATGGCAGGAAGGGCATAATCAAGATTGCAGACCGGTTTTTCGCCGATGACGAGCTGAACAGGCTGGCACTGATCGCACCGCATGCCACGGTAAACATAATAAGGAATTTCAAGGTAGTGGAAAAGAAGCAGCTGTCCATGCCTGAAAGGATAGAGGGCATAGCCAGATGCATGAACCCCAAATGCATCACCAATCATCAGCCAGTCAGGACAAGATTCACTGTCATAGATGAAAACGGTGAAATATCACTGCTGTGCCACTACTGCGAAAAGAGGTCAAGCATCAAAAGTCTGTTCTGAAATACTGAATCCTGAAAAATTTTTATTAATTTTAAGGTCAATTTAATCGAATAGATCATGAAAAAAGTTCACAATTTCTTCGCCGGTCCCTGCGTACTTCCCGAGCAGGCCGTCGATAAGGCCATTGAGGCTCTGAAAGATTTCAGAGGTACAGGAATCCCGGTAATAAGCATTTCGCACAGATCAAAGGAATGGGTACAGGTAATGGATGAATGCCGGGCTCTATGGAAAGAACTTTTGCATATTCCGGACACTCACGAAGTCCTCTTCATGGGAGGAGGTGCCAGCCTCCAGTTCCTGTGTGTAGCCATGAACTTCCTCGAGAAGAAGGCCGGCTACCTTGAGACAGGTGTCTGGGCGAAAAAGGCCCTGAAGGAAGCAAAGGGAATCGGCGAGGCCTATGCAGTGGCATCCTCCGCCGACACCACATACAGTTATATTCCAAAAGGATTCGCCATTCCGGAAGATCTGGATTATTTCCATATCACATCGAACAATACAATATACGGCACCCAGATCAAGGAAGACTATGACAGCCCGGTTCCTCTCATAGCCGACATGTCTTCCGATATAATGAGCAGACCGCGCGATATCAGCAAATACACCCTGATATACGGAGGCGCCCAGAAGAACGTCGGTCCTGCCGGTGTGGCATTCGCCATCATCAGGAAAGATGCACTCGGGAAGGTAAGCCGCTACATCCCGACCATGCTGAACTACCGGACCTACATCGACGGAGGCTCCATGTTCAACACTCCTCCTGTCTATGCGATATACATAATGTACGAAACCCTCAGCTGGCTCAAGAGCATAGGAGGAGTGGAAGCCATCTACAAGATAAACAGGGAGAAGGCTGATCTTCTCTATACCGAGGTCGACAGGAACCCTCTGTTTGTGGGGACAGCCGCAAAGGAAGACCGTTCGGACATGAACGTGTGCTTCGTAATGGCTCCGGGATATGAAAACCTGCAGGACGAATTCCTCGAATTCGCAAAGGGACAGGGAATGCTCGGAATCAAAGGCCACAGATCTGTCGGAGGCTTCAGGGCATCCATCTATAACGCATGTCCGACAGAAAGCGTCAAGGCGCTGGTCAAATGCATGCAGGATTTCGAAACAATGAAAAAATGACATTATCATGAAGATACTTGTAGCCACAGAAAAGCCGTTTGCCGCAGCTGCAGTGAACGGGATCAAGGATATTGCCCGGAATGCCGGGCATGAAGTCATGCTGCTCGAGAAATACGACTCGCCCGAGAAGCTTGTGAAGGCTGTCGCTGATGCGGATGCCCTTATTGTAAGATCGGACAAGGTCACTGCCGAAGTCATAGATGCGGCAAAGAACCTGAAGATAGTGGTACGGGCCGGAGCCGGATATGACAATATCAACCTCGAAGCCTGCACGGCAAAGAATATCGTAGCGATGAACACTCCAGGGCAGAATTCGAATGCTGTCGCAGAACTTGCCGTCTCCATGATGATATTCATGTCCAGGAACCAGTTCACCCCGGGTACGGGAAGCGAGATAAAGGGCAAGAAACTCGGAATCCAGGCTTATGGCAATGTCGGCAGGCTTGTAGCCATGAAGGCAAAATGCCTGGGCATGGAAGTCATGGCATTCGATCCGTATGTACCTGCCGCGAAAATGGCTGAAGACGGGGTGATTCCGGCAGAGTCCGTGGAGCAGATGTACCGTGAATGCAACTTCGTCTCCCTGCACATTCCGGCCACTGCCGAGACCAGGAAATCCATCGGGTACAGCCTCATCACACTGATGCCTACCGGGGGATGCCTCCTGAATACGGCGCGCAAGGAAATCATAAACGAAGCCGAACTCGAGAAAGCCCTGACCGACAGGCCGGATCTGAAATACATCACCGATATCGCGGCCGACTGTCAGGCCGAGCTGAATGAGAAGTTCGGCAAAAGAGTCTTCGCCACCCCTAAGAAGATGGGGGCAGAGACAGCGGAAGCGAACATAAACGCAGGTCTCGCCGCCGCTTCCCAGATCGTCGACTTCTTTGCTACAGGGAACACAAGATTCCAGGTGAACAGATAATCCATGCCGCCGGCAAACCCGAACTGACCATGGTACGGATAAAACCATTTGCGGCGATACGTCCGCCGAAAGAACTTGTCCGGGAGATCGCAGCCCGCCCGTATGACGTGCTGAACTCCGAGGAAGCGAAAGCGGAAGCTTCAGAGAAGTCTCTCCTGCATATTACCAGACCTGAGATAGACTTCGATCCCATGCCGGACGAGCACAGCGACGAAGTCTACCGGAAGGCTGTAGAGAACTTCAGGTCATGGCAAGAGAAAGGATGGCTGGTACAGGACAGCAAGCCATGCTACTATATCTATGCGCAGACAATGGAAGGCCGTACCCAGTACGGGCTGGTGCTGTGCGCCCATACTGACGATTACTCCGAAGGCAGGATAAAGAAACACGAGCTTACCAGAAAGGACAAGGAAGACGACAGGATGGTCCATGTCAGGATACAGAACGCCAATATCGAGCCTGTCTTCTTCTCCTACCACGACAATGCCGGAATCGATGCCATAATAAAGGAATATACCGCCAGGACACCGGAATACGATTTCACTGCCGAAGACGGATTCGGCCATCGCTTCTGGGTGATAGACGATGACAGCACCATCGGCAGGATCACGGAGATATTCAAGGGTATTCCGGCCTTTTACGTGGCTGACGGACATCACAGGACGGCAGCGGCAGCCAGGGTGGGAACAGAAAAGAGAGAAGGGAATCCGGACCATACCGGTGATGAGGAATACAATTTCTTCATGGCCGTCGCCTTTCCGGAAAGCCAGCTTAAAATCATCGACTACAACCGTGTGGTCAAGGATCTGAACGGTCTGAAGCCGGAAGAATTCCTGAAAGCCCTGGAGGAGGATTTCATCGTGGAGAAAAAGGTCGGCGGGATATACCGGCCTGACCATCTCCACAATTTCTCCATGTATCTCGACGGGAGATGGTACTCGCTTGAAGCGAAGGAAGGCAGATACGACGACTCGGATCCGATAGGTGTGCTGGATGTGACCATCCTCTCGAATCTGGTTCTGGACAGATTGCTCGGCATCAAGGACCTGAGGACAGACAAAAGGATAGACTTCGTGGGCGGCATCCGCGGTCTCGGAGAACTGGCCGACAGAGTGGACAGCGGTGAGATGGCAGTAGCATTCGCCCTCTACCCGGTTTCGATGAAGCAACTGGTGGACATCGCCGATTCAGGGAACATAATGCCGCCAAAGACGACATGGTTCGAGCCCAAGCTCAGAAGCGGGCTCGCGATACATAAGTTGGAATAAAAAAATTCCGGTGATTACACCGGAATTTTTTTATTGACATTCTTGTAACCTGTGGACCCGTAATACAGGAGATACCCGAGACACAGGATGACAATCCAGAATGAAGCCCGGCAGCCGACAAAGTCTGCAAGCAGACCCTGCAGAATAGGGACTATACCGCCGCCGCATACCATCATCATGAAAAATCCGGTGGCTGTAGACGTATACTTGCCGAGCCCTTCCACTGCCAGATTGTATATATTTCCCCACATCACGGAAGTGAACAGTCCGGTGAAGACGAGGAAGACCACGTTGACAGGGATATTCCCGAGACTGTAGCGGCCGATCTCGATGGTTATCTTCTCCGGAGTGAATATCACTATGATGAGGAAGATGATCGCCATCATCGAAGAGAACTGAAGCATGTCCCGGCTTGAGAATTTCGATCCGAGCGTACCTCCGACTACACGGCCTATGAACATGCAGAACCAGTATATGGCCACAATCAGACCTGCATGGACCGGTCTGACCCCGACTTCATGGATCAGATAGATGTTTGTCATGTTGGCTATGCTCACCTCCACGCCTGTGTAAAGGAAGACTGCCACCGCTCCCAAGGTAAAATGGCGGAAAGAGAAGCAGTTGTACTTCCCGTCATTCACCAGAAGCTGGTGAATGGCTTCCTTCGGTTCCACCCTCTCCGTCTCCGGGATATTTATGAACAATATCGCCAGAATGGCAAGAGCGAAAATAGACACCAGGATTATGAACATAGGATTCACGTCGGCAATCTCGAAATGCGGCAGCCCTTCAGCCTGTCTCATGCCCGCTGACCTTCCCATAAGGAAGCCGACCACGAAAGGCACTATGGTAGCAGCGATGGAGTTCAGTGAACCTCCCCACTGTATCAGCTGGTTACCTTTGTTTCCACCTCCTCCGAGCGAATTCAGAAGAGGATTGACCACAGCATTCAGCATGCACATGGAGAAGCCTGCTATGAAAGCCCCCATGAAATACATCCAGAGGCCGCGGGAGATCTGACCGGAAAAGAACATCAGGCCGAGGCCGATAATGCCGACTGTTACAGCCACAAGAAGCGAAAACTTGTATCCGTACTTCTTCAGCATCAGGCCTGCAGGCAGCCCCATGAAGGCATACGCAATGAAATTCGCGAAATTTCCAAGCTGTGCCACGCCCATGGATACCCCGTACTGGGACTTGACGATAACCCCGAGAGGGTTCTGAAGCCCGGTGACGAAGGCAATCATGAAGAACAGCACGTATGACAATATGATTACCGGCAGATATTTGCTTATCTTCATACGCTGACTGTTTTATAATTCCCAGGCCAATGCCGATGCTCCGAGTATGGCAGCATCCGATTCCTTCAGCTGGGAGAAGACTATCTTGATGCGGTCTCTCCACAAAGGCAGGAGATTGGCATTCATGGAATCCATGATCGGCTGGTACAGGTACTCCTTGGCTCTTGCAAGCCCGCCGAACAGGACGATTGCTTCAGGGGCACTGAAAGCCACGAAATCAGCAAAGGACTGACCAAGCATCTTGCCCGTGAACCCGAAAATCTTCAAGGCCAGCTTGTCACCCTCCTTGGCAGCCTCGTAGACATCCTTGGAAGAGATGCTGTCCAGACTTCTGAGGACAGACGGCTCATCGCTCAACGTCAGCCACTCCCGGGCAGTCCTTGCCACTCCCGTAGCCGAGCAGTATGTCTCAAGACATCCTGTCTTGCCGCAGTTGCAGAGACGGCCGTTATTCCTCACGGCACAGGTATGGCCAAGTTCCCCGGCAAAGCCGTCGTGGCCGTAGACCACTTCCCCGTTGATCACGATCCCGCTTCCGACACCGGTGCCGAGGGTTATCATGATGAAATTCTTCATACCTCTTGCCGCACCGTATGTCATCTCGCCGACAGCTGCAGCATTTGCATCATTGGTCAATGCCACCTTCAGCCCGCCGGTCCTGGCCGAAAGCATTTCCGCAAAAGGTATGGTCCTGGATCCGCCCCATGAGATGTTCACTGCATTCTCTATGGTGCCGGTATAATAATTCGCATTCGGAGCGCCTATGCCTATGCCGCGGATCTTGTCCTCGGAACCCGACTCCTTGATTATCTTGTCAAGGGCTTCGGCTACATCCTCGATATAGGGATCGACGTCCGTATGAGTGTCTGTACGTATGACGGTCTGGGAAAGCACCTGCCCGCGCATATCCACAATACCCATCTTGGTGGTCTGCCCGCCTATGTCGATACCTACGACGTATGGTTTGTCTATCAAGTCAGTATTCATGATATCTCGTTTTGCGGATTACGCCTTCTTCACCTTGGAGCCGAGGACGGCATACCAGAGGATGTACAGAAGAGCGATTACTATCACCCAGTAGCTTACCATATAATCGGCGGCATCAGCGATGGCGTTCTGAAGGAGCGGAAGTATACCTCCACCGACAACCATCATCATGAAAGCGCCTGAGGCAAGAGCCGTAGAAGACCCGAGCCCTTCGACTGCAAGATTGAATATGGTACCCCACATGACGGAAGTGCAGATACCGCAGAGCACGAGAAGAAGAGCAGAAAGCGGAACCTGAACCATCCCGAAACCGGAACCGGTAAATACAGGCATGGAAGTGCCGACAGAAGCAGGAACGAACATTGCCGCCAGGACGAGGACCGATGCCACTGCCGATACACATGAGAGCTGGGTGCGGCTTGAAACGGCACCGCTGATGAAGCTTGACACGAATCGGCCGACAAGCATGAGGAACCAATAGGTACCTGCCACGAAACCGGCTATGGTAGCTGCCGTCTTAGGATCAAGACCGGCACCGCTGTCAGGATCTGAAAGATAGAAGTTGAGTGTACCCGGGATACCCACTTCCACTCCTACATAAAGGAATATGGCGATGACTCCATATACGAAATGGCGGTATTTCCATGGACTTTCGACTTTGCCGCCGTCCGAAGCAGACTGCGGATTCTCGATAGGAATGAAAGAAAGGATGATGAAAGTCAGGAAGAATACGCCCATAGCTATGTACATCACCGGATTGACATCCGTAATCACAGTATCCTTCGTCACAGCCCCGATGAGTGCACCTACGAACATAGGGGTAAGGGTACCCATCAGCGAGTTGAACGTACCTCCGATCTGTACAAGCTGGTTCCCTTTCTTGCCGCCGTCACCGAGAAGGTTAAGCATAGGGTTCACCACTGTATTGAGGATACATACCGAGAAACCTGCCACAAATGCACCGAGAAGGTAGATGAACCAGTTTGCAGGAAGTCCGGCGACAGTGGAGCCTACCCCGACGATTCCGGAAAGGAACTGGATCAGCACACCGAAGAAACCGACTGCAATGGCAAGGAGAGCCGTCTTCTTATAACCTATTCTGGTGATGAGCTTTCCTGCAGGTATACCCATGAACAGATATGCGAGGAAGTTCATCATGTTTCCCATCATTCCGAGAGCGTTGGAACCGTCGATTCCAGGCTGCTGTTTCCAGATCACACCAATAGGAGCCGCAAGATTCGTCACGAATGAAATCATTCCGAAAAGGAAGATCATGGTGATGATTGCGACAAGATTACCGTTTTTTTTCATTGTTGATTAGCTTTATATTTAATTATTAATTATTTGCGGCAAAATTTGGGAGAAAATCCGCTATCCGGACGCCTCAAAAAACGTCGAAAGTTACAAATTTTTTCACCAATGCACAAAAGTATTTGGCATAAGCCATTTAAGCAATGAGCCGGAAGCCGCAATATCGGGGCCTGTTACAGGGAAGCCAGATTCTGCGGATTGACGATGTTCTTGCCCTCGGGTGTGTAGGCGAACTTCATCCTGTCCTCGTATGCTTTCTCGACTTTCCCGCGGACAATCTTCATGGTGCTGTTCACCATATGGTTCTTCTCGGTGAACGGTTCCGGGAGCACGCACACCGCTGCAGGAAGCCAGCGCTCAGGGAATGCCCCGTAATTCTTCCCGCCTTTCCTGTAAGAATTCACTTCATCCTGTATCTTGCCGAGCATGAGTTTCCTGCCGTCTTCGGAATCTGGGGAGGTCTCCGGTGAAGTCTCCTTCAGCCAGCCCTTCAGGGCATCCTTGTTCGGCACCAGCAGGGCTATGGTATACGGATCCTGGCTGTTATGCAGCACTACCTGATCGATATATTTCGAGTTTTCAACGAGAGACTCCTCGATGCCCTCCGGACTGTACTTTTCACCGTCGGCGCTGATCAGCAGCGACTTGAAACGGCCTACAACATAAAGGAAATCCTTGTCTCTCATATATCCCATGTCCCCGGTATGAAGCCATCCGTCCACGACAGTCTCTGCGGTAGCCTTCGGATTCTTCCAATATCCGGCCATCACATTCTCTCCCTTGATGACGATTTCACCTTTCTCTCCATAAGGAAGAGCCTTCCCGTCGGCATCGCATATCTTTATCTCCATCGGTTTCACGACGCAGCCCGAAGAGCCCAGGATATGCCGGGCAGGGGCATTGGCCGAAATGATAGGAGTGGCTTCCGAAAGGCCGTAGCCCTGATACATCGGAATCCCTATCGCATAATAGTATCTCTGGAGGTCTATGTCCAGCAATGCACCGCCTCCGACAAAGAATTTCATCTTCCCGCCGAGTCCCTGACGGACATTGCTGAATATGATCTTGTCGAACAAGGCCATGAGAGGTTTCTTCCACCACTGGAGGAATCCGCCCTTGTTGTACCCTTCCTTATTATAGGAGATGGCCAGATTCAGGGCGAAGTCATAGAGTTTTTCGACCGCAGGCCCTTTGGCCTTGATCCCGGCCTCGATATTCTTCTTGAAATTCTTGGCAAGGGCCGGGACACTGAGCATCACGGTAGGCTGCAGTTCCTTTATGCTCATCGGGATGTTCCTCAACGCCTCCATCGGGGTCTTGCCTGCCGGAACCGTCCCTATGGACGCACCATAGGACATGAGTGTATAGAATCCCGCCACATGTGCGAAGCAATGGTCCAAAGGAAGAATTATAAGCATCCTGTCTTCCGGGGTCACGCCGATGACGGAACGGGCCTGCTCCACATTTGCAGTATAGTTCCTGTGAGTCAGCAATATGCCTTTGGGATCAGCGGTCGTCCCTGATGTGTAGCTTATGTTCGCATAGTCATCAGGACCGATGGATCTGTATCTCTGCTCGAACATTTCCGGATGTTCTGCCAGAAATGCGTCCCCGAGCCTGCACACTTCAGAGAAAGGAATCTCCTTCTCCCGGTATTCGGACAGATCATCAAGGACAATCACCTTTTCCACAAGAGGGAGATCCTTCAATATGTTGCGTATCTTGGGAAGCTGTCCGGCCGAAACCATCACATACTTGGAATCAGAGTGCACAATCCTGAATATAAGATCATTGCTTTCCTCCAGCTTGATGGACAGCGGCACATTCACCGCACCGGCATACAGTATCCCGAGCTCTCCCGTGACCCAGGAATTACGGCCTTCTGACAGCAGAGACACCTTCTCTCCTTTCTGCACACCGAGCGCCATCAGACCCGCACCGGCACGGTACGCCTCTTTCCTTGTCTGTTCGAAAGTGGTCGGCACCCACTCCTTGCCGTGCTTCTCCCACAGGAATGTATTCCCTGCGAACTGTCTGGTGTATTTCTCCACAAACTGGATAATCGTAAGTCTTTCTGCCATGTCAATATAGTTTACAGTTTCTTGTCGAAAAGGTCTTTTATGCCGCCCAGCGAACCGAGCATCGAGGTCGCCTCATACGGGAGATAGACCGTCTTGTTGTCCTTCCCGCTCACCATCTCCCTCAAAGTATCTATATATTTGACGGCCAGCATATATGAAGCCGGATCGGACTTGGTGCCCCGGATGGCTTCCGCCAGTTTGTTTATGGCAGCCGCTTCGGCTTCCGCCTGAAGGAGTTTGGCCTTTGCCTCTCCTTCTGCCTGGAGTATCTGCGATTCCTTGTCCGCCATGGCCTTGTTTATCTGGGACTCCTTCTCTCCCTCCGACTGGAGGATAGCAGAAGTCTTTTCACCTTCCGCCTTCAGTATCTTGGCCCTCCTTTCACGCTCGGCCTGCATCTGCTGCTCCATGGCATCGCGGACGCTTTCGGGCGGAGTGATATCCTGGAGTTCGACCCTGTTCACCTTGACGCCCCATTTGTTGGAAGCTTCATCCAGTACAGCCCTGAGCTTCGAGTTGATGGTGTCCCTGGAGGTCAGCGTCTCGTCAAGCTCCAGCTCTCCGATGACATTCCTCAAGGTGGTCTGGGTAAGTTTCTCTATGGCATTGGGAAGATTGTCGATCTCATAGACCGCCTTGAAAGGATCTGTGATCTGGAAATACAGCAGTGCGTTTATCCGTGTGGTGACATTGTCCTTTGTGATTACGCTCTGCTCGGGGAAATCATAGACCTGCTCTCTGAGGTCGATCCGGTCAGACATCCTGACCATCACATGGCTCTCCCCGTCAAAACCTTCCCTGATATATCTGACATAGATTTTCCTCGGCTGGTCGATTATCGGCCAGATGATGTTTATGCCGGACGGCAATGTCGAATGATATTTTCCGAGCCTTTCGATGACTTTCGTCTCCCCCTGCTGGATGATTTTCATTCCTGTCAACGCAAAAATGATTGCGATAAGGGCTACCAGCCCTACAATGATCAATGTTCCCATGGTATCGATATTACTGGTTTTCAGATGAATCTTTCCGGACTACCTTCAATATTACGCTGTCCACCGCAACGACCTTGACCTTCTCGCCCTTCTCCACATCCTTGCCGTCGACAGACACGGCTTTCCAGTCATCCCCGTCAATCGCCACTCTGCCTGTATTGCAGTCTGCCGATATCCGCTCCGACACCGTGGCTTCCCGGCCTTTCAGGGCAGCTACACCGCTTTCCCGTCCCGAGGGCCCTTTCCTGGAAGCTTTCACGAGCAGCGGCCTTATGAATACGAATGACAGCAATGTGGCTATTGCAAAACATACTATCTGCCACTCGATGCCGACCGCGAACGCAGATATAAGGGCCGCTGCAGCAGCTCCTATTGCAAGACAAAGCACGGCAAAACCCTGAGTGAAGATTTCCACTACAACCAGAACAAGGGCTGAAATAAGCCAGATATGCCAGATTTCCATAGACTGAATATTTTGCCTAAGTTAAGCATTATTCAGACGCGTCCTACGGAAATCCGGCTTTTTTTCTGTTTTTCCAGAGAAAAGGCCATAAAAGAATTTTTAGATAATTCCAAAACAGTTTCTTAACTTTGGAAAACTTTACACAACGACCTTCAATATGAAAAACAAGACATTGATGCTTCTGCCTCTTGCAGGGGCGGGAATGATTGCCTGCGGGACCGACGGGACAAAAGAACAGCAGCCGAACATCATCCTTATCGTGGCAGATGACCTCGGGCTCGGAGATGTCAGTGCATACGGCAGCCGCACCATCTCGACACCGAACATAGACTCACTGGCAGACAACGGAATCAGATTCACCAACGGATATGCCACTTCAGCGACATCGACGCCAAGCCGCTACGGGATGTTCACGGGGATGTATCCATGGAGGAACGCCGATGCGAAGATCCTCCCGGGGGATGCTCCTCTGCTGATACCTACCGATATACCGACAATGCCCAAAATGATGCAGGAAGCGGGATATGCGACTGCGGCCATAGGCAAATGGCATCTCGGGATGGGCGACGGCAATGTAGACTGGAACAGGCAGATCCATCCGAGTGCGAACACTGTAGGATTCGACTACACCTGCCTGATCGCGGCTACGAATGACCGTGTGCCTACCGTCTATGTCGAGAACGGGCTGGTGGAAGGACTTGACCCTGAAGACCCGATATATGTGGACTACGAGAAGAATTTCGAAGGGGAACCGACTGCCCTGACCAATCCGGAAATGCTGAAGATGAACTGGTCTGTCGGGCATAACTTTTCCATTGTGAACGGGATTCCCCGCATAGGCTATATGAAGGGAGGGGAAAAAGCCCGATGGGTGGACGAAGACATGGCCGACTATTTTGTCGGAAAAGTCAAAAAATGGGCCGACAGTCTGGAGCCTGGCGAACCTTTCTTCCTTTATTACGGGCTTCATGAGCCTCATGTGCCGAGAGCTCCCCATTCGAGATTTGCCGGCAGCACTACATTGGGGCCGCGCGGTGATGCCGTCGTCGAAGGGGACTGGTGCGTAGGCGAAGTGCTGGCATATCTGGAGGAAAAGGGCATGATGGAAAATACCATCGTCATCTTTACCAGCGACAACGGCCCTGTCCTCAACGACGGATATGATGACAAGGCGGAAGAGATGCTCGGAGATCACGATCCACGCAACGGTACCCGCGGCGGAAAGTACAGCCTTTTCGACGGCGGTACTCATATACCTCTTATAATATATTGGAAAGGACATATCGAACCGCAGGTTTCCGATGCCCTGGTCTGCCAGATGGACCTGTTCGCAAGCCTGGGGGAACTGATAGGAGGGAATGTACCTGAAGGGCTTGACAGCCGGAACACCATCGATGCATTCCTCGGGAGAACAGACATCGGCAGACAGACACTGATACATGAAGCCGAAGGGAGACTGGCACTTCGCGAGGGAGACTATACCATGATCCCGCCTTACGAAGGGCCGGACAGGAATTATTCCAAGAACGAACTGGGCAATCTTCCCGACTATGCCCTTTTCAACATGAAGGCCGATCCATCCCAGATGACAGACATTTCGGCAGAAGAGCCGGAAAGGCTGGAGAAGATGAAGAAGGTTTTCCACGAAATCACAGGACGGTAATGAGTACCTCGGACAGGATTGTCGAATGTGTGCCCAATTTCAGCGAAGGCCGGGACTTGAAAGTCATCGGCCTTATCGCTGATGCCGTATCCGGCATATCAGGGATAAGGATTCTCGATATCGACCCGGGAGAAGCAGCAAACCGGACCGTCATCACTTTTACCGGCAGTCCTGAAGCAGTGGAAGAGGCGGCATTCAAGGGAGTGGAAACCGCTTCGAGGCTGATAGACATGCGCAAGCAGCACGGCACCCATCCACGCATCGGAGCCACAGATGTACTGCCGTTCGTGCCGGTTTCCGGAATAAGTCTGGAAGAATGTGCGGAAATGGCCAGACGGACGGCAATGCGCATATCCGGGGAACTCGGGATTCCGTGCTACTGCTACGAAGCTGCAGCCTTGCGGCCCGAGCGCAAACGTCTGGAAGTGTGCCGGCACGGGGAATATGAGGCTTTGCCTGCAAAAATTGCCGATCCTGACCTCCGCCCTGATTTCGGGCCTTGTACTTTTACAGAAACTGCCGCACGCTCCGGAGCGACTGTCGTGGGGGCCAGAAATTTCCTGATAGCCGTAAATTTCAATCTTGAAAAGGGCTGTCCGGCCTCCTTGGCTTCAGAAATAGCCAAGGATGTCCGGGAAAGCGGACGGACGGTGACAGAGGCGGACGGGACACGGCGACGCATCCCCGGAACGCTGAAAGGCTGCAAGGCTATCGGATGGTACATCGAAGAATACGGCATAGCGCAGGTATCGATGAATATCACCGATATTGCAGCTACTCCGCTGCATGTGGCTTATTCGGAAGTGAAGCGTGCGGCTGCGGTCCGCGGTGCAAGAGTGACAGGAACTGAAATCATCGGGCTTGTCCCGGGGAAGTGTCTTGTCGATGCCGGCCGTTTTTTCCATGCCGCAGAACCGTGCACATCCGGAGAACTCATCTGCACGGCCATAAATGCCATGCATCTGGACGATCTCAGACCGTTCGATCCTGACAGGAAACTTATCTTCTAAAAGAGTCATGCCTTCCCGCTGAGACGCCAGGCCTTGATGTAGAACGGGACAGCCGAAGGGTGTTTCAGCAGGGTGTGGAAAAGATAATACAGCTTGCTGAGGAAATACTGGAAACCTGACGAATGTTTCCTGAAAAACAGCCTGTTGGACTTCTGCACCATGACTTCCCTCTCAAGCGAGCTCCACAGGGACATGGACGTACCGCCGCCAAGGTGGAAGATCCTGGCATCGAGCATGACAATCGGAAATCCGTGCTCCCATATCTCATAAAAAAGGTCAAGGTCCTCCGAATAAAGGAAATAATCCTCACACCAGCCTCCAATGCATCGGAAATCAGAAGCATGGATAATTACCGAAGCGCCTTTGTACCAGTATCTCGCCTTATCCGAGCCTGCATTCCACAGGAAAATGTCGCGGATGAACGGGAAAGGCATCCTGTCATTCTCATACGAGCCGTCGCGGTTCACGAGCGGATTGACATAAACCTGCCCCGGATGCCCAAGCGCCACGGCATAGTCCCGGTCGATTTCCGGAGGAAGTTCCGTATCCGGATTCAGGAAATGCAGTACACGGCCTTCAGCCATCCCCGCACCGACATTGTTCGCTCTTGCAAAACCGATATTCCTCTCCAGCTGTTCCAGACGGAATCCGGTCATTGCCCAGAAAGTCCCGCAGCAGGCAACGGAATCATCCGTCGAATGATTGTCCACCACTATTACCTCATGACTTGCCTTGACATGCGAGGCTATGCTTGAAAGGCAGTTATACAGAAGCCTTCCCGTATTGTAATTGACTATTATAATGGATATTTCAGGCTTCATGATGTTTTCGTGGAAGTTTGAGGAATTTCAGCAGAGCCGATTTGACATCAAGATATTCATCGTTCCTGTAGACAGTCTCGTAGGCAAGTATCACGATGGCAGCTCCCGCGCACAGCTGTATGATCAGTATGAGCCACTGCGGAAGAGGAAGCCAGGACAAAAGCCAGACTGCTGCTGCCATGACTGCGGAAACGATGAAATATGGAGCAATATCCGACAGCTGGCGCAGCACGGGATAGTCCACAGATCTGGAGACCATGGCAGCATAAACAAGATACGACGCGGCAGACACGGCTACAGTGGCCCAAAGCAAGGCTTCCATGCCCGAGAATATGCCCGCCAGAACAGGAATGACTGCAAGCGCTGTCTTCATGATTTCCAGATAAAGAGTGGTATCCGAACGGCCGTTTGCATTCAGGATGTTCGCGCTGCATATCATCAGCGGCATGAACAGACCTGAAAGACAGAGAATTCTCAGATACTTTATCGCCGGCACCCACTGTTCCCCGACAAGGGTCAGCACGAACGCCTCCGAGACAGCCGCAAGCCCGAGCACCGCAGTAAACGATATCAGGACAGTGGTACGGACTATCTTCCTGTATGCCCGGCTCTGTCTCTGCTTTTCATCCCTGATGGATGCCAGCACCGGATATGTGACACGCTGCATGACGATGCTCACATTGGAAGTGACCATGTTCCTGAACTTGTCCGCCCGCGAATACTGACCCAGTACCGACGGAGCATACAGTTTACCGATAATGAATGAATATATCTCCGACCAAAGGGTGCTGATAACGGCGGTCAGCAGCAGACGGCCTCCGAACGAGAACATTTCCCGGAACGACGCGACGGAAAAAAGCAGTGCAGGCTTCCATCTCGAGAATACCCACAGCAGGACAGTCATAAGTACAAGCCTGGAAAGCTGCATGGCCACAAGACTCCAGACCCCGTATCCGGACAATGCCATCCAGATGCCGGCAATGCCGCTCAGCACAGCGGAAATGACTGAAACATATGCCTGGGTCCTGAAATCGAGCCTGCGCACGAGTATGACTTTCTGGACAATACTCAGAGCCGTGACTATGAGGGACAGTCCAAGTATCCTGATGACGTCTGTCAGGACCGGCTGCGAGAAGAATCCCGCAATCAAGGGAGCGGCAAGATACAGTATCGCATATAAGAATACGGATGTCAGGAGATTGAAATAGAAAACGGTATTAAGGTCTTTCTCATCCACTTCCGACTTCCTTGTCAATGCACCCGTAAAACCGCTGTCTACAAGAGAAGTGGACAATGTAAGGAAAATGGAGGTCATGCCCACAATGCCGAACTCTGCAGGAGAAAGGATCCTGGCGAGGACGATATTCACGACAGCGAGGATGCCGGTTCCCGCCAGATTGTCGATAAAGCCCCACTTGACTCCGGCCGCTGTCTTCTCTTTAAGACCGTCCATGCTTCTCCCCTGTTTTCAGACAGGCCAGGTACTCGCCTGTCATGGTCTCCACGTTTTTCTTCCATTCGTACCTGTCGGACACCCTTTCCCGTCCGGCTTTTCCATAGCGGCTCCTGGCCTGTGTGTCCAGTGCCATCTGAAGCATCGCACCGGCAGCTGCCTGAACATCTTCCCCGGGTACTATGACACCGGCTCCGTCCTCCATGATTTCCCTGAATCCGACGGCATCGGATGCTATCACAGGCACTCCGCACGCCATGGCCTCTACTGCCGAGACACCGAAACTTTCAGCCCTCGACAGGAAGACCGCGACGTCGATTCCGGCATACAAGGCAGGCAAGCCGTCATGTGCGATTCTGCCTGTGAAGACTGTTTCACTGCCTATCCCGAGATTTTCCGCCAGCATTTCCAGATCCTCCCTGTCCGGTCCGTCCCCCGCTATCACAAGCCCCGTCTTCACGGACTCCCGCGGATTCTCCTCCATTTGTTTCCGCATCAGGGCATACGCCTGCAGCAGAATGTCTATGCCGTATTTCCGGGACATTGTCTTCACCGTTCCGAATATGATACCTTCGTGATCCTTCCTCTGCAACGGTCTGAAGACTTCCGTATCCACTCCGAACGGAGTGACACCGATCCGGCCGTTGCAATACATGGAAGTTTCCTCTGCCATGGCACGGCTGGTGGAAAGCACCCTGTCGGCCTTGCCCAGCAGGTATTCTACTGCCATACGGTTAAGTATGGAAAGGCGCGGGAACTCATACACATCGCTTCCCCAGACTGACACTATCAAAGGATGGAATCCGGACAATACCGCAACCAGTCCGTAGCTCGTGGCATAATGTGCATGAAGGATATCCGGTCTCTCATTCCCTATGACCCGTTTCAAAGCCTTGACCGCCTTGAAATGGGAACGGAACACAGACAGCAGATGCAGGATTTTCCATTTCCGTGCATTTTTTTTCTTTTTCTTATATCCGAACAGATCGAAAATATGCAGATTTATGCTTTTTCCCCTGTAGAAGCCGCCGGTATACGGGGTAATCGAGAACAGCGCGATATCCACCCCTGCCTCCTTAAGAGAGGCCGCCCATCGCATGGTATGTATGCTTCCAGCATCGGAAACCATCAGCACTTTCATCGTCGGTACCGGTTTATCCTTGCGAATTTAGGAACTGTTTTTAAATTTTTCAAAACAGTTTTATAATATCTTGCTTATCTTTACGCGGATTATTCAAAAACAAATAGATTATGGAAAAGATTCGTGCAGCCGTAGTAGGCTACGGAAACATCGGCAGGTATGTGGTCGAGACCCTCAAAGTGTCCCCTGACTTTGAGATTGCCGGCATCATCAGGAGAAACGGGAACGAGAACTGCCCAGAAGAACTTGCAGGGCTGAAAGTCGTGAAAGACATAAAGGACCTCGGCAAAGTGGACGTGGCCATCCTCTGCACACCTACAAGGAAAGTGGAAGAACATGCCATTCCGCTTCTGGAGATGGGCATCAACACTGTGGACAGTTTCGACATACATACAGACATAGTGGCTCTCAGAAGAAGTCTCGGTGAGACAGCGCGCAAGCACAATGCAGTCTCCGTCATATCGGCAGGCTGGGATCCGGGAAGCGATTCCGTAGTGAGGGCTCTTCTGGAGGCTATCGCACCGAAAGGAATCACCTATACCAACTTCGGCCCGGGCATGAGCATGGGGCACACAGTGGCTGTAAAGGCTATAGATGGAGTAAAGGCCGCCCTGTCCATGACAATACCTACCGGCACCGGAGTCCACAGAAGAATGGTCTACATCGAAGTGAAAGACGGCTATGACTTCGACAAAACCGCCGCCGCCATCAAGGCAGACCCTTATTTCGCGCATGACGAGACCCACGTTGTGAAAGTGGACGATGTAAACGCTCTCATAGACATGGGCCACGGTGTCAATCTTACCAGAAAAGGGGTTTCAGGCAAGACCCAGAACCAGCTGTTCGAGTTCAACATGAAGATAAACAACCCGGCATTGACCGCCCAGGTAATGGTCTGCTCCGCCCGCGCCACATTCAAGCAGGCCCCGGGATGCTACACTCTCATCGAAATCCCTGTCATCGACCTGCTTCCAGGAGACAAGGAAGACCTGGTGCGGAGGTTAGTGTAAATTTCCATGATTATCAAAATTTTCCGGAATAAAATATTGTTTTATCGGATTTAATTCATAAATTTGCGGCCGCTTAATCCCTCAACGGGATTTTCAACAATTTTTTAACTTTTAATCTTTTTGCAAATGGCTGAATATTTACAGGCTGAAAAGAAGCAAGAGATTTTCGCGAAGTACGGAAAGTCTAATAAGGACACCGGCTCTCCTGAGAGTCAAGTTGCTCTGTTTTCCTACCG
>CALVDT010000019.1 GCA_944326385.1 uncultured Bacteroidales bacterium | reverse complement strand
AGATTATTCCTGTCCACCAGAAACAGTATCCTTCTCATAGGAGTATAGGATAGCAAACGGTATGCAGCAAGACAAGCTGTATATGTTTTGCCTGCACCAGTTGCCAAAACCATCAAGGCACGGTTTTGCCCGGTACGAAAACTTTTTTCCAATTCGGTTACGGCTTCATACTGGCAATCTCGCAATCCCTTTTTTTGTAAAGTAGGAAGTCCTGCAAAATAATCACCTATCCCTAACTGCTTGACCAACTCATAGGGAGTTGGGATAGCCATTATCTGTTTGAAACTTTGCTCCTGCTTGCGGAAGTCACAGAAATACAGATTCTTCCCATTGGAAGTAAAAATAAAAGGCAATGGGTTCTGATATGTCTGATATATATGAGGAACGCTTTTGGCATATAATGCCGCCTGCTCACATACCTTATCGGAAAGAGCATCTATATCTTCCCTTTTTGCTTCCAGTACACCGACAGCTTTACCATTAATGAAAAGGAAATAATCTGCTTCAAGATTACCTTTTAGTAGCCCTTCCCTTATGGCGACAGCCGTACAGGTAGGTTCATAGTCTTCTCTATTGATAACCTTCCAACCAGCCTCGGCAAACCACTGATCTATCTTTTGCCTTGTTTTTTCTTCCGGAGTCATAGTCGTTCCTATATTTCTGCATTATCAGAAGTTACACACCAAAAGATAACACATGCCCACAGAACATCTTTCTCGTTCATCCTTGTCTGTTATCAGATCTTTTAGGTCATCTAGAACTGTTGCAATGTCTCCAAGTTCTGCGTCATCTGTCCTTAGATGGAATTTTCCAGAACAAATATAATGAATGTTATTCGATTGTTTGGTCGTTTCTTCATGATTTTACTTTTGACTACTCCGGAGTAATGATATCCCTCTCCAGATGCCCGTTTTCGAGCTGCGGGGCTATGAAGTGTCTTTGGGCGTACTCCCACAGGGCGGTCGAGCCGGCTGCGGTCCTGCTGTTCCTGTGCAGGACTTCGCTCAGCTTCCGGTGCCCTTCCTTCCATGCCCTGCCGTCCGTGGCAGCCTGCAGCATCATCGGCTGGAAATTGTCCAGGGTATGCGCGAAATGTGCCTCAGAGGTCTCGTCAGCCTCGAATTCATCCCACAGGGCGCGGAGTTTCAGGCAAAGGTCTTCCGGGAGTTGCGAAAAGAGCTTGTCTGCAGCTGCTTTTTCACGCTCTTTCTGCGTCTTGAGGCCTTCTGCATCATAGGCGAAAGTGTCTCCCGCGTAGATTTCCACAAGGTCGTGAATCAGGACAATGCCCATCACTTTCAACACATCTATCCTTTCGTTCGAGTATTCGCCCAGAAGCAAGGCCATCATGGCCAGATGCCAGGCATGCTCGGCATCATTCTCGAAACGCTTTCCGTCTGTCAGATATGTACGTCTCTGAATGAACTTCTCCTTGTCTATCAGCCGGCAGAAATCCACTATCCTGTCCAGCCGTCCGGTGTCTTCCTTTTGTATCTTTTCTTCCATTTGTCCTATGATTTGACCGGATAAAGTTACTTAAAACGGAAGAAATATGGCACTCTGTAACTCAGAATTTTTTCAGCCACTCACGTACAGGCAGGTCATAAAGCTTGAGTGCGGCCCATGCTATGAATATCGAGAGTATGAAGACTCCGACATTTACCGTCACGTGTGAAAACAGCGGTGCATCGACATGAGAGTAGACCCAACTCATCTGGACATACATCAGTGGATAATGCGTGATGTACAGAGGATATGAAATCTGACCCAGAAAGTCGCAGATTCTGTTCCCTTTCTCGCCTTTTATCACGCTGCCGGCCCCGATGGCTACTATCAGCGGGAATATCACTATGATACAAAAGGCGTTATAGACACCGTTCAGAATACTTCCCTCTCCGCCGACGCAGGGGATGGCCAGCACGGCGGCCAACAAGAGCGAGCACCACCAGAAGCCACCTTTGAGCGAGATCCGTTTTCCGATCCTGGAAAGGAGAAGACCTGCCAGGAAAGGATATAAAAGCCTTGTCAGGCCAATGTATAACTGTTCGCCGGTCATGCTCCAGCCTCCGATAGGAGTGTATATCTGGGCATTCCTCCCCTCCGTCAACAATCCGAAGACATTCAGGTTCAGGCACAGGTCAAGCGTCAGGAAACCTGCCGCAGCGACCAGCAAGCCAAGGACGAAATTCGGCAATTTTCTGAAAATGAATGCATACAGGATATTCCCCAGGTACTCCCACGTCAGAGACCAGTTCGGCCCGTTGAAAGAGTTGAATTCAGCCCAGCCCCTGATGTCCATACGCGTACCGCAGGGAATCATCAGGCAGCCCATCACGAAAGCGAGCACGACTTTCCATGCCGGAACATTCCCTATCTGAGGGAAAAGCCCGCATTGACCGAGAAAATAGAAACATGCACCTATCACAGTCCCGAAAACCACCATCGGATGCAGCCTGATGAGCCTCCGCTTGAAAAATCCCCACATGGTCATCTTTCTCCATCTGTCATCATAAGCATAGCCTATAACGAATCCGGACAGTGCGAAAAAGAAGTCCACCGCCAGATAGCCGTGGTTTATGAACTGGTATGCCGGACCTGCAGAGTACGACTCGAATATGTGGAATATGACCACTATCACCGATGCCACTCCCCTGAGCCCGTCCAGTATCTCATATCTCGGTTTCGATTCCAGATAAACTTGTTTCTGCGTCATTTTCTCTCCGTTTTAATTTCAGTCGGCAAATATAGGCCTGATGCTTCTATCGTCTTTGGATATTCGGAATTAATATTTGACTTATATTTGCATCTTATAAGGAATTTGTAATGAAAATTGCATCAGACCATACTTTCGACCATGTACTGCTGCCTCCTGACAGGCAGATTCCATGGCATTCCCAGGACTCATGGGAGTTTTCATACGTGGTCAGAGGCTGCGGCCGGTGCCATATTGGTCAGGAATCTTTCGGATTTGTTTCCGGGAGTATGATGTTCATCCCTCCAGGAGTGCGGCACTGCTGGCAGTTCGATCCCCATGAAACTGATGATGAGGGGAATATAGAGAACATTACCCTATTGTTTGAAAGAACTTTTGTGGACAGGGTGACTGAAGCCTTTCCTGAATTGTCTGAAAAATTGAACTCCTTGATTTCTTGTACTGACGCCGTACTGATACCTCCTCCGGTGTCATCCGGCATTTCTGGGATTCTGGGCAGGATGCTATCTGAGGACATGGCGGCCAGAACATTGTCCTTTCTTTCCGCACTCCTGCAGCTGTCCGCATATATCGGGTCTGATGCCGGGAAGCATATCCCTGTTGCTGACTCTGGTACGGGACTTTACGGAATGCGCCTTGACAGAATAAGGACATACGTGTCATGCAACTACAGCCGCAGGATAAGCATTTCCGATATGGCGAAATATGCCGGCATGAACAGAAGCGCGTTCTGCCGGTTTTTCAGGAAACATACCGGCAAGACATTCATCAGCTATCTCAATGAATTCAGGATACAGAAAGCAGCCTTCCTGCTCGAAAACGAAGGCTGCAGCGTCTCAGAAGCCTGCTATGCCAGCGGATTCAACGACATATCGTATTTCAGCAGAAAATTCAGAAGCATTACCGGCCGTACCCCGTCGTCCCTGCTCGACTGACCTCCGTCTTTGAGGCATCTTTTTATCGCATAAATCCTTTTAATGTAACAACAATCACGGACTTTTTCTACTTTTGCAGGCGCAAATCATGAAACCATGTCACACGAAGGTATCAGAAAATCACTTGAGGACTATATTTACAGCGAAATAGTCCCGAAATATGCCGCTTTCGATCCGGCGCACAGGGAAGACCATGCGGAAGAGGTGATAGAAAACGCTGCCAGACTGTATGATAAGGCTCCGGAGGAAATCCGGTCATCGCTTGACATTGAAATACTTTTCACCGCTGCTGCCTGCCATGATCTGGGGAGGATAAACGGCAAGGAACGGCATCATATCGATTCCGGGATAATCATCAGGAACGATTCCCGCCTGAAAGAATGGTTCGATGATGAACAGATGGAACTGATAGCCCAGGCTGCAGAAGACCACCGGGCTTCAAACAAGGAGGAACCGCGCAGCATGTACGGAAAAATAGTGGCTGAAGCGGACAGGCTGATAGACACTGAAACGATAATCAGGCGCACACTTCTGTACGGCATGTCCAGATACCCCGAAATGACTCCGAACGAGCAGATAGACCGTGCTCTTGACCATCTGTACGACAAATACGGTGATGACGGCTACCTGCGGCTGTGGATTCCATGGAGCGACAATGCCCTGAGACTTTTCAGCCTGAGATGCCTGCTTGCCGACCATGTCAAGGCTCGTGATGAAATCGTGAGAATCTATCATGGTTTTGCAGTTGCCAATGCAGGGAAAAGCTTAGAATAGAGGAAAATGGAAAAGGATATTGTCCCGAAGGGAGAAAGGAAAGGATTGAAGGCATGGCTTCCGGTACTGGGGCTGACATGTGCTGCCTTCATTTTCAACACGTCCGAGTTCGTGCCGATAGGGCTTCTGTCTGACATTGCAGGAAGTTTCGGTATCAGCGAGTCTCAGACAGGACTGATGATCACGATTTACGCCTGGGTCGTGGCTCTGGCATCGCTCCCGCTGATGCTGGTTTTCGCGAAGACGGAGAACAGGAAGCTTATGCAGTCGATCACGTCGGTTTTCGTAGTCAGCCACATATTTTCGGCATTGGCCGGTGACTTTTACATGCTGATGATTTCCAGAGTCGGAGTAGCCTGCGCCCATGCCATTTTCTGGTCGATGGTCACCCCTTTTGCGGTGCGGATAGCTCCGGAAGGGAAACAGGCGGCCGCTCTGAGTCTGGTCATATGCGGGTCTTCCGTCGCGATGATTCTCGGCCTTCCTCTCGGGCGGACGATAGGTCTGCTGCTCGGATGGCGGGCTACATTCATGGTGATAGCGGTTCTGGCGGCCCTGATTCTGGCGGCGATGGCTGCACTTCTGCCGAAGACTCCGAGTGACAGCAGCATCTCGCTGAGGAAACTGCCGGCTCTCATCAAGTCCCCTGCGTTGCGGAACATATATCTGGTGACAGTGATAGCCATCACCGGGCATTTCACAAGCTACAGCTATATCGAGCCGTTTTTAGGACAGGCTGCAGGACTCGGTGAGAACATGATAACAATAGTCCTGACCCTTTTCGGAATCGTGGGACTTATATGCAGCTTCTTTTTCTCGCGCGGTTATTCAGGCCGTTCGGCAGGATATATCAGGTTTGCGGTCTGCGGACTGTGCCTGTTCATGCTCTTGCTCGGGCCTGCTGCAAAGAATCCGGTGACTGCCGTGACGCTGTGCGTATTCTGGGCTTTCGCGATCAATTTCTACAACCTGGTTTTCCAGTCGGAAATCATCCGTTGCGCTCCCCAGGGTACGGCAGTGGCCATGTCGATATATTCAGGCATATATAATGTAGGAATCGGTGCCGGAGCCTTGATCGGCGGCTATGTCTGCTCCGGGCTGTCGGTATCCAATGTGGGATATGTCGGAGGGGTCATTGCATCCGTAGCTGTTGCAGTATGCTTCAGGTATCTTCTGCCTGCATTGGCTGTCGGGAAACCGGACATACAGGCCTGAACGATACGGTAAAGTGAAAATCAAAACAGTTTCAGACAATTTGAAATTTTTCAGATATGGAAAAGAAAGACATTCCGGTCCTGCTGCTGACCGGCTATCTCGGCAGCGGAAAGACGACTCTGGTAAACAAGATCCTGGGCAACAGGAAGGGCATACGCTTCGCGGTAATAGTCAATGATATCGGAGAAGTGAACATTGATGCCGGCCTGATCCAGAAAGGCGGAGTCGTGGCACAGAAGGATGACAGTCTCGTCGCCCTGCAGAACGGCTGCATTTGCTGTACGCTGAAAGCGGATCTGGTAGAGCAGGTCTTCGAACTGGTCAGATCGCAGAAGTTCGACTATATAGTCATTGAGGCGAGCGGTATCTGCGAGCCTGAACCTATAGCCCAGACCATATGTAGCATACCGACATTCGGCGGAGCTTACACGAAATACGGAGTCTGCAGACTGGACTGTATAGTCACCGTGGTGGACGCACTGAGGATGAAGGACGAATTCGCCTGCGGAGACAGGCTCGGGCGCAAGGATATCGGGGAAGAGGATATCGAGCAGCTGATCATACAGCAGATAGAGTTCTGCAACATGATTCTTCTGAACAAGGCTTCGGAAGTCAGTCCGGAAGAGCTTGCCCGCATCAAGGCTATCGTCAGGACGCTGCAGCCCGGTGCGGAAATCATCGAATGCGACTATGCCGCCATAGATCTGGATCTGATACTCAATACCGGAAAATTCGATTTCAACAGGGCTTCAATGTCAGCAGGATGGATCCAGGGGATAGAAAGCAGACCATCGGCCGAGGCTGAAGCAGAGGCGCGTGGAGAGCATCACCACCACCATCATCACCACCATCATGATGAGGGCGAGGCCGAAGAATACGGCATCGGGACATTTGTCTACTATCGCCGCCCGGCATTCGACATAAACAAGTTCGACTGGTTCGTGGCGAAGAAATGGCCGGCATCGGTCATCCGTGCGAAAGGTATCTGCTATTTCAGCGATGAAAAGGAAATGTCCTACCTTTTCGAGCAGGCTGGATCCCAGAAACAGCTCAGGCAGGCAGGACAATGGTATGCTACGGCTCCGGCGGAGGATCTGGCGCAGCTGATGAAATCGGATCCCGGATTCCAGAGGGACTGGGATGAGGAGTATGGCGACAGGATGCAGAAAATCGTCTTCATCGGCCAGCATATGGACAGGGAGCAGATCACCCGCGACCTGGACGAATGTCTGGAATCCTGAATCACCTACTGCAATATGTTCACGCTCCCTGTGCCGTTGGTATGCTCTTCGTAATGGCCTACACGACCTTCGATTGTGATGTCTCCCTCTCCGTTGACAGTCAATACGGCACTGTTTATATCCGCATTCCGGAGATGGATATCCCCCTCGCCTGATGATTCGGCCTTAAGTGTCATGACAGACGTCTGTCCGATGATGAGATTACCTGAGTTGGTCACCATTACAGTAAACTCGTTGCAGGTGAGGCCGCCGAGATTGACATCCCCCTCCCCGGCCACGAGGATTTCCATATCCTCGGCACTGACAGGATTTTCAGACTGGAAAGTCCCGTTCCCGCCCCAGATTATGCCTTTCAATGTCGGTGTCGTGACGTAAATGTCGATGTCCTCGCTGCCGGTAGTCCCGTCGGTGGAATAGAAGTGTACAATCGAGCCGTTAAGGTTGGCCTTTATGGCCGATGCATCCTTACCGCTTGTCTGCACTGACGTATAATCCCCCTGCGTGTAGTAGATATCGAAATTCCCGTCAGCCTCGATATAGTCGAAACCGGCCGCAGAGATATCACCGAGGTCCGAAAAGGAACCGCCTTCTTCACAAGCCGTAAGAAGAAGCAGAGAGGACACCAATATGATCGTTTTCTTCATGTCGTATTCCGTTTATATCAGAGGCCAATATCAGAATGCCGCAATAAGTTCCTTGTTAGTATATGCTTCAGCACCATAGCAGGTCTTCAGATACGCCAGTCCGTAGGTGTAGTCCTCCTCTGTGAAGGAATCGGTAGCTTCCTTGGCCACGACCACGTCATATCCGAGGCAGAAAGCATCGGCGGAAGTATGGCGGACGCACATGTGGGTATGCAGCCCGGTCATCACCACTGTCTTGACCCCAAGTTCCCTGAGAAGGATGTCGAGGTCTGTCTGGAAGAAGCCGCTGTACCTGCGTTTAGGCACTACATAATCCTTTTCCGAGAGTTTGAGTTCAGGAATCACTTCTGCTCCTTCCGTACCGGCTATGGCATGGTCTCCCCAGATGGTCAGCTCCCTGTCGATTCCCTTGATATGGGCATCGTTGCAGAAGATGACCGGCACACCGACAGCGCGTGCTGCATCCAGCAGTTCAGCAGTAGCAGGGACTATGGCCCTTCCTCTTTCACATGTGAGTGCTCCAGTGACAAAGTCATTGAGCATGTCGACGACCAGAATCGCCGGTTTGTTCAGTTTTTCCATTGCCTTTTCTTGTTTTTATTGAGTTTCGGATGCCAAAGATATGTTTTTTCCGTGAAATATCATAACCGGACAAAGGCAAATGCGGAAGTCAATATATGTACTCCACATCGGATTTCCTGAAACGGAGGATACGCGTGTCGCTTGTGCCGGCTCCGTTCTTGTAGACAAAGAGATTGCCCATGTTTCCGCCTATGTACCAGCCTTCTCCGGAAGGCGAATGGACGCTGAACAGGATATTGTTGTAATGGCCGGAATGTTCTATCCCGGAATCATTCCACTGTGCTCCGGGGCCGTACCAGACCAAAGGCTCATGTTCAGGATAGTCGGGGGAAGACAGCCCTGTGACTATGAGATCGGACAATGTCAATGCCCCTACCTGCACCCCGTTCTGTCTTGCATGCTGCCGGTTTATGATAGAATGCCCGTTCCATGGCTCTTTCAGCTGATAGCTTCCGCTCCATGCCATCCAGACTGTCCCCGAGGCATCGAAGAGCCTGTTGAAATCTTCCATTGACGGAAGTTCATATCCGTCCGGCGAGAGAGCATCGGCAGGAAGACGGTTGATGTTGACATGGGCGGGAGAATAACCATCCATTACTGCAATGCCGTCTTTTTCCGTGACTTTCATTCCTCTCCCGCTGTCACCTATATAGGCCCACTGCCAGAGTTCCCTGAATTTTTCCGGTGCGGCTTCGGACAGGTAAGCAAAAGCCGTCTTTCCGGCCATGGCCGCAGGATCTTCAGATGAAAGTATCTGGTCATCGAAATTGCGGGAATCGCCCATGGAATTGTATTTGCACCACCAGACACCATGCAGCAAGGTCACAGGGAGACCGTAGTTCCTTCTTGAAACAGTGTATTCTTCACGGTTGTAACCGTCGCTGATCACAAGGACAGCTTTCTGCTCCCTCCCGTCGGCCGTCGGATCATTCGGCCGCCATCCGCCGAGGACTCTCCATCTGTCTGTACCTGATATCTGCTCCACCTTCACCCAGCTGTCCTCTTCCGGGGCGTACTCTACGGACAAAGTCCTTCCAGGTGGAATGCTGAAGACGCCGAGTTCATTGTCCACATACATCGCGAAATCGTATGAATATGACGGATTGTCGAAATCCATGACACCTTCGACAGTCACAGGGTTGGCACTCAGCTTCACCTTGATATTGTCTTCGGGATATGCATTTGAAAGGTTCTTGCGCCGGAAGTCCAATGATATCTCCGCAGCTTCCACACCCGGAGCATACAGGCCTTTTGTGATTCTGAAATAATTCATGCCGTCATAGCCGTCACCTTCCGGTGTCCTGCCGGCCGGTGCCGCATCGAAAAGATAGACCCCTTCAGGAGATACGATCTCCAGTTCGTCGTCGCTTTCTATCGCCAGGACGAAATCTGCCGCAAGATGAGAAAGACGCAGCGTCGAACCATCCTCCGAGAGTTCCGCACCTTCCGGCAAGGAAGATTGCTCCGGATTCACTCTAATCCTGTCTCCCCTGTCGGGGAACATTCCTGTGGCTCCGCCTGTCCCCCATCCGTCCTGCTCAATTCCGATTTCCGTCCGGCCTGTTTCCGGCATTTCCGGATCTTTTGAGCAGGATTCCAGGAAAATGCCTGCACCTGCCAATACTGCCATGAGTCCGGTCCTTGTGAATACTGATGCCGTGCGCCGGAATGCCGGCCTGATGTATATGCGTTTGAAGTACTTTTTCATTTCTGTCATGTATTAACGTCAGTAAATGTATTCGACCGGGGTCTTGACACACCTTATAATGCGTGTCTTGGTGTTGTTATGTGCGGTGAATTTCAACCAGTTCTGTCCCGGTCTGTCTGTCGAGGCATAACCTTCCATTGCCCACGACATGCCGGCTGTACCGCTTGTCGCCATGAGAATGTGCATTCTTGCGATATTCCCGGGTGTAGTGTTCCACTGATGTCCCGGACCGTAGAGCACCCAGGCGTTGTCTCCGATCGTAAATTCATAGAAAGCCACTGTCCCGTATTCATGTCCTGCCATGGCTATGTCCCGTTCCGCTATCCTTACCGTTATGGTCTCGCCGGTCATGCCTGTGTATGACCTCTCGCCGACTCCCCCGATATTGTAGTTGTCGCTTCCTGAAAGGAAAGCATAGTCATCGTATGAAGGGATTCTGTATCCCGGCGGTGCCATGGATTCCGGAGCCGCCGTACCGAAATCGGCAGCGGAAGTCTTCATCCCGTCGTACAGGAATGCATTCCCGTCATGGACAAGAGGAAGTCCGGCTGTGTTTCCAGCCTGATACTGATCCCCCATGATCTCTGCAAGGTTCTCGTCAGACATGGTCAGGAGCGTCTCCATGAAACTTTCCCCTGCTGCAGGAGCATTTCCGCAAGTCACCTGGTCCTCGAATGAACGGGCATCTCCACGGAGATTGTAAAGAGTCCACCAGGTCTCTCCCATCTGCACGACCGGAAGTCCCCAGTTCTTCCTTTTCACTGTGTAGGTCTCTCTGCCTGAACCGTCAGCTTCAGTTATGACGATGTAGCCTTCCTGTGTCCGTCCGTCTGCATCGGGGTCGTTCGGCCGCCATCCTCCAAGTATCCTGTAGACAGTCCCTTCCGGGCCGTTTTCGGAAACGGCAGCTTTCATCCATGCAGGACTGCTTTCCGGAAATTCCATCGACAGCCGTTTGCCCTGCGGCAGAGTCAGCGTACCTATCTCTCCGTCCACATATCTGCCGAAATCACATGAACCATCCGGACCTATCGAAAGAAGGCCGCTGATTTTCACCGGATTGGCGGCAAAGACAAGTACAACCCTTCCTGTATGCATTTCTCCTTCATGTATATCCAGATGCAGTCTCCCGGCCGCCATGCCCGGCATGCGGTGGCTTCCTTTCACAGAGAATCCGGCTATCCGGACAAAGCCGTTCCTTGTCTCGGGAAGTCTTTCTATCTCCACTCCTTCCACGAGTCCGTCCACTGTCACCTGTGATGAAGCTCCGGCCTGAAGGGCAAGTTCGAATGCCACATCCTGATATGTAACATAGACTGTATCCCTTCCGCTGCTTATCTTCACCCCGGTCGGCAGCACGGAATTCTCCACATCCACGATACCGCCCGGCATCTGCACCGACCCGGATGCACCACCCGATTCCCAGTCACCGCAAGTCACCTCCAGCATCATCTCTGCTCCGTTACCATGGACTTCAAGAGTGTAGAGATTGTTTCTCAGAATATCATCCGGAAGAGATGCCCGGAGGATGCTTGTCCCGCCGTTGCTTGACACTGTCACTTCCGCCGTGATTCCGGAGCCTGACTGCTCTGGAAGATACATTAGAGTCCTTCTGTCATTTTCCACTGGAGTCCCGGAAAAATCCAGGACAATATCGCCGGCATCTGCCCGGTCTTCTTCCGATGCAGCCATCCCGGGGAATATCCGTCCAACGTCTGCAAAGCCTTTGATTCCTGCCTTCAGCACCCTGACACCGGACTCCCGCGACTGCAGGTCAAGTCTGGCGACGCTTCTCCGCATCGCAAGTGTCCCTGTTCCTCCAGTCTTCAGATCGGCTTTCCCGGTCATCCCGATGCCGCCATCCGTCATCTCGGCAGCAGTCGCAGCCAATGACAGGAATTCTTCCTCGGCCATTCCAGGTGCGGCTTCACCCAGAGATTGCACTGCATCAAGATTTGCGGTCACATACATTGTCCCGGACATCGATTCCGGAGAAAAGGTGAATACCCCTGGCTTTTCCCGATTTGCCGGCTCAAGCACTTCTTTCAGCACACCGTCTGCAATCCGGTAAGCTGTGACAGTATTGATTCTGTCATCAGGCTCGCCCGGTAATGTGCCTTCCGAGCGGAGCACAAATGATATTGTACCGCTTCCGGAGATTTCCGGATTGTTCTTTCCGTCACATCCGGACAATGCCATTGCAAGTACGGTCATCGCCGGTATAATGGTCGTCTTCATTGTTTTCATTTTCATTTGCATCATATTTTTCAACGCCATGAACGCCTGTCTCTTACGGTATCGCCCGTCATGGGCCACATACAGGCACTCATTTGTAAAGGTTCGGATTGTTGCTGCTCTGGAGGTATTCCGGTGAATCCACCGGCATCTCCGCGAGATGTTCCACATAGAAATGATTCATGAGTTCCTGAGCCCATGGGCCGTATGTGAATGAACTGCTGTGACTGTACCCCATCACGTGACCCAGTTCATGGAACATGATTTCGCAGGAATACAAGGATGTATAATGGCTTGTCCATCCCGGCTGATAGGCTCCGAAAGTGCTTCCGCCACCCAGTCCCACGACTCCGTTGCCTGGATAGACAAGACCTACGTTTATCGTCCTGGTCTGACGCATCTGGCTCAGGACAGTCTCTACGGACACCTTGTCATCCACTCCTCCGTTTCCATAAAGGCGATCCTGGTTATCCCGAAGAATCCGTTCATGTTCCGGCATGTCTATCATATATGTGAAATTCAGGAAGAAAGCGACGGCTTCCCGGCAATGTACAGGCCTTATCCCCATCCAGTTTCCCTGAGGGCCTCCGTCAGGAAGGGTAGGGTCTCCTCCGAAGAGATCGAAGCGGATGTTCCAGCCATGTATTATCTGTTCCAGCTTCGCCCAATACGGGTCCTTGGACTCGATTCTGAACTCGATTTCCGAAAGATCCTCAGGTGCCATCCGCGGAATTTCCACGATGCTGCCTTCATCTGTCCGGTACAACGCTTTTTCTGCAGTCAGCGGCAGGTCTTCATGGAAATCAGCGAATGCAGGAATCCTGTCGAAGTATGCCAGGTCAAAGAAGGAATCACTCACAGACGGGATTTTCGCCTTGATGAGCACTCCGGCGACTTCCCTTGGAGAGTAGAAGCGTACATGCAGCTGACCGTCCGGAAGGACAGAAACCTGAAGAGGCTTTGCCGTGTTGAAATTCCGCAAAGTCTTGTCTGTGTATATCGTATGCGGTTCATCGTCCTGGAGGATTTTCCCGTGTCCGCCGGACTTGTAGAAAGTTTCCGTCACGAACAATGTCCCTGTCTTGTCTTCAGGGTGTACGACATCCACTTCAATATTGTAAATATGGTTAGGAGATACCGGAGAAACGGTGAATCCATAGTTCCTCCGGATTGTGTTCCCCCTGTAATCCCGGGTGTACATCTCCACGGTACCGTCCGATGATTCTGCGGTCGGCAGGAAATGGCATGTCTTCCCTTCCGACATGTCAACAACGTAAGCCTCCGGATCAGTACGGCCGGAGAAAGTCCCGTCCGCAGACATGCCGGTACAGAATCCAGGAGAATGTATGGTCACGGTATTTGAGAGTACTGAAGCCTCTATGTCGGCTTTGCGGAAGGCAAAGGAAAAATCCACCCTGCCCACTATCCTTTTCTGGGTAACCTGTCCGGACACATCCGTGTCATATACTGTTCCTGACGGAGTATCCGCTGCCGTCACATGGAAAGGCGTGGATGAATGGAAATATTCCGCAGAGAGCGGCTTTCCGAGGTCTTCAGGAAAAGATATCCAGACATCGGTCAGATCGTCTATATCATGCGTCTCGACACGGTCCGACAGCCAGTCGCCTTTCATTCCAAGGACCAGCAGCCGGTATGCTCCTGACCTCAGGCCCTCGATTCTGATGGCGGACGACCTTTTGTCGTAATACCCCTTCAAGTCGCGGACTCTCTTGCCGTTGCTGTCCACGACAGCAAATTCCACCCTGTCATAATCCGCTGCCGTTGATTTTGTCTCCCGGACTCCTTCATAGCCACGATAGTCAAGAGCGAAGGAAATTTCTCCGGTGTGTCCTGCTTCCGGCAGCACGATATCCTCTTTCATACATGACCAGACTGTCATGCAGCAGGCCATAAAAGCCCAAATCGTTCTTTTCAGTTTCATATAAGCGGTTTTTATATTAAATTTGAATCCACTGTTCATCCGATTCGGCGGCAAAGATATCCTGACCGGGCGTCTTTTGCGGTAACAAATGTTACGGAAGCGGCTTATCGGATGAATCCATAACGGACAACAAACGGACTCCATTGATACTGAAGCCCATAACTTTTTTGAACCGACATTATACCATGCTTGATATATACGAAATGCCGCTTTTTGAAGGCTGCAACAGAACAGTGGCAGAAAAGATACTGGAAAAACATCCCGGCAGATATGCCGTTTATGAAAAAGGTGATTTCATCGCCTTGCAGGGTTATCCGTGCAAGACTCTGTTCCTGCTCTGCGAAGGCAGTGCATATGCGAGGATGGTCAGCGAGGAAGGAAAGGAATTCACCCTGGACACCCTCCATGCTCCGGAGGCTCTTGCTTCCCCGTTCATCTTCAGCACCGACAGGGTCTTTCCTGTGACAATCATTGCTTCAGAGGCATGCAGTATCTGGATACTCGGACGGGATGCCCTGGCGGAACTTATGGAAAAGGACAGAGCCATACTGCATAATTTTCTCAGAATAATTTCAGACCACAGCATGTTTTTGAGCCGGAGACTGAATGAGTTCGCACTGCAGAGCCTTTCTTCAAGGATTGTCAGCTATATCGAGAGATACGGAGCCATAGAGAATCTCCAGGAGACTGCGTTCATCCTCGGGGTTGCGCGTCCGTCCCTGTCCCGGGCCATTGCGCAGCTGGTAGCACAGGGCACCCTTGTGAAGTCAGGCAGTTCCTACGATCTGGATGTCAATCATCATAATCCATAGGTTTCAGAAATTCAAGGCGAATCCGATGCCGTGCTCTTTCATGCCGAACGAAAGGCTGAGCTCGCGCGGCCGGGCATTGCAGGCGGCTGTCATATCGTTCAGCTGCTTCTTGTAAATGCAATAGACCGTAGTACCGGCCACCATACACAACAAGCCACCGCCTACCATACAGACACCGGCAGCCGCTACCCCCTGAAACTTACTCTTGTACCCGATATCGACAGGCTCCCCTGTTGCGGCTGCCACCGGGGCGACAAACATGGTACCGAGCCCGACAGCTACACCCTCCATCATGAGACCGACCGCTCCGATCCCCAATGTGACGATACCGGTGCCCGTCAATACACCGAAACTGATCAGGAGACCTTTCCCTGCATTGAATCCTCTGGAAGCCTTCTGCCAGTCGGCATATGTGTAGCCGTCAAGCGAGCCGAACAGTTCATTCATCTGATCCTGAGTCAACTTCACTCTCTCAGGGGTATAAAGGGAAGTCCCTTTCCGATAGACGGATGCATATTGTGCTGAAGCATCTGCAGCGGCAAAGAATAGCCCTGCCATGACGATAAATAATGCAAGTAAGTTTTTCATGGTCTCTGATTTTTGATTGCAGTTACAATGATAGGAATTTTCCTCCATAAAATCAACTGCCGCTGAGTGGTCAAGGCTGGAACAGGAAAGAATCGGAATGACATCCCCACACAATCTTTGACAACAATGTTGACAAATACCCTGCGGATTGCTACATTTGCATTTTGACAAAAATGATCCGTATGACCGCAAACAAATCTATACCATCCCTGATGCTGTCCAGACCGGCATTGGTACTATCCGTTATCCTGGCATTCTCGGCAGGATGCACCTCGGACAATGTGAATGTCGGAAGTCCGCAAGGACAGCAGGAACCGCAGGTGAGCCTTCCGCAGGATGAAGCACAGCCGACAGGGACAATCACATTCGAAGCCGCGGGAGAATGGCATATCGAAATCTCCGACAGCGACGGTGCAGTAGATGAACCGGACTGGCTGGCAGTCTTCCCTGCCGACGGTTTTGCCGGAGACGTAGAACTGACTGTCGTTGCCCAGCCGAACACCACCGGGGAAAGCCGCACAGCGGTAATCAAGGTCCAGGAAGGCGAAACGGTCAAGGAATATACCATAAACCAGGGCCCGGCCGCATCTGTAACACCAAGCCAGACTCTTTATAAAGTCATGCCTGATGCACACGGAATGGAGATAAATGTGACAGCAAACACGACCTTCCGGACACGGGTAACCGTAAACGAAGACGATTCAGAAAGCCCGTGGATAGAATACACCGGCACAAGCGGTTCCGGAACCCTGACTTTCAGTCTGAAGGTAAACGACCGTCTGGAAGCCAGGAATGCAATAGTGGAATTCCTTTCGGAGAATGACGGCCGACAGCTGGGATACTGTACGGTAAGGCAGGCCGGAATCCGCAGCATTTCAGGCAATACCGGTCTGGACATCAAGGACAGCAACTTCAAGGCATACCTGCTGGAACACTTCGATAAAGACCATAACGGCTCAATGTCGGTCAGCGAAATGGAGGAGATCACCCGGATCATCTGTCCGGACATGAACATAATGACGCTTGCAGGCATAGAGCATTGTACAAATCTGGAGTATCTCGACTGCAGCGGCAATCCTATCACGGATCTGACATGCATCATGGGATGCACTGCACTGGAAAGCCTCTTTGCTGAAAGATGCTCCCTTCCGGCCGCGATATTGTACAATAACAGGGCCTTGAAAGAAGCCATGCTCGGAGAAAATCCGTTGAACATGGTGATAATAGGTGCTCTTCCTGAACTGTACCGTCTCGGAGTAGGAGACTCGAAGCTCACCTCGCTGGACGTATCGGGATGCCGCTCCCTCGAATACCTTTCCGCATCGAACTGCCGCATTTCCACAGTATATCTTTCCGGTTGCACCAAACTCAAAAGCATCTATCTTGTAAACAACCGTCTGCGCCACATAGACCTGCGTCCGTTCGGAAATCTGATTGAATATGAAGCAAACTTCGTGGGAAATGATGAAATGGAGTCGATACATGCCAATATCAATCCATCATATTCCCCGGATCCGGACAGACTTGTAGTCATGTGGACGACCGAAACGAGCAGGCACTGCATGTACATGCCTTATGTCTATGTCAAAGGAAAGCTTGTAAGTCAGCAAGTCGATCTCGGCATCGACCTCCCGATTTGACAGATTCGGCAGATTCGAGAGTCTGCGCATGGCAAGTCATTCCGTATCAGGAACGGGGATCCAGTCTGTATACCCGGAATTGGCACTTGACAGGCATCCGGAACCGTCTGAAACGTTCGTGTACGCGAAAGTAACGGGAGCCAGACCGATAAACCCGAGAATATTGTTGCCTTTATCGTTGCAGGCTATCTCGTAACGCAGTCTTTCCCTGGAAATCCTCTGCACTTCGATGCGGAAATAAGAAGTCATTCCATCAGGTGGAGTCCCGAATGGGAACGTCAGTTCCACCTCCTTGCGGCATCCGTTGAAAGAGTCGTCAAAAAGACCGTAGTACCGGATGCCGTCATCCCATGTTATGTCGAACGGTCCAATGCCAAGAAAAGATGATTCAGAAGGTTTCCCGGATGGAATCTCAATAGCGGTGCCGATATCTGTTTCATCCGGACGGCCATGCGAAGCCGTTGTCCTGAAACAAAAGGCATAAGCGTCATCGGTTTCCCCATTGTCATAGAAGGAAAAAATGACTTTCAGATTTTCGCCCGAAAGCGAACACGACACGTCCAGAACCGGAGGGGCGTAAGGGATGACGGTCGCGGCAGAAGCAGTCGGGAAACCATCCGACTCGGCCGTAACAAGGATTTCATCACCCGGAGCCACGGGATAATCATCCGGAATAAGCCCGTAGAACGGTTCAATGGTAATAAAATCCTTGATGTCGATCAGTTCTGAATTCCTGTATATCTTCAGCGTACATCTCGCTTCTTCACTGAACTCATGTTCTCCTGCAGCAGATGGCACGGCATACAGATACATCTGGAAATTACCAATCCCAGGGTCATGGGAACCTGTCCTGATATTGCCATCCATCAGGAACAGCGGGGCACCGTCCAGATCCCTGAAATCGAACTCGACTTCACAGGAGCAGAAGCACATAACGCAGGCGAAAAGAACAATATATCCGGTTTTTCTCATTTTCAGAATTCAAGACAATAACTGAATGACGGTATTATAGGGAATATGGCACGTCCTGTTCCGTACAGGCTCTTGTCTTCACGCTCGCTTACGGCGACAAAAACGACATTTTTCCTGTTGTATACATTGTATATGCCTATATTCCAGACGTGTTCAAGACCTTTGGCCGAGATTTTCCGGAAATTCACACCGATATCAAGACGGTGATAATCCGGCAGGACGACATTGTTCGGCTCAGTGTATATCCTGTCAAACACTTCTCCCGGATTATAAATATGCGAAGCCACGGTCATACGGTTGCCGCTATGATAATTCCATGAAGCATAGAATTCGACAGCCTTGCAGACCTTCCATTCTCCCATCAGTGTCAGCTTATGGCGGTTGTCGTATCTGTGCGGATACCAGCCAGGCCATATGTCCTCGAATCTCCGCTGGCTCCAGGACAATGTATAATATGCCGTCAACGACAGTTTCTCCGAACTCCAGCCTAATCCGGTCTCCAATCCGTATGAACGCCCCTTCCCTTTGTTGAAGGCTGTCTCCCATGTATCGAGCGGAGGGAAAAGCGAATTCGCTCCCGAATATTCCAGAAGATTGTCCATAGTCTTGTACCAGCCCTCCAGGTTGAACCGGAATTTGTGCGGAAACCTGCAATATACCCCTCCGGCAACCTGTCTCGAATGCATCGGGGCAATTTCCGAAGTCGATGGAAGCCAGCAATTCGTAGGGATGTCAAGATATGTGGTCGATATCAGATGTGCAAACTGGTTCATTTCAGTGTAAGACACCTTGAAATCCACTGCTTTACAGCATTCGACCTCCAGAGCCAGACGAGGTTCTGCCCTGTGCATGGTTTTCCCTGGGACGCTGAAAATGGCATATCTCAGCCCGAGATTCAGATGGATCATGTCAAGGAAAGACATCCGGTCTTCAGCATAAAGCGAAATTTCATGTCCGGAATAATGCAGCGACGAAGACTTCTCATCCTGAATCGCATCGACTTCTGTCAGACTTTTCCTTGAAGGATCATATATATGATACTGGTACGACGCCCCAAAACCGATATCGTGGGATTCTGCCGGAGACCAGTCGAAATCCGACTTGACCGCCATATCATGTATCCTGGAATAATTCGTTTCGTCCATGGACATATTGTACTCGGTTTCATCGAATTCCCAGTTGTGCCAGAAATAGCTGACATCGGCGCTGCTTCCGGTATAATACAGGACTGTTTTCATTTTCAGGTCATCCCGGATTCCGTATGTCCAGTCTATCGAGGCGATGGTGTTCCCCCATGTGATATCTGTCTGGAGATTGTCCGTCCCGCTGACCGTAATGTAGTCTCCATCCTCCTGAACAGAGGATGACTGCCGGGTATCCAGTTCGAGTTCAAGGTGGTCACGTCCATGATAGAATCTGACTGTCAGCATGTTGTCTTCCTTGAATTTGTATGCGGCAGAAGCATTCATGTCATAGAATGCATAAGTCCCGCCTATAGTCTCCCCTTCCTTTCCCCTCTTGTTCGCTATCGCAATGGCAGGGGCAAGCACTGCGTCAAGCCAGCTTCTTCTGACAGCCACATTGAAAGACATCCTGTCTTTGATCACAGGACCGCCGAACTGGAGTCGGCCGTCTATGAGTCCGATCCTGAAGGTCCCGTGATATTCATCGAAACTTCCGTTGTCTGTGACAACGTCCACGACAGAACTCATTCTTCCTCCGTATCTGGCTGGAAATCCGCTCTTATAAAAGTCAAGGTGGTCTACAATATCAGTATTGAACGAGGAAAAAAGACCCCCGAGATGACTTATCTGGTACATCGGCACGCCATCGAGCAGAAAAAGATTGTCTGAGCCCTCTCCACCGTGTACATAAAGTCCGGACATAAGCTCCGTCCCCGAAGCCACGCCCGGAAGGGTCTGGATGGTCTTTATCAGGTCCGGTGTGCTGAACACTACATTGCCGTAAATGAAATCCGCTTCTTCAAGACGGGAGAACTCCTTCTCTGCTGCCACTTCCCTGTCCAGGGATCTGTCTGCCGTTATTCTCGCCTCAGCAATGCTGTCGGTCTGTTCCTCCACTGACCTTCCGGCCACATCCAGCGAATCAGCGGCTCCGCGGCAGGTATTGCCCTTGACCGCGAACACAGACAGGAAAAATGCGCAAATCCCGCATGCAGCACAAGTTCTCGGAAAAACAGCCATTTGTATCCACTCATTTTTACGATTCACGGCTGTGAGGTTTCATCAGGCATTCATTTGCCTTTGCGAGAGCCGGGATGATATGCGGGAAAATATAGTCCGTTCCGATTTCCTGATCCAGTCCGGACTTGTAGAGAGTTGACATTACCTGTGGATTGACTCCCGACAGGATAACACGGATACCGCGTCTGCTCGTCCGGAGGCAGAAATTCCGGAGATTCCTGATACCGGTGGAATCCATGAACGAGACTTTGCGCATCCGGATAATACGGACTTTAACGTTCTGTTTCCGGCCTTCCTCCAACTCTTCGAGACGGCTTGCAAGGCCGAAGAAGAACGGGCCGTCAATCTCGTACACTTCTACCCCATCCGGAATAGAGAGACGTTCTGTATCATCCATCCTGGCCATCTCGTCATTCTCAGTAGCCGCCATCCTGTCTTCGTCAATCACCCGGATGGATGATGTTTCCATGACACGCTTGACGAAAAGTACTACAGCGAGCAGGACTCCGACTTCGATAGCCACCGTCAGATCCACGAGGACTGTCAGGAAGAAAGTTATCAGAAGTACGGCGACATCGGACCTGTCCGCCTTGAGAAGATAACGGAAAGAACGCCATTCACTCATATTATAGGCCACGACCACAAGAATGGCTGCAAGACATGATAGCGGCACATATATCACATAAGGCATCAGGAAAAGATAAATCAGCAGAAGGACCACTGCGTGCACGATGCCTGTGACAGGAGACTTGCTGCCGTTGTTGATGCCGGCCATGGTTCTGGCAAGTGCTCCGGTAGCCGGTATGCCTCCGAAAAGAGGAGTGACGATGTTTGCAATCCCCTGCCCCACCAGTTCCGTGTTTGAATTATGCCGGTGTCCTGTGACACCGTCTGCAACCATGGCGGCAAGCAAAGACTCTACCGCGCACAGTATGGCTATCGTAAATGCCGGTGAAACAAGGTCCTTTACAGTCTGATAATCGAAATGAGGAGCCTCCGGCTTTGGCATCGGAAGCCCGGCGGCAAGTTCCGGGAATCTGGAGCCGATTGTGGAAAATTCCATGCCTGCATATTTGCCGAGAAGAAAGGATGCAGCCGTGGCCAGAAGCAGGGCGATGAGAGACCCCGGGATTTTCTTGCTGATTTTCCCCCAGAAAATTATGACCAGAAGACAGCATGTGCTCATGATGGTCTCGGCGATGTCCAGCGAGCCTATATTTGCAATATAACATGCCCATTCGGGTATAAAGCCAGACGGCACCTGGACATCAAGTCCAATGAAATCCTTGATCTGCGTGGAGAATATAGTCAGGGCTATGCCGCTTGTAAAACCTACGACTATAGGGTACGGGATAAATCTGAATATGGCTCCCATCCGGCACAGTCCCATCACTACCAGAAAGACTCCGGCCATGATAGTGGCTATAATCAGGCCTTGCATGCCGTATTGCGCCAGTATGCCCGAGACTATAACTATGAAAGCTCCTGTCGGGCCGCCTATAAGGTATCGGGAACCTCCGAAGAAAGACACGAGGAATCCTGCTATGATAGCGGTTATGAGGCCTTGCTGGGGAGAAACTCCGCTGGCGATACCGAAAGCTATCGCAAGCGGCAATGCTATGATGCCGACTATTACTCCTGCCGCCAGATCTGAAGCAAATTTGGATGAACTGTAGCGCCCCTTTCCGAACAGGCTGAAAAATTCAGGCCTGAATGTCTTTCCGATTCCAATTTCCATATCCCGTCTAAAAAGACTGCAAATATAAAAATTAAGCGAGAACAAAGGCAAATTAATCTGTAACTTCCGCTAAACCACGGAATATTTTTCAAAAATCTAAGCCACACTATTGCAGGTGTGTTTTTTTGTTCTATCTTTGTATTCCGTGGTACGGTATATATAACTATGGCAGAATC
>CALVDT010000018.1 GCA_944326385.1 uncultured Bacteroidales bacterium | reverse complement strand
GGCCGGTATCTGGCTGAATGCCGGAGCCATGTACGGACCGGAAGGCGAGGGATACCAGCGATGGAATCTGGCTTGTCCGCGCGCACGTCTGGCAGAGGCCCTGGAAAGGTTCCGCACCTATGTCCGGACGAAAGGCTTATAGCAGATTGAATTGCCGGAAGCCGGAGGGCATTTCCGTTTCATTTCCGGAAACCGGCCTGCCTGTCCTCAGACCCGGGCTTAGCCGGTTCCACATGGATGCTGATGAAAGCCCCGCTGCCGAGCAGGTCTTTCAGCCTGGTTTCCATTTCGCGAGTGACGGCATGGGACTGTTCTACCGTCATTTTCCCGTCCATCCTCACGTGCACGTCCATGGCACAGTTGTTTCCTATGCGTCTGGTTCTCAGGTTATGGGGACTGCTCACCTCCGGGAATGACAGCAGGATGTCGGTGATCTGTTTCTCCGTCTCGTCAGGCAGGGAAGCCTCTATCAGTTCGTCAATGCACGGCTTGAACAGCTTGTAGGCCACCTTGATGATGAAAAAACTCACCACCACGGCAGCTGTCGGGTCCAGCACCCTCCATTTCTCTCCCAGAAGGATGGCTCCGCCGATGCCGATGGCCGTCCCTATCGACGAGAGCGCGTCGCTCCTGTGATGCCAGGCATTCGCCACCACCGACTTCGAATTCACCTTTTCCCCGACTATCCTGGTGTATTGGTACAATGCCTCTTTCGATACGATGGAGATCAGCGCCGCCCACAATGCTATCATGCCAGGCTTTTCCAATGCCTGCCCGTGCAGGAATCCCCAAATCGACTTCGCTCCGTTCCAGAAAATGCCGGCACCTACGAAAAAGAGGATGAGCCCTATGATGGCTGTCGCCAATGTCTCGTATTTCCCGTGTCCGAAGTCGTGGTCCTTGTCCTGCGGCTTGTTCGCGATCTTCACGAAAATGATGACGATGATGTCTGTCAGGAAGTCTGACAGGGAGTGCACGGCATCCGCTATCATGGCCGCACTCTGTCCGATGATCCCGGCAGCGAACTTGAATGCCAGCAGAATAAGGTTGCAGATGCTTCCGGCAATCGTGACCTTGAATATCTTCCTTTCCCTTGACCGGGAATCTATCTCTTCCATCATCATGGACTCCTCTCGATTGAGAGGCCAAATTTATTCAGCGTCCATGATTTTTCCAAATAATTTTTCTTATCTTCAACCATTAATTCAATACAGAAGTCATGAAGAATATTTTCAGAATCATTGCTGCTGCGGCAGTATGCATCTTGATTTCAGCGGAAGGGCTTTCCGCAAAGAACGGTGTGGAAATCGGTTATCTGAACTCCACGTACAAGACAAAGCCTGTCGACGGCGATGCCGGCAAATCGGAGCCTATGAGCGGTTTCTATGTCGGTCTCGTGAAGGATATGAGGATAGTGGCAGGTCTTTCCATCCAGTCAGGGCTGACTTACAATTATCTCAATTCCTCGGAGAAGCAGGAGGTGACCGGTTTCAATATCTCCGCAAGTTCGACCGAGCATATCCTCAATATCCCGCTCCAGCTTAAATATACATTCGACATAATCCCTGCATTCGGGGTGTATGTCTTCGCCGGCCCTACTCTTTCTCTCGGACTGGCAGCCACTGACAAGCTGTCGGTGACAGGCGAGTTTGCCGGTGTCGGTCTTGACGGTGATATCCGGTATGACCAATATTCAGGAAAGATCAAGTCTGACAACCTGTCCGATGAAGTCATCGACGGTCTGAACCAGTATCTGCCTCAGAGCAGGATGAACCGTTTCGATGTCCTGATGGGAGGCGGTATAGGTGTCGATCTAGTGAAATTCATCACTGTGAAAGGAGGTTTCGACTATGGCTTGCTGAACAGGTTCAAAGGGGACTTGGCCGATGCCGGAACATTGAACAGGATGCAGTTCTATGTGTCTGTAGGAATAAAGTTCTGATAAGATGAAAAGGAATATAGTTCTCGTTTCCATAGCTGCCGCATTTCTTCTTTCATGCTCATCCCGGCAGCAGGCGGATATCTCATTCAACGTTTTCACTGAGGGCCTTATAGATGACATCAGCGCAGACGGCTGGCTTGAGGAATACCTTTCCAGGCAGAAGTCCGGAATGACCGGCAATCCCGGTTCCATGTCGTATCCATATACTTCCGATCTCTGGGTAGGGGACATCCCGCGCAACAAGGAAGGTCAGGGAGAGGACTGGTGGCGTTATGAGCAGACAGCCTACTATACGGACGGACTCCTCCGTCTCGGTTATATCCTTGATGACGAATCCCTGATACAGAAAGGAGAGGCCGGTGTAGAGTACACAATGAGCCATGCGGCAGAAGACGGCCGTCTGCCTCACGGCACTTTCGCTTCATCTTCCCTGTGGCCCATGAGTGTCTTCTTCAGGGCCATCCAGGCATATTGCGAAGTCAATGGCGATGGCGATGTGCCTCAGAAACTCGCCAGACATTACAAGACATACGGTATGGATGACTTTAAGAACGGGAGGAACATAATGGGGCTGGAAGGAATGCTCTGGGCTTACGGCAAGACCGGTGACAGGGAGCTGCTCGACATGGCTGTGGAAGCCTGGAATGCCGGGAATTACCCTGGTCTCACCCCTGAGGCCTGCGCTGCGGACACCATCCCGAACATGCATGGTGTCACTTTCAACGAAGAGCTGAAGCTGCCCGTATTGCTTTATGCGTATACTGGAGATATCCGATATCTCGATCTTGCCAGGAATGCATCAGGCAACATGGTGCGGGATCATCTCCTTCCTGACGGGGTGAATTCAAGCGCGGAATTCCTTGTCGGAAACGGGAATGTAATCAACAGCCACGAGACGTGCGACATCGCAGACATGACATGGACTCTCGGATACTTCCTTATGGCGACAGGAGAGGCGGAATGGGCCGACATGATAGAGAAGGCGGTATTTAATGCCGCTCCGGGCGCCGTTACCAAGGATTTCAAGTCCCTGCAGTATTTCTCTTCAGTGAACCAGGTCATTGCCACCGGAAATTCGAATCATAACCGGTTCTATCATGGAAGCACCTGGATGGCATACCGCCCGATACATCAGACGGAGTGCTGTGCCGGAAACGTGCACAGGATCATGCCGAATTACGTATCCCGCATGTGGATGCGCGGCAGGAACGGAGAGATTGTAGCCGCATTGTACGGCCCGTCCGAAGTCGGCTTCCACCTTGATGACGGCACATACTGCAGGATAGTGGAGGAGACTTCATATCCTTTCAGCGACAGCATCGATTTTGTGTTCGAACCGGAGAAGGCTTCCCGCTTGTCATTCGTGTTCAGGATTCCGGGCTGGTGTACGGGTGCCGGAATTCTCATCAACGGGAAACCGTACAAGGCAAAACATGAGCAGTCAGGATATGTGACCGTCACCAGGAAGTTCCATCCGGGGGACAGGATTACCCTGCTCATGGATATGCCGGTGGAGCTCAGGACAGCGGAGAACCAGGGCGTCTATGTGGAAAGAGGTCCGATAGTTTATTCGTATGCAGTGCCTCAGACTTTGGAGGAAGATACAGCCAGGCACGGGAACATGTACGGCAAGACTGTCGACATACCCGGCTTTCCTTGCTGGAACATTACTCCTTCCGGTCCGTGGAATTATGCCTTGTGCACGTCAGGTGATTCTGCTCCTGAATTCATAAGGACAGAGCCGGAAGGATATCCTTACGATGACGGGAATGTCAATATGAGAATCAGGGTACCTGTCAGACAGATAGACTGGAGTCTTGTGGACGGCAGATTCACTCCGCCGTTGCCGGCTCCAGGCGAGGTCAAGGCAGTCACTGACAGTACGGAATTCATAGAACTTGTCCCGTATGGAAGTACGGAACTGAGAGTGACGGTATTCCCGGAGATCGCCTCCGGTGATTGAGCGGTTGGAACCCTACTGGCAGAATAGTAAAAAGAAGCCGACCACAATTTTGCGGTCGGCTTCCTTTATTATTAATTGTCAGACTAAAGCTTCGGACCTGCAGCCACGAGAGACTTGCCAAGTTCGTTTCCTGTGAACTTCTCGAAGTTCTTGATGAAACGTCCTGCGAGGTCTTTTGCCTTCTCATCCCACTGTGCCGGCTCGGCATAAGTGTCGCGAGGATCGAGGATGGCTGGATCTACGCCTGGAAGCTCTGTAGGAACCTCGAAATCGAAGTATGGGATCTTCTTTGTAGGAGCCTTCTCGATAGAACCGTCGAGGATGGCGTCGATGATCCAGCGGGTGTCACGGATTGAGATACGTATTCCTGTACCGTTCCAGCCTGTGTTTACGAGATATGCCTTGGCACCTACTGCGTTCATTCTCTTCACGAGCTCTTCACCGTATTTTGTAGGGTGGAGTGAAAGGAATGCAGCACCGAAGCAGGCAGAGAAGGTAGGAGTAGGCTCAGTGATGCCGCGCTCCGTACCTGCGAGCTTGGCAGTAAATCCGGAAAGGAAGTAGTACTGGGTCTGCTCAGGAGTCAGGATTGAAACCGGAGGAAGCACTCCGAATGCATCAGCTGAAAGGAAGATCACCTGTTTTGCGTGAGGACCCTTTGAAACCGGCTTCACGATGTTCTCGATATGGTCGATAGGGTAAGATACACGGGTGTTCTCTGTCACGCTCTTGTCAGCGAAGTCGATCTTGCCGTTTGCATCAACAGTCACGTTCTCGAGAAGGGCATCCCTCTTGATGGCGTTGTAGATATCCGGCTCGCTCTCCTTGTCGAGGTTGATGACCTTTGCGTAGCAGCCGCCTTCGTAGTTGAAGACACCGTTGTCATCCCAGCCGTGCTCGTCGTCGCCGATGAGGAGTCTCTTAGGATCAGTAGAAAGAGTGGTCTTTCCTGTTCCTGAAAGTCCGAAGAAGATGGCAGTGCTCTTGCCTTCCTTGTCAGTGTTTGCGGAGCAGTGCATTGAAGCGATGCCGCGGAGAGGGTTCAGGTAGTTCATGATGGAGAAGATACCCTTCTTCATCTCGCCGCCGTACCATGTGTTCAGGATCACCTGCTCGTTGGTCTTGAGGTTGAAGACAGTGGCTGTCTCGGAGTTCAGGCCGAGCTCCTTGTAGTTCTCTACCTTTGCCTTTGCGGCGTTGAATGATACGAAATCAGGCTCGCCGTAGTTCTCGAGTTCTTCTGCCGTAGGACGGATGAACATGTTCTTTACGAAGTGAGCCTGCCATGCAACTTCCATGATGAAACGTACCTTGAGGCGGGTGGCAGGGTTTGCTCCGCAGAAGGTATCCATCACGAAAAGCCTCTTGCCTGAAAGCTGCTTTACAGCCTTTGCCTTGAGGTCTGCCCATGCCTCTTCCGAGCATGGTTTGTTGTCATTCTTGTATTCATCTGAAGTCCACCATACGGTGTCCTTGCTGGCCTCGTTGTAAACGAAGAACTTGTCTTTAGGAGAACGTCCGGTGTAAATGCCTGTCATCACGTTGACAGCACCGAGTTCTGTTACCTGACCTTTTTCATAACCCTCGAGTCCTTCCTTGGTCTCTTCCTCGAAAAGAACCTCGTAAGACGGGTTGTGAAGGATTTCTTTCACATCTGTGATACCGTACTTGGTCAAATCAATTTTACTCATAACGTATAAAGATTAAAGTTTACAAACTATATCCAAATCCATTTCGGTATATCCGTGCAAAAATATAATATTTTTGTGAGCGGACAAATTTTCATTTCAATTTATTAAAACAGTTTCTTAATTTTGTCTCCGACGGAGCAGATACTCTGCCGGAGACCGCAACCGGTAAATGTCTGCACAAAACATGCCAACGATGGGAGCTTTAGAAGTGCTGGAGAAATACTGGGGGTATACCTCATTCCGCAATATGCAGGAGGATATAGTGAACGCTGCCCTTGAAGACAGGGATGTGCTTGCGATACTTCCTACCGGCGGCGGCAAGTCGGTCTGTTTCCAGGTACCCGCACTGATGAAACCGGGCATTGCATTGGTGGTCACACCGCTGATTGCCTTGATGAAAGATCAGGTGCAGAATCTGAACGCACGGGGCATAAAGGCATTGGCCGTGTATATGGGCATGAGCCGGCGTGAGATAGAACTCGCGTTGAACAATGCCGTCTACGGGGATTTCAAGTTCCTCTACCTTTCTCCGGAACGTCTTTCCACTTCCATGTTCAGGGATTATCTCAGGGAGATGGATGTAAGCTACATAGTAGTGGACGAGGCTCACTGCATTTCACAGTGGGGATATGATTTCCGTCCCGACTATCTGAAGGTAGCGGATATCCGCAAGACATGCGATGCTCCGGTAATCGCCCTTACTGCCACTGCGACCCCGTCGGTAGCCGAGGATATAATGGACCGTCTGGAGTTCAGGGAGAAACTGGTGCTCAAATCAGGTTTTGAACGGCCGAACCTCTCCTATATCGTCAGAAACAAGGAAGACAAGCTGGGACAGATGCTGAACATATGCAGGTCTGTCCCGGGTACCGGGATCATCTATGTGCGGCACAGGAAGAAATGCGAAGAACTGGCGTCGTTCCTGAAGAATTCCGGTGTGGAGGCTTCATTCTACCATGCAGGACTTTCGCATATGGCAAGAACTGCGAGACAGGAGGACTGGAAGTCGGGCAGGATACGTGTCATGGTCTGTACCAACGCTTTCGGTATGGGAATAGACAAGCCAGACGTACGTTTTGTCCTGCACTATGAACTGCCGGATTGCCCCGAGGCATATTTCCAGGAGGCGGGAAGGGCAGGCAGAGACGGCAAGCGTTCCTATGCTGTCCTGCTGTGGAACGGCTCTGATCTGAGAAAGCTGAAGCAGATAGGCAGCACATCGTTCCCCGACCTGGAGTATATCGAGGATGTCTATCACAAGGTGCATGTCTTTTTCGGGATACCGTATGATACGGGTGCCGGAAGAGAGTTGAAATTCGATATCATCGAGTTCTGCCGGAGGTTCAGGCTGAATTCCACATCGGCCTACAATGCCATGAAATATATCGAGAGGGAGGGGCATTGGGTATTTCAGGAGGATGCGGATATCCCGACCAGGGTACAGATCATCCCGACCAGGGTAGAGCTGTATGATGTGGAGATTCCCGAACAGAAGATGCAGCGGGTCCTGGAGGTCTTGATGCGGACATATACCGGACTGTTCTCGTATCCTGTGCGGATAGATGAAGATTATGTAGCTTCGAAAGCAGGGACAGCAGTCCCGGAATTGAGACAGCTTCTGTACGGGTTGTCTTTGGAACATATTATAAAGTATATCCCGGCCGACCATACTTCGGTGATATTCCTGAAGGAGGACAGGCTGCGGCCGAAGAACGTGAAGCTTTCCCCTGAGCGGCTCGAACGGCTGAAAGCCTCGTGGCAGGCCAGAGCGGATGCCATGGTGGAGTATGTAAGTGAAGATGACGAATGCCGGAGCCGTTTCCTGCTGAGGTATTTCGGTCAGGAAAAAAGCGAAGACTGCGGGACATGCGACATCTGCCGCAAGAGGATTTCCGCAGGGAAGAGACAGGAGACAGAGTCGGCACTGTGCTCGTACATCGCCGGCAGGGACGGAGAATATACATTGGAGGACATAAACGTCAGATTCGGGACACCGGCCTCGGATTATTCTTCCGACTATCTTTCCATCCTGAGGCGGCTGATAGACGACGGCAAGGTGCCTCCGTTCAGATTCTGAATCCTATACCTGGATATTGGGCCTGTGGCATGACTGCCTGAATTTCTTTTCAAGAGCCTTGACTTTCGCGCGTTCCGGTTCCGGCATCATGGCATCGCAGAATCTTTCCCAGATGTATTCTATGGTCTGTTGTGACGGATGGACCATGTCCTCGGCATAGAACCTGTAGTCCCGCAGTTCATCCATGACTATTTCATAGGCGGGGAAGTAGTCGCAGCCGCTGTAGTCACTGCATACCCTGTCGACGGCCAGAAGAAGGGATGCCTTGCTGAGCTGGTTTTCGTGCGCCCCGTCTTTCAGATGCCTGATCGGGCTTACGGTAAAGATGAACTCTCTGTCTGACCGGCAGTCTTTTCCTGCTCCGCTTCCGATGATTCCTTTGATATATTCCTCCGATTCCTCCACACCGAGCCTAAGCCTTTCGAATTCCGACGCATTCCTTTTCAGGCAGTTCGATACGATAATGCCGTCTTCCACATGCCTGTAGCACCAGCTTGTGCCTAAGGTGATGATGACCTTGCTGCAGGTGCGGTAGAATTCCGAGGCTTTGTCGAGCGCAGCGTTCGCGTTGTCCAGGAATTCCGGTATTGTCCGTCTGGCGAATGAGGTGTGATGGCTGAAAGAACAGATCAGTCCGGCTCCGCTTCCCATCAGCCTGCATTCATATTCTTCAAACGGCTTCCCGCTGCACAGTCTGTCCATGGCGGACAATACGGAGGCCGGATTGTACAATGTGCCGAATGGATTCACGCAGACATCCATCCCTATGTCTTTCATTTTCCTGCCGACATTGTCGGCGAAACAGCTCCCGAGGACAAGTATTCTGTCTTCGGCATATACCTTTACTTTTCCCGGCCGGATTTCCACCGGAGTCTGCAGTTTCAGCATGGCCTTCTTGTATTGATTGTCCTGCAAATTTATGAACTGTTTCGGAAACAGGCTTGCATTTACGGGAATTTTGTAAATTTGACATTTTGTAGAAAATCATCGGCAATGAAATCATCGGCAATACTCGTCATATCTGCAGTCCTGGCTTTTGCCGTCCCCGAAGCAGGGGGCGCCAGAGACATGGATATCCATGATACTCCGCACGGACATCCGGCGAAACTCAGGTTCGTCTATGATGCTGGTTTCGATTTCCGTTTTGACAACAGGGAGTACGACAGGAGCAGTCTGGCAGAGTCCATGACCATATTCGGAGCGCGTCTTACCCCGTCGGTCGGATTGCAGATCAGTCCTTCACCCAAGTCTGAGCACCGTCTGATGGTCGGGATAGATGTCATGAAGAATTTCGGGGATTCGATCATGAATGCGGGCCTTTTCCATGAAATCCAGCTCTATTACAGATGGCGTCAGCAGATGGGCAGGACAGAGATGACCCTTGTGGCCGGAGTATTCCCCCGCAGCGAGATGCAGGGCATGTATTCTACCGCCTTTTTCTCGGATTCCCTGAAATTCCACGATCCGAACATCGAAGGCCTGATCCTGAAATTCCGCAGGCCCGGAGCATATTTTGAAGTCGGATGCGACTGGATGGGGCAATTCGGACGTTACAGCAGAGAACGTTTCATGGTCTTCAGCGGCGGGGAAGCCCGGCTGGCCGGTCAGATGCTTCTGCTCGGATATGCAGGGACATTGTATCATTATGCCAGTTCCATGCAGGTCTGGGGAGTAGTGGACAATATCCTTCTGAACCCGTACATAGGCACCGACTTGTCCCGGATGGCAGGGCTGCAGTCTTTGCGCATCTCTCTCGGCTGGCTTCAGTCTTTCCAGAATGACAGACGCAATATAGGGGAGTATGTTTTCCCGGGCGGAGCGGAACTGCTGGCCGATTTAAGAAACTGGAACGCAGGTGTCAGCAACCGGCTCTATTACGGCACCGGCATCATGCCGTATTATGATTGCACGGATGCAGCCGGCACAAAATACGGGAACAGCCTTTATTCCGGAGACCCTTTCTGGAGACTCGGCCAGTCCGCATCCTCTGACAGACCGGGCATTTATGACAGGCTCGATGTCTATTATGAACCGCTGATTGCGCCTTTCCTGAAGCTCAGGGTGGAGCTGTCTTTCCATTTCTGCGAGAAGAATTTCGCAGGATGGCAGCAGGTGGTATCCCTGAAATTCGACCTCGGAAAACTGACCTCTCCGGACCGCAGGCCTCTCCGTGAAAAGAACCTGCCGGAACATGAAAAGAATCTTCCAAAACCATAAAATGATGAAATTACACATATCCTTTATCGGACTCGCCCTGCTTGTCCTTGCATCATGCGGACCAAAGGACGGGACCTACACTTTCCGCCTCTGTACTACGAATGATGTGCACGGACGGTACTTCGATTCCCTTTATGTGGGAAAATCGGTTTCCGGTTCATTGCTGGCCGTTTCATCTGTTGTCGACAGCATCAGGACTGCCGACGGCGCCGGAAATGTCATCCTCATAGACGCCGGGGATTGTGTCCAGGGGGACAATGCTTCCTATTATTATAATTTCGTGGACACTCTTTCCACACACGTCTATGCCAGGATGGCCAACTATATGAAGTACAATGCCGTCGTCGTCGGCAATCACGATATAGAAGCCGGACATCCGGTCTATGACAGGCTGCGTAAGGAACTCGACTGTCCTCTGCTTGCAGCCAATGCATTGAGGACGGACGGTCCGGGAAAAGGAAAGCCATATTTTCAGGATTATCTTGTGATGACTCGCAACGGCATCAGGATAGCCATAATCGGTTTCACGAATCCGAATATAAAGAACTGGCTTTCTCCGGAACTGTGGAGCGGGATGGAATTCGTCAGCCTGATTCCATATGCGCAGGAATATGTGGACAAGGTCAGGAAGAAGGAGAAACCGGACATCGTCATTGTGTCGGCACATACAGGTACAGGTCCCGGAATCGTTCCGGGCCAGACTTCCGCAATACCTGAAAACCAGGGGCTTGCCATGTTCCAGACATTGCGCGGTGTGGATTTCGTCGTATGTTCCCATGACCATTCCCCGGCCGTATTCCAGAACGACAGCATATGCCTGATAAATTCCGGAAGCCATTGCAGGAATGTGGGGCTCGGCCGTATCGAACTCACTGTCAAGGATGGCAAGGTGGTCTCCAGAAAACTGTCAGCCGGTCTTGTACCTGTACGCAAGGAGAATGTCGATACATCCATGCGTTCAGCGTTCAGACGGGATTATCTTGCAGTCAGGGAATTTACCGTGAGACCGGTAGGGGAATTGTCAGAACCTTTTGTGACCAGAGAATCATACAGGGGAATGTGTCCGTACATGGATTTCATCCATAATGTATGTCTGGCCAGTACCGGGGCGCAGATTTCTTTTGCCGCACCTTTGACCTACGACGGCACAGTTCCTGCCGGGACAGTCGTCTATAATGATCTTTTTACTATCTATCCTTTTGAGAACCGGCTTTTTGTCCTGAATATGACGGGCCGGGAGATAAAGGATTATCTGGAATATTCATATGACAGATGGATCAACACGGTTTCAGGCAGCCGGAAGGAGCATCTGCTGAAGATCAGCTATCGTCCTGATTACCGGACAGGGAGCATGTCCTGGTCTTTTGACAACAGGGCATACAATTTCGACTCTGCCGCCGGGCTTGTCTACGACGTGGATATCCGCAAGCCGGAAGGTTCACGGATTCTTGTCAGAAGTCTTGCTTCCGGTGAAGAATTCAGTATGGACAGCACATATAGCGTGGCCATGACTTCATACCGTGCGAGCGGGGCAGGCGGCCTTCTCGGTGAGGGAGCCGGTATCGCCGCCGACAGGATTGCGGAAAGGGTGACCGCCCGTTACCCTGAAATCCGCGAACTGGTCTACGGATATTTCCAGGAGCACGGTTCCGTCACGCCTGCAGATATCGGCAATCCGTCCCTCCTCGGTTCATGGAAATTCGTCCCGGAGGAGCTTGCCTCACGATATCTTGATCGGGATATGGGGCTGGTTTTCGGGGAATGAAGTTCATGATTCTGAAGAAAAATACTATTGTATAGAAAAAATTCTTATCTTTATAAAATGCTGTTTTGAATTTTCATACATTAATTTCAAAACAAACTGTAACTTTTTTCCTGCGAGGATTTATATTATGATTTTGAAAGCACAAAGCACGACAAGGGCCGAAGCATACGTAAGCCCTTTATTGGAAATGACCGAGGTCAACACCGAAAGAGGATTCTGTTTCAGTGACGTCACCCATGATGGTTTCGGTATGGGGGACGATTTGGATGGTTTCTTTAATTGATTTAAACTTTGGTACCGATGAAAAACGACATCTTATTCATATTGGCGGGTGGAGCGATAGCTCTTTCTTCCGTTTCATGTACCGTAGAGGAAAACAAGGCCGCTCCCGAGAATGACGGGAAAGTTCACATGGTGTTCACTTCCGGAATTGCAACCAGAACTGCACTTGTCGATGACAAGAGCGTGATCTGGTCTGAGGGCGATGACATTACCATATTCGGCGGGAACAATCAACCTGTTCCTTTTATTCTTACAGAAGGTGCCGGCACAGCTTCTGCCACTTTTGAAGGTGAAACAGTAGCGGCCGACACATACTATGCTCTTTATCCGCACTACGGTGATGCTTCGATTGCAGGTGAAACAGTTTCTTCCGTCCTTCCTGCCGAGCAGACTTATACAGCAGGCACTTTCGCTGCCAAGCTCAATCCTTCCGTAGCAAAGACTACCGGCAACACTCTTGAATTCAAGAACATAGCAGCCTTGCTCAAGGTCAGCGTGAAAAATCTTGCCGACAAGACAGTGTCATCGGTTTCCGTAAAGGCCGATGATGCCATAGCAGGTGCATACTCTGTGGATATGAGCGGTGATTCGTACACGGCAGCCGCTTCAACCGAAGGAGCCAGGGAAGTGACTCTCAATGCCGAAGGCGCAGCCGAGTCCGACTATTATCTCGTCCTTCTGCCCGGTACTCACAGCGGCATGGTCATCACGGTCAACTATTCCGACGGTTCATATTCCCAGAAGACAGCTTCCCAGGCCATAGATCTGTCCGCATCTGAAATTTTCACTCTTTCAGTCGATGCATCGCAGGCGGAAATGCCGGTGGTAGAGGGTAACCTGTACGAAAAATTCATGGCCGGAGAAGACATCGTCATTGCCGGCAAGACTTATAACAAGAGTCAGTATGCTACGGAGGAAATAAGGCACTTTACTACTACAGCTTCGTCAATATACAATACATCGAAGACAAACGGTGACGGAAAGATTTTCTTTATTGATCTTAAAGACCAGACTGCGCCTTTATCGATAGGTAATGCCGGCGATATAGTTGTGATAGGTGTCGATCCTGAGAATAAGCCGCATGTGATCAGAACCGGTTCCAATCTTGCTGCTTCTGAAACTGGGAACTCAAGATTAGTCCTGCATAATCTTAATATAGATATGCCTAACAGTGTTAATAAGGGTAGTGCCGTAAATATCGGATTTGCGGCAAATTCAGAATTCGGCGAATTGACCTTAAGTAATTGCGATATAACTATGAGGAATGATTTCGCATTAATTCAGATTTCTTCTGAAGGTACGACTATAAATGAATTGAATATCATCGATTGCAATATAACGATTCCTGCAGGGACAACCAACAGGTATATTCTTACGGCTGGCACGAATCTGTATACAATCAGTAAATTCAATTTAAGCAACAATATTCTGCATTGCGATGATGGTGTAGCCCAAACATTCAGGTTTATAAATTCAAATTCAAATAACTGTCTTCTAGAGATTAATGAATTGAATATCAGTAATAATATTCTTGTCAATCTTGCTAATACGAATACATCGGCAGGTATCGTAAAGGGTCTTGATAATGTTACTGTTACAAAGAACCTGATATATTTTAACCAGTCGATTGATGCTTTTCATTCTAGTGCATTATACCCGAATTTCTTGCGTCCTGTAACCGGAGGTACTTATCCGGAAATGGCAAATTGTACCGACAATATATCTTATCAGTTGCCGACAGATGAGATAAAGCGTACTTTCAGAGTATTCCAGGACAATGGGTTTACACCGGCTGCGGGACATGTAGATAATACATTCACAAAGCTTTCTGTAGACCCATTTGAAGGCGGGGACTTCTCTACATTCACTCTTGCACCTGCATACTCGTCATACGGGCCTCAGCAGTAAAATAGCTTATAAGAAGAGGGTGGGTCAAAAGGTGGAATTTCAAGGCCTGCGAAGATAAGAAAACCGAAGGTATACATGAGGATTTTCGAATCAAGTATAACGCAGAAAGTACCCTTTTGCCCCACCCTCTTTTATTTTCTCTACCAACTTTCTTTATTGCGCATATAAAACCTCTGCGACCACTGCCACTTTCCCTGCGATATTGGTACTGGTAGATGATTAATCGCTGTTGCGATAAGTCGCATCTTTTGGATACTCCCAATAAAAATAGAAATGGAGACCCTCCAAACCGTTGAGCCTCCATCTCCTTAAGCCAAATCTTATGTTTTGTAATCAATTACTTCCCTGCCTCTGCCTTGATTGCAGCCTGCGCCGCGGCGAGGCGGGCGATAGGCACGCGGAACGGTGAGCAGGAAACATAGTTCAGGCCGATCTTGTAGCAGAATTCCACTGAAGCAGGATCGCCGCCGTGCTCGCCGCAGATGCCGCATTTCAAATCAGGGCGGGTTTCACGGCCGGATTCAACGGCATAATCGATCAGTTTGCCGACGGCCTTGGTATCCAGAGTCTGGAACGGGTCGCTGTCGAGAATCTTGTTCCCGAGATAATCTCCCATGAAAGTCCCGACATCATCCCTTGAGAATCCGAACGTCATCTGGGTCAGGTCATTGGTGCCGAACGAGAAGAACTCTGCCGTCTTTGCCATCCTGTCTGCCGTCAATGCTGCGCGAGGAATCTCGATCATCGTACCGAACTTGTAATCAATGTGCTGGTTTGTAGCGGCCTCTACCTCAGCCTTCACCTTGACGCAGATGGCCTTCTGGAATTTAAGCTCTCTCTGGGACACAGTCACAGGTATCATGATTTCAGGCATAGGATGCAGACCTTCCTCCTGAAGTTCGGCAGCTGCCGTGAATATAGCCTTGAACTGGGTCTCTGAAATCATCGGATAAGTCACATGAAGACGTACTCCGCGGTGTCCCATCATAGGATTGACCTCATGCAGGGATTCGCCCCTCTTCTCGATTTCACCTTCGCTGATGCCGAGTTCCTGGGCCAGTTCTTCTTTCTTGTCCTTGGTCTGCGGCACGAATTCGTGGAGAGGCGGGTCAAGCAGACGGAATGTCACCGGCTTGCCGTCCATAACTTTCATTGTCCCCTTTACTGAAGCCTTGATATATGGCTCAAGCTCATCGAGTGCAGCCCGTCTTTCCTCGTCTGTCTTGGAAAGGATCATCTTGCGGAGCTTGGCGAGAGGGGTCTCTGCATTCTTGCCGTAGAACATGTGCTCGATACGGAACAGACCGATACCTTCAGCTCCGAAACTGAGGGCTCTCTGCGCGTCCTCAGGAGTATCCGCATTTGTCCTTACACCGATCTTACGGTATTTGTCTACAATGCTCATGAACTTGATGAAACGCGGATTCTCGGAAGCGTCCATCGTATCTATTTCGCTTGCATAGACATAACCTTTGGCTCCGTTCAGACTGACGATGTCTCCTTCATGGATCTCGACACCGCTCTTGAATCTGGCCACTTTCTTGTCAAGGTCGATATGCATACTCTCGCATCCCACGATGCAGCATTTGCCCCAGCCGCGGGCCACAAGCGCAGCATGTGATGTCATACCTCCTCTTTGGGTGAGGATACCGGCTGCTGCGCGCATGCCTTCCACGTCCTCAGGAGAAGTCTCTTCGCGGATCAGAATGGTCTTGACACCTTTGGCGTTGGCCTTCATGGCAGCCTCGGAAGTGAAGACGGCTTTTCCGACAGCCCCGCCCGGACTTGCAGGAAGACCGTTTGCTATCACCTGGGCCTTTTTCTCGGAAGATGAATCGAGGATCGGATGAAGGATTTCGTCGAGCTGGGCAGGGGAGACACGCATAACGGCTGTCTTCTCGTCTATCATGCCTTCCTCAAGCATGTCCATGGCCATGTTCAGTGCAGCCAGACCTGTCCTCTTGCCTATACGGCACTGGAGCATCCAGAGCTTGCCGTCCTGTATGGTGAACTCTATGTCCTGCATGTCGCGGAAATGGCTCTCCAGATGCACTCTGATGGAATCGAGTTCCTTGTATACATCCGGCATGGCCTTTTCGAGGGATTCGAGATTGGCGTTGTGAGGATTCTTCGTGGCTTCGTTCAGCGGATTAGGTGTCCTGATGCCGGCTACGACGTCTTCGCCCTGTGCGTTGATGAGCCATTCTCCGTAGAATTTGTTGTCTCCGTTGGCAGGATTCCTTGAGAATGCCACACCTGTGGCGGAAGTGTTCCCCATGTTTCCGAATACCATGGACTGCACATTCACAGCTGTCCCCCAATCGTCAGGTATCCTTTCAATCTTCCTGTATGCTATGGCGCGCTTGCCGTTCCATGACTTGAACACACCGCCGATGCTGCCCCAGAGCTGTTCCTCGGCAGAGTCAGGGAACTCGACTCCGAGCACTTCCTTCACCTTTGCCTTGAATTTGCCGCAAAGGTCCTTCAGTTCATCCGCGCTAATGTCGGTGTCTGATTTATAGCCTTTTTCCTTTTTCAGCTCCTCCATCATCCTGTCAAGCTGCTGGCGGATGCCCTGTCCGTCGGCAGGCTCGATTCCTTCAGCCTTCTCCATGACCACATCCGAGTACATCATGATGAGACGGCGGTAGGCGTCATAGACGAAACGCGGGTTTCCGGTCTTCTTGATCATGCCTGGAATAGTCTTCGAACAGAGTCCTATGTTCAGAATGGTATCCATCATGCCCGGCATAGAACTGCGGGCGCCTGAACGGCAGCTGACGAGGAGCGGATTGTCCTTGTCCCCGAATTTCATGCCCATTATCTTCTCAGTGGCTCTCATTGCCTCTGTCACTTCCGCTTTCAGCGCATCAGTATAGCCGCCTCCGAGCTGATAATATTCCGCACAGCATTCGGTGGTGATGGTGAATCCTGCAGGAACCGGGATGTTCAGCCTGCACATTTCCGCAAGATTTGCACCCTTTCCGCCGAGCAGATTACGCATAGTGCCGTCTCCTTCAGCTGTTTTGCCTCCGAAGCGGTAGACTCTCTTCTTGTTATCTTCCATAAGAAAATTAAATATTAGAATGTTTATAGGATTTTCTAAGAAATGTGTGCGAAAATAGCATAAATTTTCCTTTATTACAATAATTTGCTTGCTATTTCGGACAATTCGCTCCTCTCCCCTTTTGTCAGGTTGATATGTTCGAACAGCGGCTGTCCGGACAGCTTCTCCCCGAGGTGAGTGAGACCGTTCGAATACATGTCCAGATATGGCTGGTCTATCTGGAATATGTCTCCCGTGAACACAATCTTCGTATAATCCCCTGCACGTGTTATTATGGTCTTGATCTCATGTGGTGTCAGGTTCTGCGCTTCGTCCACTATGAAGAACACTTTTCCGAGACTCCGTCCCCTGATGTATGCGAGAGGTGATATTAGAAGTTTCTCGTCCTTGAGCATGGCATCTATTTTCATGGCCTGCTTGCTTCCTGGCTTGAAACATCTGCGTATGACATCGAGATTGTCCATCAGAGGCTGTATGAAAGGTCCCATCTTGCTCTTCTGATCGCCCGGGAGGAAACCGATCTCCTGGTTTCCGAGAATTACCGTAGGTCTGGAAAGTATGATCTGGTCGAACTCCCTTTCCTGTTCCAGGGCTGCAGCCAGGGCGAGAAGCGTCTTGCCTGTGCCGGCGCCTCCGGTGAGGGATACCAGCTGTATGTCGGGGTTGAGGCAGGCGTCGAGGGCGAACTTCTGCTCATCGTTCCGTGGCGATATCCCGTATGCATACCTTGATTTGACAAGCACTATGTTCCGGCTCTTGCTGTCGTAGCGGGCGCAGATGTTCGATGTATTCCCGCCTTTGTCTATCCTGAACTTGTAAAGCTGGTTAGGCTGCGGCATCTCCTTCTGCAGATTTTTGTACGGGATGCTGCCATGGCCGTTCACAAGTCCCTGCACGGTTTCCCATTCCGGGTTCTCCATGACTATGACCTCGTTCTTGGTATATTCGACCTTGGCCTCGTCTATCTTGTCCGTCAGATAGTCCTGAGCCTCCATGCCGACCGCCTTCGACTTCATCCTCAGGTTTATGTCCTTTGTGACGAGTGCCACGAACCTGTCCGGGTGCTTGCTCTTGACCCATATCGCGGTCGCCAGAATCCTGTGGTCCTGCGTGTCGTCCTGGAAACAGTCCTTGAGATCTTCAGGAAACGGATGGTTCAGTTCTATCCTGATTTTCCCGAGGTTTTTCCCTATCGGCACACCGTCACTCCCGAAAAGGCCGTTCCCGCTCAGCTTGTCGAGTTCCCTCATGAATCCGCGCGCATTGAAACTGAGGTTGTCGTTTCCTTTCTTGAATTTGTCGAGTTCTTCAAGTACAGCCATCGGGATCACGATGTCATTCTCCTGGAATTTCCTTATGGCCTTGAAATCATGAAGGATAATATTGGTGTCCAATACAAAGATCTTCGGTTTCTTGTCTTTCTTCCGGCCTGTTTCAGAATTTGTATCCATATTCAATGAGTGTTTGTGCCTGTCTGGATTCTTCGGTTTTCAGTCCTCTCCCTCGGAATAATGCCCCTGTATCAGAGCCGCGAGTATGTCGGAAACCCCCGGCCTGTGCCCGTGTGTAACGGAGAAAGCGCCTGGACTGCGGTCAGGATGACCGAGAGGGAAATACGCTATATCCTGCAGGAGAAGCTGGGAGTCGACGTAATCATAGTCCTGGTCTCTGATCTGGATGAGAACTCCCGGGATCTCCGAGAACAATATCCTGACAATGTCGGTTTCTCCAGACGCCCGTTCAATCCCGCTTATGTCGATGCTTATTCCTGCATCCCCGCACATTGAAGCCGCTGCCGCTGCAAGTCCTCCTTCACCCGAGGATGTGCCGGAAACCACTATCCCGTCCTCGACGAGCTCCCGCACCACTTCATAGCAGTCGATGAAATAGTCCGGATCCTGTATTTCCGGGGCAGGTTCACCGCTCGGGCCGGCTGTCTTTTCCAACAGGGAATCCCCGAGCCTGAATTCGCAGGTGTCAAAAGGAATGTATATCAGCCATGAATCCGGGTCTTTCAGGAGGGATTTCCCGCACTTCAGATCATCCGCCATCCAGCAGCAGGCCATTTTCCTGGGACTTTTCTCGTTGAAGAAATCGTACTCGTTGTCTTCCTGTTCGTCTTTGCTGTCTTCCACCGAGACGCTGAAGCGTATTTCCGAAAGGCTCTGGCTTTTTTCGAATGAATACCCCTCAAGCCTGATTCCGAGGTCAAACAGGTAACTTCCTGCAGCTTCGGCGGAGAAATAGAAAGCCGCCATGTTTCCCAGCGGGTTGCAGTCCCATTTCCACGAAGCCTGAATCCTCAGGTCCTCGAGAGTGAAATGTCCCTTTTTCCATATGGCAGACAGCAGGGTGTCGGCTATCCGGCGTTTGCAGAAAGATTTAGGGAAGGCGGCAGCGTCTCTTGCAGCGGTTTTTCCGGTTTTCAGGATATTCTCCGTGTATTCCTGTATCCGGTCCGGGTTGTAGGCAGTCTTCTTCAGGACCGGGTCTGCGATTTCATCTATTATGCTGTCATAGACCGTATCCGCGGATACTTCCTGCTGCTTTCCCGGCATGCAATCGTCCAGCATCTGGGCTGGTGTGTAGTCCATCTGGCTTCCGTCAATGATATATGACGAGTGCAAGGCTGATACCGAGCGTTTCATAGAAAAACAATTTCCGTAAAGTTACAAAACTTCTTATTTTTGTGCAATTTTAGAAACTGTTTCGTAAACCCGAGTGAAATGGAATTTGATGATGAGGCATATTCGAAGATGCTGGACAGGCTTTTTGTCCGCTTTCCCTCTTTCCAGAAGGCAGGTAGCAAGGCTTACAAGCCGGGGATAGACAACATGCTGTTCTTCGACCAACTGACAGGACATCCGCACAGGAAATACCCTGCAATCCATATAGCGGGGACAAACGGAAAAGGTTCCGTCTCCAACATGCTTGCTTCCTGCCTTGCGGCATCCGGCTTGAGGACCGGGCTGTACACTTCTCCGCACATCCTGGATTTCAGGGAGCGGATGAGAATTCTTGACGGACACGACAGCAATGCCGTGACAGAATATATCACAAAGGAGGAGGTCATGGATTTTGTCGGCGGATGGGGCAGTACCTTCGATCATCTTGACCTGTCCTTTTTCGAGATTACGACGATGATGGCCTTCGACTGGTTCGCAAGGCGTAATGTGGATGCCGCGGTCATAGAGACGGGACTCGGAGGAAGGTTCGACAGCACGAACATCATTTCCCCGGTCCTGAGCATAATCACCAATATCGGACTCGACCACTGTGACATGCTTGGCGATACCCTCGGAGAGATAGCCTTCGAGAAAGCGGGGATCATCAAGCCCCGGGTGCCGGCCGTGGTAGGGGAGTCCGACCCGCAGACAGAGCAGGTTTTTGAGCATAAGGTGCTGTACACCAATCTTTCCGATCCTGAATACATGGGCGACAGACGCAGAATAATGTCTCTTCTTGTCTTTGCGGACAAGACAGAACCGACACTGTGGAAATACCATGACAGGATGCTTGCCGGCATGGACCTTCAGGGCAGCTATCAGCGCAGGAACCTCAGGACAGTCCTTGCGGCACTTGACGTGCTTGGCTCCGCCGGATCCGTTGCCGCCGCCCCTCTTTTCACCGGCCTGTCAGCCAGTCTCCGCGATGCCCGGGATGTCTGGAATCCGGACAATGCCATCGTGACAGCCATAGAGCATACGGCAGCCAGGATGGATTTCCACGGCAGATGGGAAAAACTCTGTTCCGACCCTATGGTCATAGCCGACATAGGCCACAATGCTGACGGACTGAAATATAATTTCTCCCAGCTTGAAAAATACGTCCGGACCGGGGTATGTACAGACCTGATCATAGTCTATGGCGCTGCTGCCGACAAGGATATAGACGCTATCTTCCCTCTGATGCCGGAACGGGCAGCATATATCTTCACCAATGCTTCCGGCAGCAGGGCACTGCCGGCAGGCGACCTGCTGGAACGATATTTGACGTTCTGTATATCTTCGGGCAGGGAAAACCCGGGGGCGGAAAGCTCGTCCTGCGTGGAAGAGGCTGTGGATAAAGCTGTTTCGGCCGCCATGGAAATGAAGCGCACCGATCCGTCCGCCAGACCGCTGGTCTATATCGGAGGAAGTACGTATGTGGTGGCAGAAGCCGCAGGCAGGTTCCCTGTCCGGGATTGACAGGAATTTTATTTTTTGGATTATGAACATTTCTCGGAACAAATCATTTCCAGCAATTGCCGGAAGTATGGCAGTGCTGGTGTCGTTGTTGATGACCGTCCAGGGGGCATATGCAGGAACAGTGAAAACGGATGATGACGGACATGTCCTTATCAAGGACTGGAAGGAATACGGTGAAGCAGTGGAGAAGGATCTTCCTCAGACACAGGCTGATGTGCTTGAGAGAATCATTGGGAAGTCTGAAAGGAAAGGATTGTCATGGGATTTCTATGATGCCGTAAGGAAATACAGGGACGCTGTCAGGGCATTCGACTGGAAACGGTTCAATGCAGAGACCGGCACTTTGGGAAAGAGGATTGCAGACTATGGCGACCTTGTCGTGACATGGAATTTCTCTGACACATATCCTCGTCTTGCGGAGATCCCTGCAGTGGAGGAAATCGCGGGAGAGACAGGTCTGAAGGACAGGCATAATTCCCGTTTCTACACCGAGGACAGATATATCAGGGACAGCCGGCTTCCGGAGGGGATTGCTGCAGGCATCTCCAATGACTATGAATATCTTCTCTGGTCGGCATTGATGAGATGGTATCTGTATGCACCGTCACGGTCTGCCGGCACTGATTCCGGGAATTTCGATTTGGCGGCCGGAACTCTTTCATCGTACTATACAGGACGTTATCCCGAGGCGGCTTATCTGGAATTCCTCGGGATCATGCGGACTCATGCCGACAGTGCCGGCCTGAAAAGGAAGGGACTCGAAGCATTTGCAGACAAGTACAGCGGGAAGGCAGTCCGGCTTTTTGCGGAGCAGGAACTGATAAGGATGGATTTCGACAGGATGGAAGCAGAGGGTGCGGATGCCGGTGAATATGCTGCATTGCGCAGCCGGTGCACCGATTTTGAGAAGGCGAGGAAAGCGATGAAGGAAGAAGCCTCGCTGACCGGTTTCTGCACATATCCTGCTGAATTGATAAAGAGAATGGATTTCAGCCGGATCCGTGCTGAGGTCATCGATGATACGGACACATTGCGGATAGCTTTGCAGAATCTTCCTGAAGTGAATGTCGAGATCCGTACTGAAGACAGCACCCTGGTATACAGTTCCTCCTTGCAGAACAGGGCCGGAAGCTATTATGTGCCAGATACATTGCAGCTTGCACTCCCTGTCATTGATGACGGGAACTATCGGATAATCTGCCGCAGCGGTGATGTCGAAACCTCTTTCAGGTATGAGAGATACACCATTTCCATGGCCTGGCAGATACAGGACAAAGGCCTTGCGGTCTATCTTGCGGATTTCAGAAGCGGCAGGCCGGTAGAGAAGGCGGATGTGCAAATATATTACAGGGACAGTCTTATACGCGTCCTTCCGGATATTTCCTTCGACGGTTTCACTCTTATCGATGCCTCTCTTCCTGAAGAAGCCGACAGGATATACTTGCAATGTTTGTACGATTCTTCGGACGGGATATCCAGAAAGACTGGAAAAGAATATGTCTGGCTGCGGGACATCAGGCAGGATACGTCTCCGGCAGAGACTCTTTCCGCTGTCCTTCTTACAGACAGGGCGGCTTTCAACCCTGGGGATACATTGAAATTCAAGGCAGTGCTGTACGAGATCTGGAAGGACAGGACGGCAGCCGGCTGGGCCAGGACACGCTATAAGGTATGTGACGGCAACACAATGGCAGTGACTGAACTGGTGGATGCCACGGGAAAAACCGTGTCTGCAGATACGCTGACGACAAACGGTTACGGTTCCGTGGCAGGTTCATTCAGGCTTCCGGATGCCAGGATGAACGGCAGGTTCACCCTTTGTGTCAAGTCGGATGACAGGGTGCTTGCAAGCACCGCCGTGACCGTCGATGAATTCGTACTCCCGACGTTTACTGCATCGTTCGAACAGTCGGACAAGATTTATTTTACGGGCGATACAGTGACTGTCAAAGGGCGCATAAAGAGCTATGCAGGCCAGTCTCTTGCCGCTGCATCCGTGACATACAGGGTGTCGTTATGGAATGAAGTAAAATATGAAGGGGAGCTTTATCCTGCTTCCGACGGCACTTTCTCGATCGATTTTGCCGCAGGTGACGGGGACGGTGATTCCGGTTACCTGTATTACAAGGTCGAGGTAAAGGTGACCGATGCGACAGGGGAGACCCATGAGTTCTCCGACGGGGTGGTCATAGATGATTTCCATCTCGATATTGAGGTGGAAAACAAGGCTGACGCCACCGTTACACGTTCCGCTGCCCAGAGAAATGATACCGGGGCTTCCGGAGTCGCATATGACATCTGTGCAGTCGAGGGCGATTTTGCCGTCCTGTCGTTTGTCCTGAAAAATGCCGGATACGATCCGGTACCCGGAGAAAAGATAAGTTATGACATATATTGCGGGGACAGTCTTGTGACTTCGGGAGAGGCTGTTACAGGAGACAAGGTGTGGATAGACCTGTCGTCTTGGCCGTCTGCCACATACCGTATCAAAGCCTCTGTGGAAATCGAAGGCCGTACAGGTGCCTGTGTCTGTGACATAGTGAAGACTGCGGAATCGGACGAGTCTCTCTACAGCCCTTACGAGAACTTTTTCAAGGTCCTTCAATCGGATGATATCCGCTTCCAGTTCGGGGCGGCGGCCGGTCCGGTTTGGGCTGTCATACAGATTGTCGGGGATCACGGGAAATGTCTGTTGTCCGAAATGGTCCACCTGTCCGGTGTCTGCGGTGAAAAAGGATCACTCATGACTTTGTCGTATGATTTCAAGGATGAATATCCGGACAATGTACTGATAAAGATCCTTTATTTCAGGAACGGCAATGCTTATACCTTTGAACATGATTTCATCCGCCGGAATTCCGGTCTGGCCCTTCCTCTGGCATTCTCGCGTTTTGTGGACAAGGCTTATCCGGGAACAATATGCCATTACGAGATACAGACTTTGCCAGGAGTGGAATGCGCGGTCTCTGTCTTCGACATGACTACCGGGACAATACGTGCCAACATATGGAACAGGGTTTTGCCGTATTCCGTAACACCTTATATTTACGGGTCATATTCGTCCGGAACCATATCCGGACGCGGAGGTTCGTTATGGTTCACTGCGTTGAAGTCGGCCTCTCCTCGCTTGAACAAGACCGATGCCGCTACGGATGCTTTCGGGAATGCCGTCATTGAGGAATCTTCTTCAGTCACCGGTGCAGTCCAACCGGATGTAAGGGAAGATTTCACCGAAGTCCTGGCTTTCTATCCTTTCCTGCGCTCTGACGGGAATGGCCGGATATCTTTCGATTTTACAGCCGGTGACAAGCTGTCGACATATTACGTGTCGCTGTTTGCCCACGACAAGTCCATGAACAACAATGTCCTGCGGAAGGAAATGATGGTCACGCTTCCGGTGTCTGTCTCAGTGGTGCCGCCGGCTTATCTGTATTCCGGTGACAGGTATGACCTTCAGGTGGCATTGTCGAATGTATCTGAAAATGATTCGGAAGGGACGCTGTCCATGTATCTCTACGGTGGAAGTGACCATGAGGAGACTTCACCGCTGCTCGTGTCAAGCCATCCGGCAAGGATAGAATCAGGGGCAGCCGTCTCCGACCTCTTCAGCATCGAAGTTCCTGAAGATGCTGACACATTGGGAATCAAGGTCATTTATTCAGCATCGGACGGCGTTTCGGATGGTCTTTTCGTGACAATCCCTGTCTCGGCTCCTGTCCAGACACTCTATGAGTCGCATTCGTCACTGCTCCTTGCCGGAATGTCGCGGGATTCGCTTTACAATGCTCTCATGGAGCAGTTCGTGAATGTATCAGGGCATGGTGCAGTCTCTGATGAAATATCCATTGCCGATATGCTCGGTGAAGCCATCCCGGAGAAGATCCGGACATCCTCTCCTGATGTAATTTCCGTGACGGCAGCCAGTTTGTCATCGCTTCTGACCCACCGGATGAGACACGAGACAGCGGAATGCGACTCATGCACCCTGCTGATGGAGGAACTGCTGTCATATCAGAATGCTGGCGGAGGATTCGCATGGCTCCGCGGGGGACAGACATCGCCTGTAGTCACGGCTGTGGTGCTGGAGTACATATCCATAATGGAAAGGAAAAATCTCATACAGGAAGATTCTCCTCTTTCAGCTGCCGCCCGGAAGGCTGTCGCATATCTCGACAGATATTATTTCTCCGGTGATAGACTGGCCCTGTGGGCTGGAGACCTGGATTTCCGGCAGTATCTGTACATCCGCTCCGTATATAATTCCATCCCTCTGTCAGCGGATCCTGGACGCAAGGAACTGAAGGCTTTCACAAAGCGGGTCAGGAATTATCTCAATGCGAAGGATGCCGACCAGTCCGGGCTTATCCATTTCAAGGCCCGCAGGGCAATCACGTTGCTGGAGTTCCTGTCCGACGGCAATGCCTCAGGGAACACATTTTTCAGTTCGATCAACCTGAAGGCCAACGGCAGACTGTCATCCAGTCTCGACAGGTATATGTCGTCCATGAAGGAATATGCCGTAGACCACCGTTCCGGCGGCAAGTATTTCCCGAATGCGGTGATGCCGTTCCGCGGCCTGCTTGAAAACGAGCTTTATGCGCACTCGGTGCTGTGCAGGCTTTTCACGGATTACAGTCTTTTTGCAGGTGATGCCGAAGCTTCCGGCATAGCCGACGGTATCAGGCTCTGGATCATGGTGCAGAAAGAGACCCAGTCATGGGATGATGATCCGGCATATCTGCTTGCCCTGGATGCAGTCATGGACGGTTCTCCTGAACTGCTTGCCTCAAAGGTGCTGGTCCTGACAAAGAAATACATGAAACCTTTCCGGGAAATCAAGCCTGCAGGCAACGGTATTTCGGTGAAATGCAGATATCTTGTGGAAGATCCAGCAGGTGACGGGAATGCCGAGTTCCCGGGGTTCAGGGAAATCGGGATCGGGGACACGCTCCGCGTTGGTGACAAGGTGCTTGCCGTATACGAACTCTGGAGTGAGGAAAACCGCAGTTTCGTACGTTTTTCCGCTCCGCGATACGCTTCCATGAGACCGGAAAACCAGCTTTCCGGATATTACGGTGTGCAGGTACGGCCTCGTCCGGGTGTTTCTTCCGTCCGTTATTTCACCCCGTATTCCTACAGGGAGGTAAAGGCGGACAGAAGCATATGGTACATGGATGTCCTGGCGGAGGAGAACACGATTCTGACCGAGACCATGATTGTGACACAGTCAGGAGTCTTCTCCAGCCCGGTAACGGAAGTGGAGTGCATGTACGCTCCTCATTACCGTGCGAACGATGCCTGTCACGCGCAGCTTGTTGTCAGTTCACCACTATCTCGTCAGTGAACAGCCATCCTCTTTTCTCGCCGGATCTGACGGCATGGAGCCGGATGAAACGGCAGTTTTCATCGCAGACAAGTCCGTATGTCCTGAAATACAGCCCGTCGGCAGTGTACGGCAAATCTCTGTACACTGCTCCGGCAGGGCGGAATGCCTGCCCGTCTTCGGAAACCGATACCAGTACTTTTTCGGGAAGGTAGATCTCCACAGAATTGACCTGCATGAACGTGGCGCCTATGTAATGGACGGGTTTGATGCATCCGAGATCCACAGTGACATCCATGTCGGACAGAAAGCCTTGCCATCTGCCGTCACCGTATGACCAGCCTCCGGGCAGACCGTCTGTAAGCGACTTTTCTCCACCGGCAGGATACTGGCGGTGATACGGCGCGGAGTAATCCACTGCAGCGTCTACGGCTATGTGCTTCAGCGGACTGAGACTTTCTTTCCGTTCCCCGTATTCGTTCTCGAGATCGAAAGTGTCATAGCCTTTCTTCCCGAGCATTTCCGTCAGATCGAGAGCCCTGCGCCGGAAGTCAGTGAAATCCTTGTCCTCCGCCCTGCTCCAGCCTGTCTCCGCTATCGCGAAAGCTCTCGGATAGTACATGTATTCGGCTTTGCTGTCTTCCGTGATGTATTCTGACCAAAGATTGCCCTGCAGTCCCAAGATATGGGATATGGCAGTACCGTCCATATCCGGTCCGACAGGTTCGTATGAATAGACCTTTTCCAGAGGTACGTAGCCTCCGATGGATACCGGTTCCTTGAACGGTGCATCCTGAGTGTAATCCAGATAGCAATACGCATTCGGTGTCATGATCACATCGTGACCCGACTTAGCAGCCGAGAGTCCGGCTTCTGTGCCCCGCCATGACATGACTGTGGCATCAGGAGCAAGTCCGCCCTGCATGATCTCATCCCATCCGATTATTTTCCTGCCCCTTGAATTCACGAATTCCCCTATCCTGTGTATGAAATAGCTCTGAAGCTCATCCACGTCGGCCAGACCTTCCTCCTGCATGCGTTTCCGGCAGTCGGGACAGTCTTTCCAGTTTGCCTTTGAAGCTTCGTCTCCTCCGATGTGGACATATTCCGACGGGAAAAGAGCCATGACTTCATCCAGAACATTTTCAAGGAAGGAAAATACCTCTTCCTTCCCGGGACAGAAGTCGCTGGAGCCGTATTGCCGCCCTTTGCAGGATAATTCAGGGTATGCGGCAATCACTTCTTCGCTGTGTCCGGGCATTTCTATCTCCGGTATTATTTCAATGTGCTTTCTTCTGGCGTAATCAAGGATATCCCTGATGTCTTCTCCCGTATAATACCCTCCATATGCTCCAGGCGTTCCGGCTTCGCAGTAATCCCTGCCTGAAGTCCACCAGTCGGACCATTTCCTGTATGGTCTCCATGCGGCGAATTCCGTAAGACGCGGATATGCGTCTATTTCGAGTCTCCATCCGGCCGCGTCTGTCAGATGCAGGTGCATCCTGTTCAGCTTGACCAGTGCCATGGCGTCCATCTGTTTCATGAGGAATTCCTTCGACCGGAAATGTCTCGATACATCGAAGTGCAGTCCTCTGTAGCCGAATCGAGGATAGTCGGATATCATGCAGCATCTGATATGTCTGGATTGTCCGGTCATCTGGATCAGACTTTGCAAGGCATAGAATGCTCCTGCCGCAGTCCTGGCTTCAATGCGGATTCCGTCCGGTTTCACATTCAAGACATATGCTTCATCCGACATCGGGACGGTACCCTGACGGCTTGTGCCTATGGAAATGAGTATTCCAGCATCTTTACGGTTCCCGGCTTTTGCCGTTCTGAATGGCAGGGCGGCGATTTCTGCTTCCAGATCTGCCGTGTCCTCGATGTTTCCTCCGGTCATTATGAAATATTCGATGCCGTCGGTGACGCTGAAACTCCCGTCAAATAGCTCATGACTGCATGGTTTCGGCGTGACATGCTCAGGGCCGGACAGAAGCAGTCCGGTGGATGGTTCAGTATCCTGTCCTTTGACAGGGAATGCAATCAGCAGAAGGAAAAGGATGGGAAAGGCTGTTCGAATCATGATAACAGGTTATAAGTCAGTATGGTCTTTTGGGGGCATTGGATTCCCTCACTGTTGCAAATATAAGTCATTCCAATCCGAAATGCAACCCACCTAAGGAATCACTTATTGGCAGATCCCTCGACTTCGCTCGGGATGACAGGCGAGACGCTCGGAATGACGGAAAACACAGTCGGTTACAATATACTGTGTTCGCAAGTAAAGTCAATGATTTCAGGTATATAGCCGAAAGCAAGGCCTACTACCGTATCGGCACACCCGTAGTAGACTGCAATGCGTCCGGTGGCTGGATCATGAAGAGCCGCGCACGGGAAGCAGACATTAGGCATGTCCTGTGCACCCCGTGATAGAACATGAGCCAGCCTTCGGAAGTCCCGATCGGAACCGGGCCGGCTCCGATCTTGCAGCACTGCCATGCGCTTTTCTCGAAGTCAGGATATGGCTTGCAATAATCAAAATGCTGACGGCCTCCCCAGCTTTCCCAGCCCTGATTCCAGCCCTCGAACAGGACACCGTCGATATTGTTTGCTTCAGCAAAGTCTATATGCTTCAAGGCATTTTCCGTAGTGGCA
>CALVDT010000017.1 GCA_944326385.1 uncultured Bacteroidales bacterium | reverse complement strand
ACTGCAATCTTCTTTTTATCCACATCGACAACCGCCTTTACCATATCTCCGAAATATTCGGCCGAAATCTTTGACAATTCGGATATTGAAATAGGAGCAGATAGTATCATGACAATTATAATTTTTTGCGAATTTAATCATTTTACGGATATCCACGCAAGTTTCGCATTCAGAATCCGTCAGAAACTGTATCCGAGCCCGACGTCGAAGGTATTCCTGAGCGGAGAGGTTCCCGCAGCGATGATGTAAGCCACATCGATATGGATTCCCCAAAACTTCACTCCGGCACCGACCGAGGCAAACGACGGGATGACGGACTTCCCTCCGTAGCGGTATCCTGCACGGACAGAGACAAGGTCATTGTATGTATAGGCTGCTCCAGCAGAAGCAGAAAACGCCCCGCTGAAATAGTAGTCGGCATCGACGAGAACCTCTGCCGCATGCTTCTTCCCGAGTCCTATACCATAGCCGAGTCCGAGCGTTGCGGAGGCCGGCAGAGAGAAACCTGCCCCAGAAGCCGACTTTACCTTGCTGCCTAAAGAAGACACACCCACGGCTGCCTTCAGCCCGGCCACCTTGGTCATAAGGAAAATATCGGAGGCTACGGCCCCATAGGACTTCCCTTCAACCAAAGTGTTCCCGAGATATTTTACATTTGCACCCAATGACAGGAACGGCAGAAACTTCCATGCCAAGCCGAGATTGGCCTGCACCTGTGACGGAGAGAACGAGCCGACAGCCGTCCCCGAAGCATCCATGATGTCGTATTTCTCACACAGCCCGTATGAAAACCCAAGAGCAATACCGAATTTGCCGGCAATGTTCCATGAAGCGCCTGCATTGATATCCTGTACGGGAGATGCGGAAGGCTGCCAGTTCATGTAACCGGCAGCGACATCAAACGTATTTCCGGCATACGGTATTGCGGCTGGATTCCGGAAAGATGCAAAGGCCGATGCAGAAGTCGATACTACCCCTGTACCTCCCATGGCTGCAGCGACAGGATCGCGTACCACACGGGTAAAAGGCATGGCCTCGCCGCCGGGAGCAGCCGAAATGGCAACAGGGAACAATATGGCAGAGCAGAATGCCGGAATAAAAAATCTGATTATATTCTTTTTCATTTTTCTCATATTAAGCGGTTCTACAGTTTGACGACAGTGCGGATGAATTCATTGCCTCCATAAGTTACCGTCACGCTATACCGGCCCGGAGCACAGCCCGACATGTCTATCTTCGCAGGCGAGAATGCGCTCACAAGGGTTGTACTGTCGTAAATCGTCTGTCCGGCAGGACCTGTTATCCTGATTCTGGTATCCATTTCCTCTCCTGTCCTGACATTGAGAAAATCCGTAACAGGATTCGGATACAGTTCAAGGGATGACGACGGATCTTTTATGAGCACGCTGAAAGTCAGGGTGCATGATTCCCCGCGGGAATCGGAAGCGACGATGGTCACGTCGCAGTTCCCGTACCCTAAGGACGTCACATGAAGTATGTTTCCTGACGGATTGATATGCAGCACATTGCGGTTTGAAATGCTTATGTCGAATTTCAGCTGCTCTCCGTCCGGGTCCTGGATATATTCCGACATGTCTATGGTGGTCCTCTCTCCCATGGATGTGAAGATCATGTTCTCCATGTCCTTTACGATGACAGGAGCACGGTTAGGCAGTATCGTATATGGCAATTCAAGCGTTGTGAAAGCTCCGTAACTGTCCGTAGCAGTCAGGACGGCTGTGTAAGTCCCCGGTTCCGCTGCATTTCCGGTAACGGTAAGCACATATTTACCGGAAGACGGCTCACTCGCACCCTGCATGGCTTCTGACCCCGAATCGAGACTTATCGAGAATTCATGGCCGTCAGGATCGGATACGGCCACCGGTACTCTGACTACCTCAAAAGACTTTATCTGCAGCACCTCGCCGGGAACATAACCGTCATATTCTACAGTTATTGACGGAGGATTGTTGCCCAAAGTCGTGACAGTCTTTATGGACGAAAGATCAGAGTAATTCCGGTTATAGTCGTATGCAGCGATTCCGACATAATATGTCTTTTCAAAATCAAGACCTGAAATGCGTCCGCTGATTCCGTCCCCGACATTCAGATCGCCGACAAGCACTGTCCGGGAAGTGACATCGGCAGGCAACGACCTGAAGTCCGGATTTTCAAGAGACGACCTGTTCTGGCTTGCGACTAAAATATACCCGAACGCCTTTCTGTCATCCTCATCCCTTGTGACTGTCCATGTCATATCTATGTTATTCGATACGGCTTCAACCTCATAGGACGTGACAGGATCAGGAGCGATGGTCCCTCCGTATGTAAATGCACCGAGAGCATCCATAAGAGGCCCTATTTTAGTGTTTTGAGCAAGAGCTGTGCTGTTTGCTCCGCCCAGCAGCCTGTCTGTAAGCATCTCATTGGTAAAACCGATACCTCCGAAATACGAGACAAGCAATGCAGCCACTCCGGACACATGCGGACATGCCATGGACGTGCCCTGCATCCATCCGTACGAATTTCCGGGAGTCGTGCTGTACACCTGTCCCTTATCGTATTCCGCTGACCCTCCGGGTGCGGCGATGTCAACCCAGTCACCGTAATTGGAATAATAGGCCCTTGTGAAATCCGGAGCAATGGAACCAACGGCAATTATCGGGTCATAGTTGGCAGGAGCCCCGTAAGGCCACCCGTCATTACCTGCGGCAAATATCACCACTCCGCCTTTCATAGGACTGTCAGGGAGCTGGTTCCCGTCATCATCGCAACCTGCGTATTGTATGAAATAATCTACGGCATCCTTAAGGCTGGCATCAATCTTACCTTTTGAAGCATCTTCCTGTGTTTCATAAGAATATCCCCAGCTGTTCTGGGAAATGACGGCACCGTGATCAGCGCCCCATACGATAGCTGCAGCCCCGCTGCCTCCGAGATCCTTGCTCGGATCATCCGGATCGGTCTTGAAAATCTGGCATGATAGAAGTTTTACCCCGCTGATGCCCTTGGCGTGGTCTCCTCCTGCGACTCCACTGACTCCAATTCCGTTGTTGTTGACTGCAGCCACCGTACCGGCCACATGTGTACCGTGGTCATGTGCGACTATCTGGTATGAATTGTCCACAAAGTTGAAATGCTGCCTGTTACCGCTGACACAGTTCCCTGCCAGATCCTCATGCTGCAGGTCAATGCCTCCGTCGACTACGCTCACAATGACCTTGTCGCTGCCGACAGTATAATTCTCCCATACGGGCTCCACATTGATATCTGCGCCTGATTTATGCTTCGAACCGAGTTTGCCGTCGTTGTAATAGTGCCACTGGTTCGGAAAACCGGGATCATTGAATGTACCCGTAAGCCTGATGTT
>CALVDT010000016.1 GCA_944326385.1 uncultured Bacteroidales bacterium | reverse complement strand
TTGAACGATTTATTTGCGTGTTCGGCATTAAACCGGACACGACATTAATTGACAAAATTTTCAAGGAACTCATTTTATTTACTGCCAGAGCCGCTTAGGCTCGGCTGATTTTTAACGAACTATTGTGATAAAGTATGTAAAAATATTTATTTCAGCGTAAACACGTATGTAATGGTTCCTGCCTGCTGGGCAGGGGCATCGGCCTTGACATTGAACTGCGTGTTCAGGGCGGCTTTTCTGGCTGCTTCCCAGAGGGTCTTGTCGGTTACTGTAGTTCCTTCACCTCCCGGGACTGCGGCTGTCACATTGCCATATCTGTCCACAAGTATGTCGACGACAACCTTGCCGCTGTTCTGTACATTGTATGAAGGCTTTGGCAGCGTCCCCACCACAGTCCGGCCTTTCAGTTTGGCGTCAGGTTCTCCCGATGTCTTGCCCGTCACCGTATTTCCGAGGGCATGTCCGGCCTTGAGTGCGTCGCTCACCTTGTCGGCCGCCTGAGGCGCCAGCGTATCTTTGTCCGTATCGTTTTCAGGAGCATGGAAAAGTGCCCTGCGGTTTATCTCCACCTTTCTCGGCGGTTCAGGTACTTCTACGTCACCGTCTTCCCCTGTCGTGGCTTCAGGCGCTTCGTTCGCTCCTGTCCCCTGCATCTGGGCTTCCGATTTCTGGACAAGGTTCAGCGGCTGGTCAGGATCCGCATCTGCAGCACGCGGCTGTGTGCCGTATGTGATCTGCTCCGGCACTTCAATCTCCGGCTCCACATCGATGAATTCCACCAGCATGGACTGTTCCGGAGGTGGAGGGTAGAGGTATTTCAGCCCGCTGGTCAGACAGAGTGCGATTATCAGGACATGGAAAACCGTAGCGAGGGCTATCCCCGCTATCACTGCAGCCTTGTCTTCCCCGAACCGGTTCCTGTCGTCCAATCCAGCCATCCCTTTCTCCTATTCCGGCGATGTCGCCAGTATTACCTTATAATGATTCTTCTTGGCTATGTTCATGATCTGGACTATCTCGCCTATCGGAACCGTCTCGTCCGAGTATATCGAGAAAGTCGGATCTTCTTCAGTCATGAGCAGCTGGTTCAGTTCACTTTCTATCTGGTCGAAGCGCACAGGTGTCAGGTTCCCGTTGATATGGTAGGTGTATGTGCCGTTGTCATGGTGATCCTTGACTGAAACGCTCACGGTGGCCTTTGCAGATACTTGTCCTGTACTTTTCGGAAGCAGGAGTTTCAGTGCGTTAGGGTTTATCAGCGTGGATGTCACCAGAAAGAAAATAAGCAGCAGGAACACGATGTCAGTCATGGAAGACATCGAGAAGTCAGCCGATACTTTCGTGTTTCTCTTTATAGCCATTTTTTCAGAGTGCTTGGTTTTCAGTCCCTTTTCCGGATGCGGACTCTTCCCTGAGGTTCTTCTCGTTCACCATGTCCACGAAATCTATGGTGGTGCTCTCCATCATGAATACCAGATCGGATATCCTGGATGTCAGGTAGTTGTAGCCGAAATATGCAAGGATACCTACTATAAGTCCTCCTACGGTGGTCACCATGGCTGTGTATATACCTCCAGAGAGAAGGGTGATGTCGATGTTGTTGCCGGCATTCGCCATATTGAAGAAAGCCTGGATCATACCCATGACTGTTCCGAGGAATCCTATCATAGGTGCTCCTCCTGCTATTGTGGCAAGCATCGGCAGTCCTTTCTCAAGTTTTGCCACTTCCACATTTCCTACGTTCTCCACCGAGGTCTGGATATCCTGCAGAGGTCTGCCTATCCTTTCTATGCCTTTTTCGATGAGTCTTGCTATAGGCGAATCGTATTTCCGGCAAAGGCTTGCGGCTGACTTTATCTTGCCGTCGTGGATCATTTCATTTATATCCTTCATGAAATTCCTGTCGATTTGTCCGGCTTTCCGGATCATCCACCATTTCTTCCCGAAAATGTAGAACGCTATGATCGAAAGCGCCAGAAGTACGAGCATGAGCCACCCTCCTTTGACTGCCATTTCGAACAATGAATAACTCACCACTTCCTGCTGAGGGAGTTCCCCGATTGCGGCCCCGGCTTCCCCGGCTGCCTGTAAAAGACTGAACAGCATAATTTTAAATATTCCTGAATATCGTTATAATGCAATACTCCCGTCCGCCGTTTTGCACAGGACGGACCAAACAATCTGCAAAAATAATAAAAAATCGGAGGAAACCTACATCACAGCCATTTTCCCGGCCTTTTCCGGCTTTTTTTGGGGGGGCAGCCTTTTCCGGCTTTTCACAGTCTTTCCCGGTCTTTCACAGTCTTTCATAGTCTTCCACGGTCTTTTCACAGTCTTTCCCGGCTTTTCCAACTTATTTTGGGGCACCCTTTTCCGGCTTTTTTGGCAGAGTCAACGAGCAAATCCAACACGAAATCAAATTACATCCTTATCCCCAGCCCGTCAACTCTGATTTTGTTGCGACCACTGCCGCTTTTCCTGCGATGTTGGTACTGGTCGACGATAGTTTGTTGCGACCACTACCGTCTTTCCTGCGATATTGGTACTGGTCAAGGATGTTTTGTTGCGACCACTACCGCTTTTGCTGCGATGTTGGTACTGGTCGGGGATGGTTTGTTGCGACCACTACCGCTTTTCCTGCGATTTTGGTACTGGTCGAGGATGGTTTGTTGCGACCACTACCGCTTTTTCTGGGATTTTGGTGCTGGTCGAGTTTTGTTTGCAGCGACCACTACCGCTTTTGCTGCGATATTGGTACTGGTCGGGGATGTTTTGTTGCGACCACTACCGCTTCTGCTGCGATATTGGTACTGGTCGACGATAGTTTGTTGCGACCACTACCGCTTTTTCTGCGATATTGGTACTGGTCGAGTTTTGTTTGCAGCGACCACTACCACTTCTGCTGGGATTTTGGTACTGGTCGGGGGTTGTTTGTTGCGACCACTACCACTTTTGCTGCGATATTGGTACTGGTCGCAGAAGGATTGTGCCATTTGCAGATCATTGTCTGATGGGTGATAAGCATCATTGGTGAGGAAGACAATGAGCCGTGACGAGGAATACGATGAACATTGGTAAGCAATACGACGAGCAGTGACGAAGAACGCGATGAGCAGTTACGAGCGCTGATGAGTAAGACAATGTATACGGGAGACAATATATACGGATAAACAAAAATTTTTATAAATTTGTGACCTTTGTATAAACGGACTGGAACATTTTAAAATTTTTGTAAAGATGCAACACAAAGTAATCGATGTAGAAGATGTCGTCATCCGGTTTGCGGGTGACTCGGGAGACGGAATGCAGCTCACCGGGTCGCTTTTCGCGAACATGTCGGCAATCTATGGAAACGGACTGTCCACATTCCCTGACTTCCCGGCCGAAATCAGGGCTCCCCATGGAACGGTCTCCGGAGTCTCAGGCTTCCAGGTGCATTTCGGATCAGGCCATGTCACCACGCCGGGTGACTTCTGCGACATGCTTGTAGCCATGAATCCGGCAGCACTCAAATCAAATGCCAAGTGGCTCAAACGTACCGCCATGGTTCTGGTCGATGAGGATACTTTCGATGAAGAAGGCATGGCGAAAGCCGGCTTCAGGACTGGGAATCCCTTTACGGAACTCAAGATAGAGGACAGGACAATAATAGTGGCCCCGATAACGACCCTGACTGCCGAAAGCCTGAAAGACAGCGGCCTCGACATGAAGACCGTGCACAAATGCAAGAACATGTTCACGCTCGGAATGGCGTCCTATATCTACAACAGGCCGATCGAACACATATACGCTTATCTTGAGAAGAAATTCGGAAAAAAACATCCTGAACTGATAGCCCCGAACCGCAAGGTGCTGAATGACGGATATAACTATGCGGCAAATATCCAGGCTATCGCCAATACATATACTGTAGTGCCGGCGGCCATGAAGAAGGGGCTTTACCGCAACATCACCGGCAACCAGGCCATAGCGTGGGGCTTTATCGCAGCTTCCGAAAAATCCGGAAGACCGCTTTTCTGCGGTTCTTATCCGATCACTCCGGCTACCGGTATCCTCGAAGAACTCGCCATACACAAATATCTTGGAGTAAAGACCATGCAGGCGGAGGACGAGATTGCCGGAGTATGTACCGCCATAGGAGCTGCCTATGCAGGTGATCTGGCGGTAACCACTACTTCCGGACCAGGCCTTTCCCTGAAGTCGGAGGCGCTCGGGCTTGCAGTCATGACGGAGCTTCCGCTCGTGGTGGTGGATGTGCAGAGGGCCGGCCCTTCTACCGGCATCCCTACCAAGACCGAGCAGACCGACCTTTCGCAGGCGCTTAACGGCAGGAACGGAGAGTGCCCTATGGTCATAGTCGCCGCGCATTCTCCGGCGCACTGTTTCGATGCGGCATTCATGGCTGCCAAACTGGCGCTGGAACACATGATGCCGGTGGCTCTCCTTTCCGAAGGATTCCTCGGAAACGGTTCCGAGCCGTGGCTCATACCGTCCATGAAAGATTATCCGGAGATACATCCTCCTTATGCAACGGAAGCGGATATCCCGTTCAGGCCTTTTGTCCGGGATGAAAAGACCTATGTCCGCAAATGGGCTTTTCCTGGAGAAAAAGGGTTCGAACACAGGGTCGGAGGTCTTGAGAAGTCCCCTCAGGGAGTGCTTTCGTCTGACCCTGCAAACCATGAGCTGATGGTCCGCAACAGGGCGGAGAAGGTGGCTCGTGTGGCAGATGTCATCCCGCCGCTTGAGATAGACGGCCCGTCCAGAGGAAAACTTCTCGTAGTCGGCTGGGGCGGCACATACGGACATATATTGTCAGCTGTCAATGAAGTCCGCAAAGCCGGCAGAGAAGTCAGTCAGGTGCATTTCGACTATATCAATCCTCTTCCGAAGAACACGGGAGAAGTGCTTGACGGCTTCGACAGGATACTTGTGTGCGAACTGAACAACGGACAGTTCGCCGACTGGCTCAGGGCCAGATTCCCGGGACATGACTACCTGCAGTGCAACAAGGTGCAGGGTCAGCCTTTCCTTGTACAGGAAATAGTGGATGCGATAGAGAAGGTTTTATAGTTAAACAGGACGACAATCATGACAAAATATACATTTCAGGATTTCAAGAGCGACCAGGAAGTAAGATGGTGTCCGGGTTGCGGAGACCATGCCGTGCTGGCGGCGATGCAGCGTGTCATGCCCAAGGTCAGCGAGGCTCTCGGCTGTGAAAAGGAGGACTTTGTAGTGGTGTCCGGTATCGGATGCTCTTCGAGACTTCCATATTATATGGCTACATATGGATTCCACAGCATACATGGAAGGGCTACTGCCATAGCCACAGGCATCAAGGTGGCCAATCCCCGCCTTGTGGTGTGGCAGGCCTGCGGTGACGGTGACGCGCTGGCTATAGGCGGAAACCATTTCATCCATGCCATAAGAAGGAATGTGGATCTGAATATCATTCTTTTCAATAACCAGATATACGGTCTGACCAAGGGCCAGTATTCCCCGACTTCAAAATACGGTGCCATCACCAAGACATCCCCGTACGGGACAGTGGAGCAGCCGTTCAATCCAGGAAGCCTCGTTCTGGGCTCCAAAGGCACTTTCTTCGCAAGGAGCCTTGACAGTGAGCTGAAACTCAATGAGGAGATAATGTTTGCCGCAGCCATGCACAGGGGCACTTCTGTCATGGAAATGCTGACAAACTGTGTGATATTCAACGACGGTGCCCACAAGGCCATTTCCGACAGGGCTACCCGGGCCGACAGGACGATTGTCCTCAGACACGGGGAAAAGATGGTTTTCGGAAAAGACAGGGACAAGGGCCTGGTCCTCGACGGCCTGAGACTGAAGGTAGTGAAGATAGGGGAGGACGGGATCACTGAAGACGATATCCTGACTCATGATGCCCACAGTGACAACATCGGCCTTCACACGATGCTGGCTGACATGAAATACCCAGATTACCCGGTAGCTCTCGGGATCATCAGGGATGTGGAGGACAAGACATACGATGAAGCCGTCCAGACACAGGTAGAGGAGGTTACCGGGAAATCCCGCATAAAATGCATGGACGACCTCCTCAGAAGCGGATCCGTCTGGGAGGTCAAATGAAATGAACGGCCGTAAGGCCATGCAAATAATCACATTTTATGAACACATCGGAAATAATGACCAGACTCAGGGTCAAGTATGCAAATGAAAAGGAATACCTGCAGGCTGTGCAGGAAGTTCTCGAAACAATTGAGGATGTATATAACCGGCATCCGGAGTTTGAAGAAGCCAGAATCATCGAGAGACTCGTGGAACCCGACAGGATTTTCACTTTCAAGGTGACATGGGTGGATGACAACGGTGACATACAGACCAATACAGGTTATCGGGTACAGTTCAATTCTGCAATCGGGCCCTACAAGGGCGGTCTGCGTTTCCATCCGTCGGTGAATCTGTCCATCCTGAAGTTCCTCGGCTTCGAGCAGATCTTCAAGAATGCCCTTACCACCCTGCCTATGGGCGGGGGGAAAGGCGGCTCCGACTTCAATCCCAAGGGAAAGTCCGATGCCGAGATAATGCGGTTCTGCCAGGCTTTCATGCTTGAACTCTGGAGAAACATAGGCCCCGATACGGATGTCCCGGCGGGAGATGTGGGAGTAGGCGGACGAGAGATCGGATATCTGTTCGGAATGTACAAGAAACTTGCCCGGGAGCATACGGGAGTCCTGACCGGGAAGGGCATGACATGGGGAGGGTCTCTGATCAGACCAGAGGCTACAGGTTTCGGTGCCGTGTATTTCGTCCAGCACATGCTGCATATGCAGGGCAAGGATATCAAGGGTATGAAGGTCGCTGTTTCGGGCTTCGGCAATGTGGCCTGGGGTGCAGCCATGAAGGCGACACAGCTCGGGGCTCACGTTATCGCCATATCAGGACCGGACGGTGTGATATACAACCCGCAAGGCATGACTGACGGGAAAATAGCCTACATGCTGGAACTCAGAAGGTCGAACAATGATGTGGTCGCACCTTTTGCCGATAAATTCCCGGATGCCGAGTTCATCCCGGGCAAGAAGGCCTGGAGCATAAAATGCGACATAGCAATGCCATGTGCATACCAGAACGAACTGGACGGAGATGATGCAAGGGAGCTGATAGCAGGCGGCACCTGGTGCTGTGCAGAGGTTTCCAACATGGGCTGCACCCCGGAGGCGATAGCTGAATTCCAGAAGGCGAGGATCCTGTTCGCTCCGGGAAAGGCAGTGAACGCAGGAGGTGTCGCCACTTCAGGTCTGGAAATGACACAGAACGCCATGCATATAAACTGGAGTGCCGAGGAGGTGGACAGGAAACTTCATGAAATCATGTCCAATATCCATCATTCCTGCGTCCGGTACGGTACCCAGCCGGACGGATATGTGAACTATCTCAAGGGGGCGAATGTAGCCGGCTTCATGAAAGTGGCTACAGCCATGCTTGAACAGGGTGTGATCTGATACAGTCGAAAGATATGGCAGAAGTACATTCTTCCGGAAAGATCAATGTGAAGCTGTGCCTGATGCTTCCGCTGGTCATCGCGATTACATTCTTCCTTTGGCTTGTCCCGTCGGATTTCTATGGGATAGACGGACTTACCGTTGTGGAGCAGAGGACCATAGCCATTTTCGTGTTTACGGCTCTCATGTGGATGTTCGAGATCATCCCGACATGGACCACTTCGGTGATTTCCATCGTAATCATGCTGTTGACCATATCGGACAGCAGCGTATGGTTCATGAAGGGGTCGGGAATCCCGTCCGAGATGGGGACATTCGTCAGCTACAAGGCTTTGCTTGCTACATTTGCAGATCCTGTGATCATGCTTTTCCTCGGCGGGTTCGTTCTGGCCATTGCCACTACCAAGGTGGGGCTTGACGTACATCTGGCCAAGGCTTTGCTCAAGCCTTTCGGCAAGAAGTCGGAATTTGTGCTGCTGGGTTTCCTTTTTGTCATAGGCCTTTTCTCCATGTTCATGAGCAATACCGCCACAGCCGCCATGATGCTCACATTCCTGGCTCCGGTGCTGAGGATGCTTCCTCCTGACGGCAAAGGCCGCATAGGACTGGCTCTTTCCATCCCTATCGCAGCGAACCTCGGAGGTATAGGCACCCCTATCGGGACACCACCGAACGCCATTGCACTCGGATACCTGAATGATTCCCTGCATATGGGAGTAGGATTCGGTGAATGGATGCTCGTCATGGTGCCGTATGTCATAGTCATGCTTCTCATATCATGGGTGATACTGCTGATCTTCTTTCCGTTCAAGCAGAAGACCATCGAATTGAGGATAGAGGAGACACATCAGAAGACATGGCGGACATATGTGGTATACGTCACATTTGCCGTGACCATCCTGCTGTGGATGCTGGACAGGATCACCGGTATCAATTCCAATGTGGTTGCCATGATTCCGATAGGGGTCTTTGCGGTCACAGGAATCCTGACAAAGGATGATCTCAAGGAGATAAACTGGAGCGTCCTCTGGATGGTGGCCGGAGGCTTTGCCCTCGGTCTCGCACTCCAAAGTACAGGTCTGGCCGAGCATCTGGTGAATTCCATACCGTTCGGACAGTGGCTTCCTGTCATCGTGGTGCTTGTATCGGGCTTCATCGGATATTTCATTTCAAATTTCATCTCGAATACAGCCGCCGCAAATCTGCTTGTGCCTATCATGAGTGCAGTAGGCGTCGGCATGGGAGACTCGCTGCTTGCTGTCGGAGGTCTCAAGACCTTGCTTGTCGGGGTGGTATTGTGCACTTCTCTTGCCATGCTGTTCCCTATAAGCACCCCTCCTAATGCGCTGGCACATTCCACAGGGCTGGTCACCACCAGGGATATGGCGAAAGTCGGGATTCTTATAGGGATGATCGGCTATATCCTCGGGTATGTAGTGCTGTTCTTTATCGGAATCTGAGATGTGCCGGGTGAATTATAAAGGAAAACGTGGTTGAATCATGAAAAGATTGCTGATAATTTTTGCTGTAATGGCTTCTTCCTTTCCATTGGCGGCCGGAACAAGTGAGGACAGTCCATTGAAGAAGGAGATGGAAAACCATTTCAAATTCTATGGCTTTGTCCGGAATTTCTTCGCATTCGACACGAGGGAAAGCGTCTCCAGTCTCGGGGATCTGTTCTATTATCTGCCGAAGGATGTCGCGATGAATGAGGACGGTTCACAGGATCTGAATGCCCGGACCTCCTTCAGGTTTCTGGCCCTGACCTCCCGTTTGGGAGTGGATGTGTACGGATATCGTATAGGCAGGACTGATTTCGGGGCAAAGGTCGAGACGGACTTCTATGCCGGTCTTACAGGAGTCAGCGGTACTGCCCAGCTCCGTCTCCGTCAGGCTTACATGACCATAGGTTGGAATGATCTCTGCATGGGAGATGAAAACAAGGCATCAGTGTCACTGAAGCTCGGACAGGCATGGCATCCTATGGCGGCAGACCAGCCTCATGTCCTCGCCCTCGAGACAGGTACACCGTTCAATCCGTTCAGCCGCACGCCGCAGGTTCTGATGGATGCTTCTCTCGGCAGGCATTTCATACTTTCTGCAGGAGCGATATGGCAGATGCAGTATCAGTCGGCCGGTCCTGAAGGAGCGTCGGCAAATTATATAAAATACGGCTGCACCCCTGAAGGGTATCTCGGGGTGACATTCCGGACCGGGGGCGGATTCCTCGCAAAAGCCGGAGTGAGTGTCCTGAGCATAAAGCCGCGGAGCACAGGGACCGGGACTTATCGGGATGGCGACGGCTATTCGCAGCGGACCGTGAAGGTGAGTGACCGTATCACTACCGCAAGTCCGTATCTGTATCTGCAATACAGGAAAGGCAAGTTCGAGGCAAAAGCCAAGACTGTATTCAGCCAGGCGGGTGAGCATATGAATCTGATGAGCGGATACGGAATTTCATGGATGGGGCCGGCCCCTGCGGAAATGGATGCTGCAGGTTATGACGGACATTACGAATATGTGCCTCTGAGGGCTTCGTCCACGTGGGCGTCTGTTTCATACGGCAGGAAATGGCAGGTGATGCTCATGGGAGGATATATAAGGAATCTCGGCTCGGCAAAGCCGTTTGTGACTGACCTGACTGAGCAGAATACAGACTATGTCGAGACTTCTCACGTGTATTTCAGCAAGAACGGTTTTTCCAACCTGAATTCCATGTGGAGAGTCGTGCCTACCATTGCCTGTAATGTCGGGAAATTCACTCTCGCCCTCGAGTGGAATGTGACAAGTGCCCAATATGGGGAATACAAGGAGGTCGAGACGCTTCAGGATGACAAGTCGGTCGTCCGTCAGTATCTGTATGCCGATACGGGCCTTGCTTCCGACAATCTGCATTGGGTGACCAATCACAGAATACAGATGATGGTCCGCTTCACATTTTAGCAGAACCGGATATTTATCAGAATAGTACGAATCCGTGCAGTCGTGGAACCTGTACGTAAATCATTAAAACACAGTTATGAATAAGATTTTATCTATTGCTTTTTTCCTTGGGGGCATAGTGTCGGCATCTGCCCAGAATCTTCAGTTGCATTACGACTTCGGAAAGTCTGTTTACCGCTTCGGACCAGGGTCGCAGGAAAATCGCCCACGCCTTACGTCTACTGTAGAAATGTTCCGTCCCGACAGGTGGGGAAGTACTTTCTTTTTCGTTGATATGAATTACGGGAGCAAGTCCGGTGACGGCGGCGTGCTCGGGGCTTATTGGGAAATATCCAGAAATCTCAGGTTCTGGGAGTTCCCTGTGTCTGTACATGTGGAATATAATGGGGGTCTTGATGTTGAGGGCCCGGAAGGAGGGTCAGGTACATATGATGATGCTTGGCTTGCCGGCCCTGAATGGTCATGCGCAAGTGCCGATCTGTCCAGAACATTCTCTTTGGCCATCATGTACAAGGCAATACCCCGCAATATGAAGAATGTGCATAATTTCCAGATTACGGCAGTCTGGAGTATGATGTTCTGGAAAAACCGGCTGACATTCTGCGGCTTTGCCGATTTCTGGATGGAAAACAGACCTTGGCAGCTGACGGATGCAAGCGGGCGGGACGGAACAGATTTCATTTTTATGTCAGAGCCTCAGATATGGTATAACTTCAATACAATAAAAGGAATGGAGGATGTCGGACTCAGCATTGGATCAGAGGTCGAAATCAGTAGCAATTTCGTGGATGCCGGCTTCTTTGCGATACCTACATTAGCTGTCAAGTGGACATTCTGACAAAAAAAGAGGCCCGGGCTGAAATGCCGGACCTCTTTTTGTATCGGGATAACAATTATTTGGCGCTCTCTACAGAGACCTTTCTGAAATCCTTCATCATCTTCATGATGTTCAAAGCTGCCTTGCGAGCACGTGCTCCTGCTGCTTTGTTACCTTTCTCTACCTGAGCGTCAGCATTTGCTGCAAATACCTCGTACTCTGCCTTGATCTGATCTACAAGCTCTTTCATTGTGTTAAAAATTATTTTCTGTTAAACTTTAAGTTTCAAAACTTTGTGCAAGATATGCAATAAAAAATTAAAAAACAAATATTGGTTTAATAATTAACGTGAGTTCGATGAATTTCAATTTATTGAAAGACATCGAAGTACATCTGAAGGAGCAGGACGGGTCCTGCGACGAGCCCCCAGCGAGGTCGTGAGTGGTTCACGAGAACGTCCGGAGGCCGTTCGAGAGCGAGCAGAAATGGGGGTGGCGCCCCTTGAAAAGTCGTGAACGGTTCATGAGAATGTCCGATAGACATTCGAAAGTGAGCAGGGTCGCTACAGCGACTGGGGTTTAAGATAA
>CALVDT010000015.1 GCA_944326385.1 uncultured Bacteroidales bacterium | reverse complement strand
TCTGGATTATGTCAGGCCGGAGATTGAAGTCAGGACCGTCTCTGTGGAGAAGGGCTTTGCCGGAAGCGGTTTCGGCGACATGGGTTATGCCGGGGATGACTTGTCGTCCGAAGGCAATGAATATGATTTTTAACGGAAAAGGAATTGGTATCATGAAAAATATCGGACTTATATCAGGCATGGCATTGCTTGCATTTGCATTTGTGTCATGCAGCAAGGAAGAGATTTCCGGAGAATCTTCGGCGGAAGGGACTGTGAACTTGACAATAACTACTGCTCCTGAACTCGTAAGCGATTTCATCGATTCTAGGACAACCATCACCCAGGACCCTGAGGACGAGACGTTGTATCACCCTTCGTGGACAGGGAACGAGAAGATGGGGATATGGATTGATTCCGTCCCGTCAAGCGGAGAGGCTCAGCCCGATTTTCTGGACAATGCAGCCACGGGCGATGTGGCTTCTTTCAAAGGTTCTGTTTCCATGGCTGCCGGACAGCACACGATTTACGGTTATGCGTCATCGGCTGACAAGTATGTGGCGAAATATTTCGGATATGGAGTAGGCTTTGATATACCTCAGGTGCAGCATCCGACATTGTCTGCATTTGATTCTGATGCCGACCTTCTTATAGCAAAGCCACAGACTTTGGATATACAGGAAGCTCAGACAGAGGCTGTGCTTGAAGACGTACAGTTTGCCAGACCTTTGGCTGTTGTCAAAGTCGTGCTTAAGGATGCGTCTTCAAAAGAGCTTAAAGGTAACGCAATAGTAAAATCCCTTACATTGACTCCGTCCGGTGAAGACTACCTGACAGGGAGGTATGTTGTAGATGTCACGAAAGGTTCTTTTTCTCAGTTCAACAAACTTTCCGCCGTAAATGTCAAGGCCGAATATACCAATGAATCCTTTGTAATCAATGATGAAAATGCTGCCTGGCTTGTCGTGAATCCTATTACGTTCGGGTCATCGCTGACTCTGACAGTAGATGCAGGGAAATATACTGTGTCTAAGACGTTGGATGTGGCAGGTATTGAACTCAAGAGCGGTGATGTGACTGTGTTGAATGTGAGTTTGAAAGATGAGGATATCACTGTCGAAGAGTCCGGTATTGCCTTGCCGTTTGAGGATGATTTCTCTGGATATACGGGGACATCTGCCATCGGGAGTCTTCCGAATTTTGATATAGATGGGTCCGTTTATGCTCAGGAAGGCTCAGTCAGGTTCGGCACGAGCAGCAAGACGGGTACTGTTACTACCAAGTCAGCCCTGGATTTGTCGGAACCTTTTACTGTCATTGTATTTGGAACAGGTTGGGCTAATGACGAGCATGGTTTGGTAATATCAGCTGGGAACCAGACTAAAACAATGTCGTTTACTACCGATATGAGCAGTAATACCGAATATGATGAATGTCTGTATGCTTATTTCGATGCGGAAACTGCCTTGACAAAGGTCTCATTCTCCAATACGTCCGGAGAAAGAGTCGTGTTGAAAAGCATAAGAATCGTATCGGGAGAGTGGATTCCGACACCGGAATTGACATCTGTCGAGACTGTCAAGGCAGTTGCAAACGAGACGTCAGCAGTCTTGTCCGGTTCATACGATGCCCTTTTCATAGGTGAAAGCGATGTGCTCAAATATGGTTTTGAATGGGGTGTAGCCGACGGTTCTGATATGGCTTCCGTTGAAGCATCCAATGCCGAAGAAGGAGATTTTTCGTGCGAAATTGACAATCTTGTATCAGGAACAACGTATGTATTCCGAGCATGGGCCCAAATCAATTCTAATGAGAAAGTGTATGGTGATTTACTGACATTCACTGCTTCAGAGCCTGTCGGAATTGAACCGAGTTTCGATATAACTTCTTATAACGCTATTCCTGAAGGATGGGAAGGGGAAATAGGTTTCGGTAGCTATTTTAAAATGGCAGCAGGTAATTACTTGACTTCTCCGATGTTCAATATGGAAGGATATACTTCAGCTAGAATTTCTATTGATATAGCTTCATTCGGACAGGTAAAACAGCAATCTGCCGTGATTAACATCTCATATGATGGAGGTAAGACTTATACGGAATCTTACGAATTACCTGCCCCAACAAGTAAAACTTATAAAACACAAACTTATGATATAAAAGGACCTTTTACCGCAGCTGTTGTTATAAACTTGACACCTAATGATAACTGCACGCCAAGTAATTGTGTGCGCATACAAAATTATAACTTATCTGCAACGAAATAACTTTTATCATATTTTAATGGTATCCAGCCGCTCCGTCCCTCGGGGCGGCTTTTTTATTGCTTCCTCAAATGCCCCATTACCCATCCTCTCCGGTGCCATCTGCTACGTTTCTACGCAAAAACGCTACCGATAGCACCAAACAACGCCTCATCTGCTACGTTTCTCCGCTAAAACGTCGCCGATAGTATCCAACCATTCGGAGCTGTGAAGATTCGGTCAATGTTCCTGCACCGGAATGATTTTTCCCGCTGTATCTGCCCTGAAAGACAAAATGCCGCCGGTCTCTATGACTGAAAGGGGAATAATGCGGGTCTTTCGAGGATGCACCATGGCATCGGAATTATGTACATGATAAACGTACCAATATCTTCCATAAGGACCAATAAAGATATCCCCATGTCCTGAGCCGTTCTCTCCGACAATACTGCGGTGGATTACAGGATTATCGGGATTCTTGTGCCAAGGTCCAAACGGGGTCTCCGCCCATGCATAACCTGCGGCATAGTCTGGACTCATGTAATGGTTGGCCGAGTAGAACAGATAATATATCCCGTCGACCTTGATAACTGACGGCCCCTCCATTATCGGATCGGACTGATAGGCGGAAGTATGCTCCCAGTCTTCCGTACATTCAAGGCATTTCCTCAATGTCTCCTTTACGAGATGTCCTGAATCAGGGTCGAGTTCGGCAACCCAGATGAAGTTTCCATGTCCGAATCTCACGTGGTACAGATAGTATTTCCCATCGTCATCCTTGAAGATGAAGGGATCAATGTTTTTGGCCGAAGCGTCCACAGGGCCAACGACATCCTGCAGGAACGGTCCCGAAACAACATCGGAACAGGCTATGGCAATCTGTTCATCTGCCGTATATGCAAGGTAATACACGTCCCCGTCCTTGAAAAACTGCGGAGCCCAGAACCACTTGTTTCCGAATGTTCCGGTGCCTTTACGGAGTATCATCGGATCCGGTCCGGGGGCTTTCCAATGCACCAGATCACTGGATTCCAATATAGCAAACCCTTCCGGCTGTCCGGTTCCGGTCATATAATATATCCCGTCTTCGGCATAGACCGTCGGATCGGCAAGATAAATCTCATTGTAATCCTGCCTCTGGGCATATGCCGCAGAAACACAAAAAAGAGTCAGCACAGCTGTTGTCATATGTTTCATTGCATAATCAAATATAAACGGATGACAAAGATAACAATGACCGGAAAAAAGGAAAGAGGCATTGGAGGATTTTTTGGTTTTTGGAAAACATTTGCATATTTTTGTGGAGATGAGGGTAACCCGAAAGGAGACGTTTCAAGGCTTGCGAAGGTAACGCAGAAAGAGCCCTTTTGAGTTGACCTTGTATTCTGTTGTTCAAGACACAAACTATTAACTATATTCTCATGAGAAAATCCATTTTTTCTTTCCTTCTCTGCTTTTCAGTGCTATGGACAGCCAATGCTCGGGAAAGCACTGCCTCCGGCATCGGGAACGACCCGACAGCAAACCCGGAAGCGACAGTAACATTCGGTAAAGCAAGATTTACGGTACTGACCCCGCGCCTCGTGCGGATGGAATGGTCAGAAGACGGGAAATTCGAAGACAGAGCGACGCTCGGCATTGTAAACAGGCGGCTGGAAGTGCCTGAATACGATGTCAGGAAAAACCGTAATTCCATAACGCTGAAGACCGGCTTCCTGACATTGAAATACAACGGACAGGACAAGTTCGATGCGGAAAACCTGAGCATCAGTTTCCTCATGTCGGCAGACGGAAAGGAAAAAGGAGAATGGCATCCGGGGAAAGACGCCGGCGGGAATCTTCTGGGAACTACGAGGACTCTGGACCGCTGCGACGGGAATGGAGTCATAGAACCGTATGACCCGGGAATCATCTCACGTGACGGATGGGCAGTGATCGATGAAAGCGAACGTCATGTATTCGAACCGGTGGAAAGCGATTGGAAACATTGGGTCGGATGCCGGGACAGCGTGGATAGACAGGATCTGTATATCTTCTGCTACGGGCACGACTACACTGATGCCCTGAACGACTTCACCAAGATTGCCGGGAAAATTCCTCTTCCTCCGAAATATGCCTTCGGCTACTGGTGGTGCCGCTATTGGCAGTATTCCGACTTCGAACTGATAGATCTGGCCGAGCACTTCAAGGATTTCAACATTCCCATAGACGTGATGATCATAGACATGGACTGGCATGAAACATGGTCGGAACTGAAAGCGGCCACACCTGCACGAGAACCTGGTGGAAGACCGGGACTTGACGACTTCGGAGAGTCGATCGGATGGACCGGATATACCTGGAAGAAGGAATTCTTCCCTGATCCGGCCAATTTCCTGGAGCAGCTGCACAGGATGGGCATCAAGAACTCGCTTAACCTGCATTTCAACAACGGAATCCAGCCATACGAAGAACCTTACGACAGATTCGTGAAAGACTACCTGTCCAGGACTGATGACTATGACGGTCCGAAAGATTATATGAAGGCTGACGGAAGCAAGGCTCCGGTTCCTTTCCGCATAGACCAGGAAGAATGGACAGAAGCCTATTTCAACTCTGTAATCCATCCTCTGGAGAGAAGCGGGGTCGACTTCTGGTGGCTTGACTGGCAGCAGTGGAGGGACAGCCGTTACACTCCGGGACTCAGCAACACGTTCTGGCTCAACTATGCATTCTTCCAGGACAAGGTCCGCCAGACAGAATCGATGGGCATATATGCCCCGCGTCCTATGATATATCACAGATGGGGCGGCATCGGAAGCCATCGTTATCAGGTAGGCTTTTCTGGTGATACTTTCGCCAATTGGAAGGTTCTCGGCTATCTCCCGTACTTCACGGCCACCGCATCGAACGTATGCTACGGATATTGGGGACATGACATCGGCGGACACCAGCAGCCGGGAGGCGTACACAGCACCGACCCTGAGCTCTATACGCGTTGGATGCAATCCGGAGTCTTCACCCCTATATACAAGACCCACTCCACGAAAGACAGTTCCATGGAGAAAAGGTTCTGGGTGTTCCCGGACCACTTCGATGCCATGCGTGAGGCTGTAAGGCTCAGATATGACCTGTCGCCTTACATATACACTGCGGCAAGACAGGCATACGATACAGGAATCTCCATCTGCAGACCGCTGTACTACAGCTTGCCTGAAAATGAAAACGCGTACACTTGGGACGAGGAATTCATGTTCGGAGACGACATCCTGGCCACCGTGGTATGCGAACCGGTGGACAGCATCACCGGATTGGCAGGACGCAGGGTGTGGTTCCCTGAAGGCTGCGACTGGTATGACGTATCCACAGGAACCATGTATAAGGGAGGCACAGAGCATGATCTTCTGTACACGATAAATGAAAACCCTTATTATGTAAAGGCCGGTGCTGTCATTCCGATGGCCGGTCCGCAGATAACTTCCCTCCAGAAGCCTGACAAGGAACTCAGACTGCTGGTAGTGCCGGGCGCAGGCGAGAGCCGCACAAAGGTATACGAGGATGACGGCACGACCCAGGCTTACGATACCGAATACGCATTTACCGGAATTGTCCGCAGGATGTCCGGGGATACACTTACAGTGGATGTCCTTCCGAGGGAAGGTTCGTACAAGGATATGCCTGAAACCAGAAAAGTGACTGTAATGCTTGACGGTTTCGCCGTACCCGGGAAAGTCACGGTGAACGGTGTGGAAATCCCGTATTCACGGTTTGCAAGCTTCGAAGCAGAAGACGGGAAGGCAGTATGGGGATATGACGGAAGTTCCCTGACAGCCACAATCTATACTCCGGAAGCATCTGCCGGCGGCAAGGTAACGGTGGAATGTGTATTCAACGATGTCGACGGGAACCTGTTCTGCTCAGGAAAGAAAGGTCTTGTCAAAAGGATGATGGCGCTGACCCCTGAAACCAAGCTTATGGTCGAGAGACACGTAATGCACGGAATGCAGCTCCCGGTAGAATTCCTGAATATAGCACAGTGCGGAAGCTATATTACCGAAAATCCTGAAAATGCCGCAGCTCTTCTTCAGGGCATCGACATCCCTGCCATGAACTCGAGATTCGCCGCATTCAGCAAACTTCCGGAATGGTTCAGGGAGAAACTTTCAGCCCAGACTGCACTTGAGGAACCCATGACAGACAGACAGTAATAAAATTTCAGATACGCCATGAAAAGATTAATACCAGTCATTGCACTGTTGCTATTCGGCTCCATGACAATCATGAAGGCCGGAATAACATTGCCGGATGTTTTCTCTGACAACATGGTACTCCAGCAGAACTCGGATGCGGCCATCTGGGGCACAGCCGAACCTGGAGCGAAAGTAATAATATCCCAGACATGGTCTTCAGGCAAAACCACGGCAGTGGCCGATTCGGAAGGCAGATGGAAAGCCTCTATCCCTACCGTATCGGCAGGCGGTCCGTACGAAATATGCATCAGGAGCGGGAAAGAGAAGATAACCATCAGCAATGTCCTTCTTGGAGAAGTGTGGATATGCGCAGGTCAGTCCAACATGGAGATGCAGATGAAAGGGTTTGCAGGTCAGCCTGTCAATGATGCGGCCTACTACATAAGCGGGGCAAGCCCCGAAACCCCGATAAGATCCTGCAACTTCAAACGGGTCAAATCTCTGAAAGAGGAGGACAACTGTCCTGCGAAATGGTACGTGAATGATCCGGAAGGTGTGGCAGAAGCAAGTGCTACTGCATATTTCTTCGCTCTCCGGCTATACGAGACCCTGAAAGTGCCAGTCGGCGTCATAAATGTCTCCTGGGGAGGCACACCGATAGAAGCCTGGATGGACAAGGAGCTCATAGAAAAAGAATTTGCCGATGAGTTCGACATGGAGTTCTATGCAAGGGGTGAATTCCGCAAGGACACCCCTCACAGGGCTCCTGGCGTCCTGTACAACGGTATGCTTCATGCCCTCGTCCCGTTCACGGCAAAAGGATTCATATGGTATCAGGGATGTGACAACAGAGCCCGTTTTGAACAATATAAAAGGCTGCAGCCGGCATTCGTCAAGATGCTTCGCGAACAATGGGGAAATGAAGACATGCCGTTCTATTTCACGCAGATAGCACCGTATGAATACGAGAATCCTGACGGAAGGACAGGCGGATACATGATGTGGGCTCAGGCGCAGACCCTGGCCATGATTCCTCACAGCGGGATGGCGACCACCCATGACGCCGGTGAAAAAGCGTGCATACATCCTGCCGAAAAGAAGAAAGTCGGAGACAGACTGGCTTTCCTCGCCCTTTCAAATGACTACGGCATCAAAGGCTTTGATCCAGAGGCGCCTATATTCAGCAGCGTGGAATTCCTCGGTGATGTCGCACGGGTCAAGTTCGATGTCGGGAATATGGGGCTGAGCCCGATAAACATGGACATACCGGGATTCGAACTGGCAGGTGAAGACCATGTCTTCCATCCGGCCACGGCAAGGATATCCCGGGACAAAAGTGTCATAGAAGTGAAAAGCCCTGATGTAAAGTCTCCTGTCGCCGTCCGCTACGGCATGAGGAACTGGTCCGAAGCGACACTCTTCAACTGCTACGGAATACCGGCAAGCCCGTTCCGATCCGACAACTGGGAATGATCTTCGCGGACGACATTCGGGAAACAGAAAGAGGATGACCCTTGAAAGTCCTTGACTTTGGGTCATCCTCTCTTCTTTCTGTTGTCCGGAAAGCCGGAACTACTCGGCTTTCTTCTCCTCTGCCGGAGTTTCTTCAGGCTTTGCCTCTGCTACCGGTGCCTCCTCTGCAGGAGTCTCTACCGGAGCTTCTGCCGGAGCGGCTTCAACGGCTGGAGTTTCTGCTGATGCTTTCTTCGAGCGGCTGCGGCGGGTGGAAGTCTTCTTCGCCTCCTTCTTAGGAGCAGAAGCAAGAGCTGCCTCGTTGAAATCCACAAGCTCGATAAGAGCCATGTCAGCACCGTCACCATGACGGAAACCGGTCTTCAGTATTCTGGTATATCCGCCTGGACGTGAAGCTATCTTTGGAGAAATCTCACTGAAAAGCTCCTTGACAGCCTCCTTGTTCTTCAGATAGCTGAAAACCACACGACGTGAATGTGTTGTATCCTCCTTCGACTTGGTGATGAGAGGTTCAACATACATCTTGAGAGCCTTGGCCTTGGCAACAGTCGTAGTGATCCTCTTGTGCTCGATAAGAGAAACAGCCATATTGGCAAGGAGAGCCTTACGGTGTCCGCTCTTGCGGCTGAGATGATTGATTGATCTATTGTGCCTCATTGTTTATACAGTCTTTTTCTTTGGTTCAATATTATACTTGGATACATCCATGCCGAATGAAAGCTTCATCTTCTCGACCAGAAGATCGATCTCGTTCAGGGATTTCCTTCCGAAGTTCCTGAACTTCATGAGTTCCGACCTTGAATAGGAAACAAGATCAGCGAATGTATCTATGTCTGCTGCCTTAAGGCAATTGTATGCCCTCACGGAAAGTCCCATATCTGAAAGCTTGGTGAGGAGCAGATGTCTCATCCTGAGAGACTCTTCATCCAGTTCCTTTGAATCAGACTCCACCGTACTTTCGAGAGAAAGTTTCTTCTCGTCAGTGAACAGCTTGAAGTGATATATAAGGATATTGGCAGCCTCCTGAAGAGCAAGCTTAGGAGTTATTGAGCCGTCAGTAATGATTTCGAGAGTCAGCTTCTCGTAGTCGGTCTTCTGCTCTACACGCCAGTTGTCCACAATCCAGTTGACGTTCTTTATCGGGGTATAGATAGCATCCACCGGAATGGTCCCGATAGGAGTATCCGAATCCACGTTCTCGTCAGCCGGCACGAAACCGCGGCCTTTGTTTATGCTGAGAGAAATCTCAAGCTTTACGGACGGTTCGAGTGAACAGATGTGCAGTTCAGGATTCAACACCTTGAAAGAAGACAATCCCTTGGAGATATCCTCAGCGGTAAACTCCTGCTTGCCGCTGATTACGATGTTTGCCACCTCGGAATCTACAGTCTCGACCATTCTCTTGAATCTCACCTGCTTGAGATTGAGAATAATATCCTGCATCCCTTCAATCACGCCCGGTATCGTGGCGAATTCCTGGTCGACACCGGAAATCTTGACTGAATTGATAGCAAAACCTTCCAGAGAAGACAACAGGATGCGGCGGAGAGCATTGCCGATAGTCTGTCCATATCCAGGCTCAAGAGGCCTGAACTCGAAACGGCCTACGGTGTCTGTCCCTTCGAGCATTATTACCTTGTCCGGTTTCTGAAATGCTAAGATTGCCATATTTAAATCCTTTATTGGTGTTAACTATTATTTAGAGTACAACTCGACGATGAGCTGCTCGTTGATGTTCTCAGGTATCTCCTCTCTTACAGGGACATTGAGATATTTGCCGGTAAGGGTCTTCGGGTCGAACTCGAGCCATGAATACTTGTGGGCTGAAGCCACACTGTTCTGTATCACCTCAAGGCTCTTAGATCTTTCCCTGACAGCTATCACATCACCAGGTTTTACCTGTGCTGAAGGGATATTGCATACCGTCCCGTTCAATGTGATATGGCAGTGTGAGACAAGCTGTCTTGCTGCTGCCCTTGTAGGGGCTATTCCCAAACGGTAAACCAGGTTGTCAATACGGGATTCAAGCAGGAAAAGGAGGTTCTCACCCTTCTGTCCCTTCATGCGGGAAGCCTTCTCGTATGTATTGCGGAACTGCCTCTCGAGAAGTCCGTAGGTATATTTAACCTTCTGCTTCTCCTTCAGCTGGACACCGTACTCGGAAGTCTTCTTGCGCTTCCTTGCCAGACCATGCTGTCCCGGAGGGAAATTCCTTTTCTCGAAATCCTTGTCTGTACCGAAAATAGGCTCGCCGAACTTACGTGCGATCTTGGTAGTTGGTCCAATATATCTTGCCATGGTAATTTTCCTTTATCTTCAATGAAATTAAACTTTACGACGGCCTTTCGGTCTACATCCGTTGTGCGGCATCGGTGTCACGTCGATAATCTCGGTGATCTCTATACCTGCTCCATGGATAGTCCTGATAGCAGACTCACGTCCGGCGCCAGGTCCTTTAACATATGCTTTCACCTTGCGGAGACCGAGGTCATAGGCTGTCTTGGCTGCATCGGCTGCAGCTACCTGGGCAGCATAAGGAGTGTTCTTCTTGGAACCTCTGAAACCGCTCTTTCCTGCAGAGGACCAGCTGATTACCTGTCCTATGCTGTTTGTAAGAGTAACGATGACGTTATTGAAGGTCGATGAAATATGGGCCTCGCCATACGCGTCAACCTTGACAACTCTCTTCTTGTTTGTTGATGTCGTTTTCTTTGCCATAATCCATCTGCGTTATTTGGTTGCCTTCTTCTTGTTGGCAACAGTTTTCTTCTTGCCTTTTCTTGTACGGGCATTGTTCTTTGTGCTCTGTCCGCGCACCGGAAGACCGATACGATGACGGATACCTCTGTAGCAGCCGATATCCATGAGACGTTTGATGTTCAGCTGGATAGTGGAACGAAGCTCTCCTTCGATCTTGTACTCGGTCGCAATCACGTTACGGATTCCTGCTATCTGCTCGTCATTCCATTCGCCCACCTTGGTATCGAAATCGATTCCGAGACCGGACAGGATCTTCCTTGCTGAGCTGCGGCCAATCCCGAAGATATAGGTCAGACCTATCTCTCCTCTTTTGTTGTTTGGTAAATCAACTCCGGCTATTCTTGCCATAATTATCTTGAATTTTATTTATTATACAACTAAATAAAAATTATCCCTGACGCATTTTGAACTTAGGATTCTTCTTGCAGATCACATAAAGACGGCCTTTGCGCCTTACGATCTTGCAGTCCTCGCTGCGTTTCTTGATGGATGCCTTGACTTTCATTTCCGTAAATTTTTAAACTTGCGTTTAGTTTATTTATACCTGAAAGAAATTCTTCCTTTTGTCAAATCGTATGGTGACATTTCCACCCTGACCCTGTCTCCTGGCAGGATCTTGATGTAATGCATTCGCATTTTTCCAGAGATATGAGCCAGTATCACGTGACCGTTCTCCAGCTCTACCTTAAACATTGCATTCGGAAGCGTCTCTACTATCACGCCTTCCTGTTCTATTGCTGACTGTTTCGGCATTCAATATCACTTTTAAAATTCAACACCAGACTTTTCTATATAATCAAATGTAGATAGTACTTCAGGAACGCCTTTCCTGACAACAACCGTAAGCTCGAAATGCGCTGAATTCTTCCGGTCTGCAGTGTGCACTTCCCAACCATTTCTTGCAAGATACACACCTCTGTTCCCGGCATTGATCATCGGCTCGATACAGATTGTCATACCGTCCACGAGTTTGGGACCATGACCCGGCCTTCCGTAATTCGGAACTCCGGGATTCTCATGCATCTGTCTGCCTATCCCATGTCCCTCAAGCTCGCGCACGACCGAAAACCCGAACGATTCAGCATACGACTGCACCGCGTGTCCTATGTCTCCGATCCTGTTCCCGTCCACCGCTTTCTCTATACCCTTATACAGAGACTCCTTGGTGACATCCAGAAGTTTTCTGGTCTGCCCGTCCACTTCGCCTACAGCGAATGTATATGCGGAATCACCATTGTAGCCTTTGTATAACGTACCGCAATCCACCGACACTATATCTCCTTCTTTCAAGACATAGTCAGAAGGGAATCCGTGAACCACGACATCATTCACTGAAATACAGAGAGCAGCAGGAAAGCCTTCATACCCCAGGAAGCTCGGTATAGCTCCGTGATCACGGATAAAGGTCTCGGCTACCCTATTCAACTCGAGAGTTGTCACACCAGGGGCAACCACCTTACCGACCTCAGCCAATGTCTTGGACACGAGAATCGCATTCTCGCGCATCAGCGCTATCTCTTCCTCTGTCTTCGGCTTTACCATATCATTGATTCATTAAAATTACATGCCTGAGCGTCCTTTCAGACGTCCTGTCTTCATAAGTCCGTCATAATGGCGCATCAGCAGATGGCTCTCTATCTGCTGGAGAGTATCCAGAACCACACCGACAAGGATCAGAAGCGAAGTACCTCCGTAGAAGCTTGCAAACTGGTTGTTCACACCAAGCAGCATTGCAAATGCCGGCAGGATGGCGATAAGTGCAAGGAAGATGGAACCAGGCAGAGTCACTCTCGACATGATGGTGTCAAGGTACTCGACAGTCTTCTTCCCTGGCTTTACGCCCGGAATGAACCCTCCGTTCTTCTTCATATCCTCGGCCATCATGGTAGGATTCACCGTGACTGCAGTATAGAAATATGTGAAGATGACGACGAGAAGTCCGAATATAAGGTTATACCAGAAACCGGTATAATTGCTCAAAGTCGCAGCAAGTCCTCTTGTAGCATCGAACTGTGAGAAGATGAGCGGGAAAAGCATGAGTGCCTGTGCGAAGATGATAGGCATCACACCAGCCGCGTTGATCTTCATAGGGATGTACTGGCGCACTCCGCCATACTGTTTGTTGCCGACAATCCTCTTGGCATACTGTACCGGAACTTTCCGGACACCCTGTACAAGGGCAATGGCGGCCACGAAGACGAAGAACAGTATTACGAGCTCGACAATCAGGAGGAGGACACCACCGGCGGTGTTGTTCACCTTCTCACCGATTTCCGCAGTAAGGGCATACGGGAGACGGGCGATGATACCGACCATGATGATGAGTGAAATACCGTTACCTATTCCCCTGTCCGTTATCCTCTCGCCGAGCCACATCACGAACATGGTGCCGCCGATGAGGATAAGGGTCGAGACGAAGTTGAACATGAAGTTGCTCCACCCGAGGTTATGTACAGCCAGGAACGCGCTTTCAGGAATCTGGTTGTGAAGTGCAGCCATATAGGCAGGACCCTGGATAGCGAGGATGAGTATGGTCAGATATCTTGTCATCTGGTTCATCTTCCTCCTTCCGCTTTCGCCCTCCATCTGGAGTTTCCTGAAATAAGGCACGAAGACACCGAGAAGCTGGATGACGATGGAAGCCGAGATATACGGCATCACACCGAGGGCAAAGATTGAAGCATTGCCGAATGCACCTCCGGAGAACATGTTCAGGAGACCTACAAGACCTTCCTGCGTGTTGTCCTGGAGATTGGCCAGCTGCGCCGAGTCTATGCCCGGAAGCACGATGAATGTCCCGAGACGATAAACCAGCAGCAAAAGAATCGTATACACGATTCTCTTGCGCAGTTCTTCAATTTTGAAGATGTTTTTAATGGTCTGTATAAACTTCTTCATTATTATTCAATTGTAGTTGCTGTTCCACCCTGGGCCTCGATCTTTGCAATGGCGGATTTCGAGAAAGCGTCTGCCTTGACATCGAGTTTCACTGTCAGGTCACCGTTTCCGAGTATCTTCACCAAGGCATTCTTCGATACGATTCCGTTCTGCTTCAGCAGCTCGACATCGATAGCGGTAACTCCGAGATTCTCGGATATGGTCTGGAGAGCGGCTACGTTGAGCGGAACATACTCGATTCTGTTGATATTGGTGAATCCGAACTTAGGAAGACGCCTCTGGATAGGCATCTGACCGCCTTCGAATCCTATCTTGCGAGAATATCCTGAGCGGGCCTGAGCACCTTTGTGTCCACGGGTGGAAGTACCACCGTGACCTGAGCCTTCTCCGCGTCCGATCCTCTTCTTTCTACCTCTGGAACCTTTTGCAGGTTTTAATTCATGCAATTTCATTTCTGGATCCTCCCAATTTAAATTTCCTCTACTTTAACAAGGTGGAGAACCTTCTGCAACATACCGTTGGTCACAGGGGTCAGCTCAACCTCGACAGTCTGATGCAATCTGCGGAGGCCGAGGCACTGAAGATTCGCGATCTGCCTCTTGGTCGCTCCGTTCTTGCTCTTGATCTGGGTTATCTTGATTTTTGCCATTTCGTACTTCCTCCTAACCTTTAAAAACTCTGCTCATCGGAATACCACGAAGTCCGGCAATCGTATATGCATCCCTCATCTCGACCAAAGCAGCGACAGTGGCTTTCACAAGATTGTGAGGATTTGACGATCCCTTGGATTTCGCCAGGACGTTCTGGATACCGACCGACTCAAACACGGCACGCATTGCACCACCGGCCTTGACTCCGGTACCAGGCGCTGCAGGCTTCATGAAAACACGTGCCCCGCCGAATTTGGCTTCCTGCTCATGAGGAATTGTCTTGTTAAGCACGGGCACCTTTACGAGATTCTTCTTTGCGTCTTCGATTCCTTTTGAAATCGCGGTAGTGACCTCATTCGCCTTTCCAAGACCATAACCTACGACGCCGTTCTCGTCACCTACTACAACGATGGCAGCAAAGCTGAAGTGGCGACCTCCCTTGGTGACTTTGGTCACTCTCTTGACAGCCACGAGTCTGTCTTTAAGTTCAAGATCTGTAGTCTTTACTCTTTTAACGTTTGTATTTGCCATAGTCTTTCTTTAGAATATTAGGCCACCTTGACGGGCAGCTTCTGCCAAACTTTTTACTCTACCATGATAAAGATATCCACCACGGTCAAACGAGATAGTGGTGATACCGGCTGCAAGCGCACGCTCGGCGATAGCCTTTCCGACAAGAGCAGCGGCCTCGATACCTGACTTGCCCTTGCATTCAGCGGCAAGCCCCTTGTCATTCGATGCAGCAGCGGCAAGTGTTACGCCTTTGATGTCATCTATGACCTGGACATATATCTGCTTGTTGCTTCTGAACACTACCATTCTTGGCCTTTCAGCAGTACCATTTACAATTTTGCGGATACGGTAATGAATCCTTTTCCTTCTTTCTATCTTATTCAATGCCATAACTCAATCTCCTATTATTTAGCACCTGCTGACTTACCGGCCTTGCGGCGTATCTGCTCACCGACGAATCTGATACCCTTGCCCTTGTATGGCTCTGGCTTGCGGAGTGAACGTATCTTGGCAGCCACCTGGCCGACAAGCTGCTTGTCGATGCTCTTGAGCATCAGGATAGGGTTCGCACCCTTCTTCACAGGTTCAGCTTCAGCCTTCACTTCTGCCGGAAGCATGAAGTGGATGTCGTGTGAGTATCCGAGTGAGAATTCAAGGATCTGGCCTTTGAGTTCCACACGATAACCGACACCGATCAGTTCCTGCCTGATGGTATATCCTTCTGAAACTCCGACTACCATATTGTGCACAAGCGCACGGTAAAGCCCGTGAAGCGAGCGGTGTCTTGGAAGATCGGTAGGACGAGTCAATTTAACTTCATTTCCCTCTACGGTCACGGTGATGTCAGGGTCTACTTTCTGACTGAGTTCGCCGAGAGGTCCTTTAACCTTGACAACGTTGCCAGGGAGCACTTCCACAGTGACCTTGGCAGGAAGGTGTACAGGTAATTTACCAATTCTTGACATTATTCTATGCTTTTAGATTTTAATATACGTAACATAACACTTCCCCACCGACATTCAGGTCCTTTGCCTCCTTGTCAGTGATGACTCCCTTGGAAGTGGAGATGATGGCAATTCCGAGACCGTTGAGGACTCTTGGCATTTCCTCCACATTCGTATATTTCCTGAGACCCGGCTTCGATACACGCTCGATGTGCTTGATGGCAGCCGTCTTTGTCTGAGGATGATACTTGAGTGCAAGTTTGATAGTGTTGTAAGGCTGTCCTTCCACTACCTTGTAGCTGAGAATGTAACCTTTGTCGCAAAGGATCTTTGTGATGGCCAGCTTCATCTTTGAAGACGGGATCTCCACGATCTTCTTTCCGGCCATGTAAGCATTGCGGACTCTTGTAAGATAATCTGCTATTGGATCAGTCATTTCTTTGATGTTTTAAGAACCGGCACATTGCAGTGCCCGATATCCATTGTTATTATAATTGTTTCTGATTGTTTACCAGCTTGCCTTCTTCACGCCTGGGATAAGGCCGTTGCTTGCCATCTCACGGAACTGGATACGGCTTATGCCGAACTTACGCATATAGCCCTTAGGTCTTCCAGTGAGAGAACAACGGTTGTGCAGCCTGCAAGGGCTTGAGTTCTTGGGAAGCTTGTCAAGTGCTGCCCAGTCACCGGCCTCTTTAAGAGCCTTTCTCTTCTCAGCGTATTTGGCAACCAGTTTCGCGCGTTTCACTTCGCGGGCTTTCATCGATTCTTTTGCCATACCGTTCTCCTTTAGTTGTTATGTTTCTTGAAAGGCAGTCCGAATGCACGGAGAAGGGCATAAGCCTCTTCATCTGTCTTTGCTGTAGTCACGAATGTGATCTCCATTCCGAGGATCTTGGTGATCTTGTCGATGTCGATCTCAGGGAAGATGATCTGCTCCTTGATACCGAGGGTGTAGTTCCCCTTGCCATCCATCTTCTCGGATATACCGTTGAAGTCCCTGATACGAGGGAGGGCGATACGGATAAGCCTTTCAAGGAACTCATACATGCGGGTAGCGCGAAGAGTGACCTTCACACCGATAGGGTTGCCCTTACGGAGCTTGAAGTTCGAAATATCTTTCCTGGACAATGTAGTCACAGCCTTCTGTCCTGCGATGAGGCTGAGCTCCTGCTGTGCCACTTCCACGAGTTTCTTGTCGTTGACAGCCTCTCCGATTCCCTGGTTGATGGTTATCTTGACGAGCTTGGGAACCTGCATGACAGTCTTGTATGTGAACTCCTTCACAAGAGCAGGGACAATCTCCTCCTTATACAGTTTCTTGAGTGTCGGGACATAACCTGCCGGAAGAGCAGTGTTCACAACCTCTGTAGTCTTCTTAGTCTTTGCCATTATTTGATCTCCTCTCCAGATTTTTTAGAGTAACGGACTTTCTTTCCATCCACGAACTTGTATCCTATCCTGGTCGGACCGCCCTTTGCAGGGTCCACGAGCTGGAGATTGGATATATGGATAGTCCCCTCCTGTTTAACAATACCGCCTTGAGGATTCTTAGGACTCGGCTTGGTATGCTTGCTGACCATACCTATACCTTCTACTATAGCGCGGTCCTTGGAACGGATCACCTCAAGCACCTTGCCGGTCTTACCCTTGTCATTCCCGGCATTGACATAGACCATGTCACCTTTTTTGATATGTATCTTTTTCATAGCCATCACGAATTAAAGGACCTCAGGTGCCAGTGAAACGATTTTCATATAATTCTCGCGAAGTTCCCTTGCCACCGGGCCGAAAATACGCGTTCCGCGGATTTCACCCTGGTTGTTGAGAAGGACGCAGGCATTGTCATCGAAACGGATATATGAGCCGTCAGGTCTACGTACCTCTTTCTTTGTGCGGACCACTACAGCCTTGGATACTGAACCCTTCTTGGCATCCCCACCCGGGATTGCACTCTTCACGGCCACGACTATCTTGTCGCCGACCCTGGCATAACGGCGGCGGGTACCACCCAGAACACGGATACAAAGAACTTCCTTTGCGCCGCTGTTGTCTGCCACCTGTAAACGTGTTTCCTGCTGTATCATTGCTATTTCACTTTTTCTACGATTTCTACTAATCTCCAGTTCTTGGTCTTGCTCAACGGACGAGTCTCCATGATGCGCACCCTGTCGCCCTCATTGCACTCGTTCTTCTCGTCATGAGCCACGAACTTTGTGGTCTTCTTTACGAACTTGCCGTAAATAGGATGCATCTCCTTTCTTGCTACCGCAACCACGATGGACTTGTCCATCTTGTTGCTGACCACGATTCCTATTCTTTCCTTACGAAGATTCCTTTCCATCAGACTGAAATTTTAGTTCTGTTTTTCCTTTTCCGCCAGGATAGTCAGCATTCTTGCGATATCCTTTCTGGTCTTCTTTATCTTAGACGTATCCTCAATCGGAGAAACCGCGTGATTTATCTTCAAAGTGTCAAGAGTTGCTTTCTCGGCCTCGATACGCTCACGCAAATCACTGACCGACATTTCACGTATTTCAGATGCTTTCATTTCTTCTCCTTTAATTTATTCAACATAATCCCTACGTACGACAAATTTCGTGAGGACCGGCAGCTTCTGTGCGCCAAGACGGAGAGCCTCCTTGGCAATATCCATCGGCACGCCCTCTGCCTCGATCAGTATACGGCCAGGGGTAACCGGACATACAAATCCTTCCGGATTACCTTTACCCTTACCCATTCGGACCTCAGCAGGCTTCTTGGTGTAAGGCTTGTCCGGGAAAATCCTGATCCAGATCTTACCTTCACGCTTCATGTAACGGACAACTGCCTGACGCGCTGCCTCAATCTGACGGCCGGTAAGCCAGCAGTTCTCCAGAGTCTTGATGCCGAATGAACCGAACACAAGCTGGTTGCCCCTCTGGGCCAGGCCTTTCATGCGGCCCTTCTGCTGTCTTCTAAATTTTGTTTTCTTCGGTTGTAACATTTCCTATTACTTTTAAAATTTATTTCTCTTTCCTTAAATAATTGAGTATCAGCTGGTTGGGCGGACTTCTCCTCAATTAAGGGACTGCAAAGATAGTAATTTTTTCTGAATTACAAATATTCAACGAATAAAAAACAGATATTTTCGACCGGATTTTTTTCATGTTAAAATCGGGAATATCACTTAGTTATGAATATTGTTAAAAAATATTCCGAAGCGTTTTCGACACGAATGCAGCCCATGGCATATGACGGCATGTCCCGACCGTAATTTCCGGGAAAATTAATAACTTTGCAGACCTTATCCCGACAAGGTTTGAAAAGGACTGCCATACATATTATAATATTGGCATGCATCGCAGCATTCGCGACGGCATCCGGAGGGAGTCTCCACGCGCAGACTCCCGAAAGTTTCCTCATGCAATACCGGATAGAAGGAAGGGACACCGTATTCACCGATGAACTGCCTCCCGCAAGAGTCTATTCAAGGCTGCCAAGACAGAAAGGCCGGGAATGGCGCCGCTACTACAGACTGGTCCACAACTTCAGCAAGACATACCCGTATGCTTTAGCGGCAAGACATCTCGTACATGAAGTCGACAGCACGATTGCCGCCGACAACCTCAGGCGGGGCAAGAGGGAGAAATTCATAAACAGCAAACAGAAGGAGCTGTTCGATGATTTCGAGAGTTCGATGCGCAGCCTGACAGTCTCGCAGGGCGCCTTGCTCATGAAACTGATCGACAGGGAAATCGGCAAATCGTCATACCTTATAATAAAGGACTACAAAAACGGCATCGCTGCAGGGTTCTGGCAGGGAGTCGCAAAGATCTTCGGCACAGACCTGAAAAAGCCGTACGACCCGGAAGGAGAGGACAAGCCGGTCGAAGAGCTTGTGGAACTCTGGGACAGCGGAGAATTCGAGGGCCTCTATTTCTCGCTCTTCTGGAAAGACCCGCCGGAAATAGAGATACCGTCGAAATACAGGTAAGGAGAACCATCCATCCAGTCTTTCAGGACATAGAGATCTGCACCCTCCGGCGTCCGTATCTTCACGTCTGCATGATAATGTCCGAATATGAAATAATCCACCGGCCGTGTCTTCTCATACTCGGCCGCGAACCTGTAAAGAGGCTCGTCTGCGCCCATGAAGATATACTCGTAATGCCTGGCGAGCCTGTTGCGCCTTGACCAGCTCTTCCCTATCCAGAAGGCAATCCTCGGGTGCAGCATGCTGAACAGGAACTGAAGCACCTTGTTATGGAAGACCGCCCTGAGAAATCTGTACCCTGCAGGTACGGGACCGAGACCGTCACCATGCCCGAGACAGAAATGCGATCCGGCGATATTCACGTAAGCCGGCTGCACAAGCCTGACCATTCCGAGCTCCTCGAAATAACGGTAAGTCCAGACATCGTGGTTTCCTTCAAAGAAATACACCTTGACACCGGCATCCATAAGATCCGTCAACGCCGCAAAGACCCTGATGTAGCCCTTGGGGACCACATCCCTGTACTCATACCAGAAATCCCAGATATCCCCGAGCAGATACAGGGCTTCCGTGCGTTCTGCAGGAACAGACTTCAGAAAGGCCACGAAACGCGCTTCCCGGTCCGAAGGATCCTTTACATCCAGACCGAGATGTACGTCAGCCACGAAATAAGACAGGTCCCGCTTGTTCTCCATAGCCCCGCCAGGATGCTAACCGAATATGAATATGCAGAGAGCCACTATCGCACAATAGAGGGCGAACCAGGTAAGCTTTGCTTTCTTTACCAGGGCTATCATGACCTTGCAGGCAAAAAGACCGGAAACGAATGCCGCCGCGAATCCGAGCAGAACCGGAAGCAAACCAAGACTGGAGCCAGTCATCTCACCGCCCACACACTGAAGGAAAGCCTCTCCGAGAATAGGCACCAGCACCATGAGGAAGGAAAACTGAGCCATCACATCCCTGCGCACACCGCATATAAGGCCGACGGAAATAGTGGTGCCCGAACGGGAAAGCCCCGGAACGACAGCGAACGCCTGACCGATACCTACCGCCAGCGCCTGCCAGTACGATATGCCGTTCCTGCTCTCCTCGGTCTTGGCAGGAGGGGACGGCCTGCGCGGATTTGAAGCCATATCGGAAAAGAAGAGCAGCACGGCCGTCATCACCAGTGCGACCCCGACCACAAATATCGACCCGAACAACCCCTCTACATATGACTTGAAGAATACCCCGATTATGAATACCGGAATCATGGAGACGCATATCTTCAGGATATAATCGGTCTCGTCATTGTACTTGAACTTGAAAAGACCTTTCAGCAGATTCCATATCTGGTGCCGGAATACGACTATCGTGCTCAACACCGTAGCGGCATGCACCGCCACTTCAAACACCAGGTCACCGGATTCCTCCACACCCAGGATTTCCCTGCCGATGACCAGATGCCCGCTGCTGCTGACAGGCAGGAACTCGGTCAGCCCCTGCACAAGACCGAGGATTATAGCTTCATACCATTCCATAATACAATATTATTCCGGTTTCACACTTCCGTCTTTTCTTTCCTTGTTCATGATTCCCGCCACGATGACTATCATTCCGCACAGGATCACCACGGGCGCCGCTACCAGACGTCTGAAGTCGAACATAGCATAATTGAACACTTCAGGATCCTTCACACCGCCTCCGGCAAGGAGGATATATCCGGAAACCATCACAATGAGACCGGCAAGGACCAGTCTGAGCCCCTTAGAGGTTATTGGCATATTTTCCATCTTGTCCAGACATTAATTTAAATCAATAATACAAATCATCCTTGTCCAGGGATATGAGTCTGTTCACCACCAGCCACGTGCTTACCAGACAGATAAGCAGTCCGGAAGCAAGCACAATCCCCATCACCACGAGCAGCAGGTCAAAACTGAAAATCTCGAACAGCTGGGATATCTCGCTCCGGATGAAAAACAGCAGCCCGATCAGACCCAGAATCGCTATCATGGCGGAGAAGACCCCCTGAAACACAGCCTGGACAAGGAACGGAGCCCTGATGAAGGACCGCGTCGCACCCACAAGCTTCATGGTATGTATGGTGAATCTCCTCGCATAGACATTCAGTCTGATAGTGTTGTTAATCAGCACGAACGACACAAAAAGCAGGAGTATTATGAACACCCCGAGCACCAGGGAGATCTTGCTCAGATTGGCATTCAGGGCCTCCACCAGGGATTTCTGATACACGACCTCATCCACGAGCGGAGAGGCGGCTATCTCCCTGCGCACGACTTCAAGGCTGTCTGCCGATACATAATCAGCCTTCATGGTGACGTCTATGGAAATCGGGATAGGACTGGACTCGAAGACATCCAGGAAATCCTCACCGAGCATGGCGGCCATCTCGGCCTCACCCTGTTCCACTGAAATGAATTCGGTGGACTTGATGAAACGGCTGGAACCGAGGGCCAGCTGATAATCCCTGGCGGCCCGTTCGCTCACATCCTGCTTCAGCATGACGGAAATCTGCATGTTCTCCTTGAAATAATCGGAGACCGATCCGGCATTCACAAGAAGAAGGCTGGCAATCCCCACAAGAAGAAGGACAAGACTGATACTTATCACTGACGAAAGGTACGCATTCCTCAATCGGCTGCCCACTATGCCACGGTCTTCTCTTTCCATATTATTCGGTTCATCGCATCCATTCGGGGTCAAATATAGTGAAATATCAAAAAAAATTGTTACATTTGTTGAGTTTTTGTCTTTAATACCTTACTTCGAACATGGGAGATGCTGCTAAAAAAATCCTTTTTGTCAACTCAGAGATTTTTCCATATCTCCCTGAGAGCGACATCTCCAGAATAGGACGATATCTTCCTCAGGGAATCCAGGAGAGGAAAAAGGAAATACGCTCGTTCATGCCAAGATACGGATGCATAAACGAACGCAAGAACCAGCTCCATGAGGTTATCCGGCTGTCGGGGATGAACATCATAATCAACGATGTGGACAGGCCTCTTGTCATAAAGGTCGCTTCGATTTCGGCAGCGAGGATGCAGGTATATTTCATAGACAACGAAGACTATTTCCACAGGAAGCAGGTCTACAGGGATGAGAACGGGAAATTCTTCGAGGACAACGGAGAACGTGCGGTATTCTTCGCCAGAGGAGTGCTGGAAACAGTCAAGAAGCTCAGGTGGGCGCCGGACATAGTGCATTGCCAGGGATGGATTTCGCACATACTTCCGCTCTATCTGAAGAAGGTGTACTCGGACGACCCGATATTTTCCGACAGCAAGGTAGTGCTCTCACTGTACGACGACATCGGCGCGGAAACATTCGCGGACGACTTCAAGGAAAAGATATTGTTCGGAGATCTCTCCCGGCAGGATCTGGAGCCTATGGAAAAAGCTGACGGCATCAATCTTGCAAAACTTGCGGTCCGCTATTCGGACGGCATCATCATCGGAAGCGGCGGACTGGACCAGGATCTGGCGGACTATTGCACCGGTTCCGGACTGCCGGTACTTCCATACGACGCAGAAGCGTTGCAGAGTGAAGCCTATATCGACATTTACAACAATTTTTACGATCAGATTCAGAAATGCAGTTGAAATTCATCCACCTTGCGGCAGGACTTCTGGCAATGGCGGGCAGTGCGCTTTCCTGCGTGGAGATAAACGAGGAGCTCGGCAAGGAATATATCCCTCTCAGACATCAGTACGACATATACACGGATACCATATATCTGCAGGATATCCGAATGGAGAAATCGGAAAAGCTTTCCGGATACAGCTCCACGAGAATCACCATAGGAGCAGTCAAGGATGATTTCGGAGTCACTGCCAGAAGCAGTGCCTTCACACTCATACCGACCGGCAAGGATATGGATTTCGGCACCGACCCGCACTGCACCCAGTTCCATTTCACGGCAGTCAGGGACACGCTGTCATGGCCTGATGAGAACCAGTCGGGAATAATACAGAACGTGAACGTCTACAAGCTTACCGAGGATATCGGGGAAGATGCTGGCTACATAAGCAACAAAGTGGTTTTCGACGAAAACAGAATCGCACCGGTGACCACCTACTGGGGGCAGGATTCCCTGTCATTCAATTTCAATCCGTCATTCGGTGACGAATACTTGAAGGCCATGATGGAGCTCCAGAAGGAGGACAAGCTGGACTCGGTGAGCGTATATTCGAAAAGACTTCCGGGAATCTACATCACTGTCGACGAGCCGATAGCGAACGGTGGAAGGATAAACATGTTCGACCTTGCGATACAGATTTCCGATTCATACTACGTGTCAGGAAACTATGCAGAGCTGAAATTCCGGTCCACATATGGAGACAGGGAGAATGTCGACACATCTTTCCTTTTCTTCTTCGGAGCCCAGGCCATGCAGGTCTATGCAGACTCCGACAGCTATTATTCAGATCCGGAACAGACCCCTCAATATGCACTCAACCTCTCCTCGACCTCCGACGGCTCATTCCAGACCGGGGAAGACAAGCTCTACATACAAGGCGGAGACGGTGTGAAGCCTGTGATATCCTCTCAGGAAATATCGGAAAAGCTGCTGGGCATATTCGCGGACAAGGGAATCGATCCAGAAGGTGTGATCATCCACAAGGCTTCGGTCGTACTTCCTTACGAATTCAATGAGGCAGACTACGACAAGATGTATCTCTACCCCGACAGGCTGAGCCCGACGTGCAGGATCACGGTGGAAGACGAGGAAACAAGTGAGGACATAGTGACATTCGCCGGACTTACCGATGCGAGCGTGGAAACAGAGAACCAGGGGGACATAAACCGCTCAACGTGCTGCTATTCACCGGATATCAGCCATCATGTACAGGAAATCATCAGAATGGACGAAGACCGCGAATACAGCGAGTACGACATCTGGCTGCTGACCATGGCCAACGAAGCGGCAGAGACAGAGTCCACGGACAACAGCGCCCTGAGTGAATACTATCAGAACCTCGCATACTACGACTACTACAACAGTCTGTACGGCTATGGCTACGGCGGCTATTACGGGAGCTACTACGGAAGCTATTACGACAGCTACTACGGGATGAGCAACTATTACAACTACATGCTTGCCGCCCAGTATGCCAGCACCCAGAGCAGCAGCCAGTCCGCCGTATCAATGCAGCTGGACAGGGACAGATACTACAGGAGCGTCCTGTGCGGCCCGTCAGCCCAGTCGGAAGAAATGCGGCCGCGTCTGGTCATAACATACTCGGTATCGAAGACGGCAGACAGGAACAACTGAGACAAGAGCCTGTCTGAAAACGAAAGGGACTGCGCCAAAATTCATCATTTTGACACAGTCCCTTTATTTGCCTGCCGTCGTGACTCAGGCGTTCAGTTTGTTCTCGATATAATCGATAGCATCCTTTACAGTGGAGATCTTCTCGCCTGCATCCTCATCAGGAATAGTGATATTGAAAGCTTTTTCAAATTCCATGATAAGTTCTACGGTATCCAGAGAATCTGCACCAAGATCATTTGTGAAGCTTGCTGTCTCTGTAACCTCAGATTCGTCAACACCTAATTTGTCAACGATAATTGCTTTAACTTTATTTGCAACTTCTGACATAATGTTAAGAATTTAATTAATAAAAAGTTTATGTTTAAATACACTTGCTCAGCAAAATAACGGCGCAAATATAAATAAAAAAATCCCAAAAAACGAAATTTTAGTTACTTATCCGCAAAATACCGCTGCAAGGACAATGTATGCAGCAGACTCCGGCTCTCGAGGATCGAGAATATCGTATAAATCATCAGAACGGATAAAAATCAGCGGCCTTGCGTCAAAGCATCGTGCACGCGCTGCGCAAGGTCTTTTCCTATCAGACCGGACAGGTCTTCGACCGGAGCGGCGGCAATCCGCGCCACACTTCCGTAGTGCATGATGAGCCGCTGCTCCGTCTTCTCCCCCACCCCTTTTATTTCACGCAGGGCGGACTGTATCTGAGCCTTGCTTCTGCGGTTTCTGTGATGTGTGATACCGAAGCGGTGAGCTTCATCGCGGATATGCTGCATCACTTTCAGAGCCTGGGAATTCCTGTCCAGGAAAAGCGGATGGGGATCGCCTACGCGGATGATTTCCTCGAAACGTTTGGCCAAGCCGACCACAGTAAGCCTGTCCACGATGCCGAGTTCGTACAAGGCCTCATATGCGCTGCCGAGCTGCCCTTTTCCTCCATCTATCACGACCAACTGAGGCAGATCATCAGGCGCTTCCCGAAGCATCCTCGAATATCTCCTGTTCACGATTTCCTTCATCGAAGCATAATCGTCCGGGCCTGTGACCGTCTTGATATTGAAATGCCGGTAATCCTTTTTGGAAGGGACCGCATCCCGGAAAACCACGCATGAAGCCACCGGATTGGTGCCTTGAATATTGGAATTGTCGAAACATTCGATATGTCTCGGCAGCTCTTTCATCCCGAGTGCAGCACGCAATTCCTCCATCACCTCCATTCTGAACTCGTCCGGATCCGTATGCTCCTGCTGCTTCAGGGCATTGAACCTCATCTCTTTAGCATTCTTCAGGCTGAGTTCCAGCAAGGCCAGCTTGTCTCCCTTGAAAGGTATCCTGAACTCTATGCCCTCTATCTCGACATCGGGTCTGAACGGGACCAGGACTTCCCTGGACAAGTCCCCGAACTTGGACTGTATCTCTCCTATGAACATACCGAGCACGGAAGCCTGTTCCTCTTCGATATTCATTTTGAATCCGAGATTCATGGACTGTACGACAGCACCGTCCCGCAGTCTCATGAAATTCCCGAATGCCTCGTTTGCATCGAAGACTATGGAAAACACATCCAGGCTGCCTATTCTGGAATTCACTATCAATGATTTGCCGTAATGCTTCTCCAGTGAGACTATCTTTTTCCTGTATTCTTCCGCCGATTCGAAATCCAGCCTGTCAGCGGCTGCCGACATCTGCTCCTTCAGATGCCGTATCATATCCCGGCCTCCGCCCTTGAGAAGTCTGACGATATCCTCGATATTGTCATTGTATTCCTTTACGGAAATACCTCCCACGCAGCAGCCCCGGCATTTTCCGATGTGGAAATCAAGACAAGGCCGGAATTTCTTCCTCAGCACCGATTCCGCGGTGATTTTCAGACTGCAGCTGCGCAAGGGATAAAGTTCCGAGAAGAGTTCAAGCAGGTTTCTCGCATGCATGACGGAACTGTACGGACCGAAATACCTCGACCCGTCCTTGACCATCCGCCTGGTAAGATATACCTTCGGGAACTCGCCGGCGCTGACGCATATCCACGGATAGGTCTTCGAATCCTTGAGAAGGATGTTGTACCGTGGCTTGTATTGCTTTATGAGATTGTTCTCGAGAAGGAGTGCGTCAGCCTCTGAATCGACGACCGAATACTGGGCGTCAGCTATCTTCGACACCATTATGGCCGTCTTTCTGGTCAGCCTGTCCGGCGAGACGAAATACTGTGCCACCCTTTTGTGCAGATCCTTGGCCTTGCCGACATAGATGACATTCCCATCGGCGTCATAATATCTGTAGACACCGGGGGAATGCGGGAACAGCGATATTTTTTCCTTTAGAGTCATTCAGGCTGGCGGAGCACATCGCCATGGTCCTTAACCACAGCCTCCTTCCATTTTTCAGTATAACCGGGATTGGTGATTCCGTCAGGGATGCGGTCGGTATGGCCGTTGGTCACGAATGACCCGTCAGGATTCTGGGCCTTCACATTCCCGTCCATGAATTTCACAAGAAGGAATGTCTCCAGATCCACCCATTCCTCGAATATGCCCTGGGCCGTCCCTGTTGAATAATCCGTAAGGAAGTCTTTCACTTCTGTGAACGGATCTGGATTCCTGGCTATCCTGTCGTTCCTCCGTATCTGTTTCCGCGGAGTCCCGAGGGCTTTCTCATACAGGCCGAGTGCCTGGCTGTCAATCGAAGGAATCATGGCCAGTTGGCTGTTCTCGAAATCATCGGCTTTGGCACGGACCACAGGCGCCATGACATTGTACATCCTGTAGCAGGCGTTGGCCACACGGTTGCATATCCAGAAGGCTGAAGTCGGTGAATATGTCAGCATGTTCCCGTTCCCTTCAGCGAAACATTCCGGGATTTCCGTGACATTCGTATAGACAGGTGTCAGATAAGAGGTGGCCGCATCGTCTGTACCGAACCACAACAGTCCGCCTATGACATCCGGAAGCCAGCCTCTGGACTGTCCGACAAACCAGAAACCGGTCTGCTGGGTAGCTATCGCCCTCTCGTTTACGTAAACATGGCCTTCATATTCAAAATCCATCGGTCTCCAGCGATAAGGCAGAGCATTGCCTCCGGCACCTATGTCCACGGTCATATCCATCGGAGTACCTTCGAAATGATCCCTCATGACATCAGCCACATCCTTCACGGTGATCTTTCTGGATGGCTTCACGAAAAGGGGGAAACGCTTTGAGGCATCATATCCCATCGCATAACCGATATAGTCGTATGAATTTTTCGTGACGAGATTCCCGTTCTCGTCTTCAAATGTGAACTTGCCGTCGCACAGGATATTGAAAGTCGCCCATGCTCTGGCCTCACAACCTCGCATGGCTCCGAAATTCAAAGGATTGTATGCATCGCAGAAACTGAAGTCCTCATCCTTTCCGTCGAAATATCCCATTTCCCGGGCAAAGGAAATCACATCCGGGGCATAAAGGCAGTTTTCCGGATCATCGAGAGGGAAGGTACTGATTCTCGACTGGTTTGCATGGGCGCAGATATAGCCGTCGGGAAGTCTGCGTGCGACCCAGACTATGCCTTTACGGACATTTGCACCGTCCTTCTCCTTGTACCCCTTCCCGATGAGGTCCATCACCCACACCTCGTCCTTGTCTGCTATGGAGAATGATTCTCCGCTGGAATAATATCCGTAGGTATCGGCAAGATCCACAATGATCTCTATGGCCTCCCTTGCAGTCCTGGCTCTCTGCAGAGTGATATAGATAAGCGAGCCGTAATCCATTATCCCTGTCGGGTCGGAAAGTTCCGGGCGTCCGCCGAATGTGGATTCACCGATGATAAGCTGATGCTCGTTCATGTTCCCGACGGTCTGGTACGTGTGCCCGGCCTGCGGGATTTCACCGAGATATTTTCCCGTATCCCATTCATACACCTTGAGCATACTGCCTTTTTCATGATTCGCTGCCGGATGGAAATACAGTTCCCCGAACAAAGTGTGGGAATCTGCGGCATATGAAATCATACAGGAGCCGTCTGCGCTTGCACCTTTCGATACAAGGACATTGGTGCAGGCTTCGGAATCGTAAGTCCCGAGGAAGAAGACAAGTCCGGCCATCAGGGAAACGGCGGCCGGGAAGCGGAGTGATATTCTTTTCATCTGTTTCAATTTACGCGAGAAGGCGACTCAAAAGGGTAGTTTCCGTGCTACGCTTGAAATTCCTCCTTTTGGGTCGCCCTCCTCATTTTTTTGTGCTCCGGACGGGGGTCGAACCCGTACGGACATTTCTGCCCAAGGGATTTTAAGTCCCTCTTGTCTACCAATTCCAACACCAGAGCCTCCGGCGGACAAAGTTAGAAATTTTTGTCCGCTTCTGAAACGAAAAGCAAAAGATTTTCTTAAATTAGCGGAACTTTGTTTGCAGAAACATCACATAATCATTTAAATACCGAGAACTATGGAAGATAGACTGAAGAACAACCCGTATTATGCAAAAGCCATCGAATTCATACAGACGCATGACCTGAATTCCCTGGAAAACGGGAAGCACATCATCGACGGAGACAATCTCTATGTGAATATCGTAGACAGCGACATGAAGACGCCGCAGCAGGCAAGACTTGAAGTCCATGACAAATACATCGACATCCAGGTGCCTCTTTCAAAAGAAGAGACTTTCGGTGTCAAGGCCCGCAAGGACTGCAAGCTGCCTGACGGGGAAATGGACACAGTAAAGGACATAATGTTCTTCAAGGATCCGGTAGAAGAAACCAAGACCATAGCCCCGGGGGAAGTGGTGACATTTGCTCCGGACACTGCCCATGCACCTCTTATAGGGGAAGGCAAGATACACAAGGCTATCTTTAAGGTCAGGGTCATCTGACCGGGCAAGGCTCTGACTGCAGCCTTACCAGAAGAAAAGTGCAGATCCGCCGAGGACTGCCGAATGCATGAAAGGCTTTTGCTCCGTGAAGCTCACGGCTTCATAGGCGGCAAAGGCCTTTATCTTGAAATTCGCCCCTGTGGCAAGCGAAAGCCCGCAGGAGGCTGAAAACACGGCACCGTCCCTGATTCCGGAAGCCGCAGCCACACTCCTGTCCCCAGCAAACGAATACCCGGCCAGAATACGGGTATCCGCTTCAAGGATTCCGGCGAAAGGCTTCTGCCAGTATGCTCCGCCGAGGATTCCGTATCTGTTGAAAGAGAAAGCATCCGATGCAGCCCAGGAATCGGTGCCGGCCCGGAAGGCGACGCCGGCGGTGCCATGCAATACGGGAGCGGATGATACAGGCACGGAAATCTCGATCCCCGATGAACTTCCATACGTCAGTATCCCGTTTTCCGGTCCCGCCGCATTTTTCCCGAAAATGAACCTGTAGCCGCAAAACAGGCCAATGTCATAATATCCCCCTGCTTCATCGAACCCGGGGGCAGGTCTCCCGTAAAAACCGCACAGATATTTATCCTTGAATATCTGATCCGCGAGGAAATAGCCGAGTTTGACCGATGCAATACCGAGCACAGCTCCGGCAATCACATCCGAAGTCCAATGCCTGTCATTCAATATCCGTGTGATTCCGGTGACCGAGGCCACGGCATATCCCCCGAAACTGAACCAGGGGCTTCTCCATCCGTATTCCTCATGCAGGATTGCCGCCGCCATGAAGCTCCGCGCGGCATGTCCCGACGGGAATGAATCATGGGATGAACCATCCGGTCTGATACGGGACACCGAGTATTTCAAGGCATAGACAGACCCTGTCATCAAGGCAGCGGAAAAAGCGCCGGACACAGCCATCCTTCCCCATCCGCTGCGGCTTTCATAACCGGATAATTTCAGGACGGGCACGGCAGCTGCCGGGACATACGGAATGTAGTCGTCATAGGATGAAGAAAAGTCCGGAACGGCATTGTTCCTCAACTGACGGAAAGACATGTCGAAAGAAGCGTATCCGCCTTCGCGGGATGGATGATGCTGCGCCCGGACCGGCAGAGCGGAAGCCGGCAGGAATATGGCCAGCAGCAGGATTTCCAACAGACGATGCATCAGACGGAAACTCTTGAGGGCTATCGCGACGAAGCCAGCTCGCAGTAAATGTCGAAATACCTCTTTGCGGTATTCGCCCAGGAGAAACTTGCGGCATGGGTGCGCATCTCCGCCTTCATCCTGTCCACTTCCTTGCCGCCTCTGTCAAACATCGCCATTACCTCATCGAACTTCCGTCTCATCAGCTCCCTGTCGAAATCATGGTCGAAGTAGAATGCATGCGCGCCTCCTATTTCCGGAAGGGAAGTATGGTCGGAAAGGAAAATCGGCTTCTGATAGAACATCGCCTCTATGACCGGCAGACCGAATCCCTCCGCTATGGACGGGAAAAGGAAGGCACTGCAGTTCTTTATGTACCAGTATTTTTCCGATGCAGGAACAGGTCCTGTCAGGAACACCCTGTCCTCCACTCCGTACTGTCTGGCTTCCTCCATGATCCTGTTCTCGTAGCTGGATTTGTTTCCGGCTATTATAAGTTCATAATCATTGTCCTTCAGCAAGGACGGAAGGACATGGAAATTCTTTTTCGGAAGCACGGTGCCGACAGAGAACAGGAATCTGCGCTCCGGAATACGTTCAGGGGCGGAAATGTCCCCGTCGAAGAAATTAAGACCGTTGTAGATGACATCCACCTTCTTACCCTTAAGGTCCACATGGGCCTCCACATCCTTTCTGGCATATTCGGATATCGTAACTATCCTGTCGGCCCTGTCCACCCTGGACTGGACCCATCTCAGGTGTTTGGCGTGCTTGAAGCGAGGCTTGTCATACAGGAAATTCAGATCGTGGATGGTAAGTACCATTCTGGTGCCTCTCGGAGGCAGATACCGGCTGCGCTGATATGCTGCATGCCAGACGTCCACATCCCGGGCAGGCATGTATATCTTGTGCAAGGCGCTCAGAACCTTGTATGAAACCTTGTCCCCCCACCGTCCGACATATTTCCCGGGAACATAAAATCCCATCCGTTCGTTCCGGCTTCCGGAATGGATGGCCAGACATCTGGCAAGATTGTCACAAAACTCATACAATCCGGTATTCGGATACTTCATGAGAGAACAGTCAAATACAAACATATCAATTCAATAGGTCAAATTATATAAAAACTGTCCGGCAACAACGACACCGGCAGTGCAAATATATAAATAAATACACTAAATTCGCGGAATGGACAATATCTTTCCTGCGACATGAAAAGAAAGACCGTACATGACGTCTGGATACACGATCTGGATTTCCTCTCCAGGCCAGGCTACAGCTGGATAGAACGCCACCGGCTGAATTTCCGCTGCCGCCGTCTGTGCCGCAGGGCGGAAACCGTCATCGTACCTTCCAGAAGCGTAGCCGACGATGTGGTCAGATATTATTTTGTCCCGAAAGAAAAGATCAGGATAATCCCTCCTACAGAGATGCCACAAAACCGAGAGTGGCTGCACTGATACGCAATTCCGGGCCGAAATACGACCTCAGGGCATGATGGCAGGCGAAGATGGTGGCTCCGGTAGTGAAAACATCGTCCGCAAGCAGAATATGCCGGGGCGAACATCCGGCCGCCGTCTTTCCGACCACAGAGAACGCACCGCTGACATTCGAATGCTTTTCATCTGTCGACAGCCTGGTCTGCGTGACAGTGTTCCTGCTTCTGGACAGCAGCCCGGTCTGCAGTCCGCACCCTTTCACGGCGGCAAGCTCGGCAGCTATGACTTCCGCCTGGTTATACCCGCGCGTCCACCGTCTTCTCCAGTGCAGAGGTACCGGGACGACCATATCCACGTCTTCGAACCAGCTGCAGGAAAATACGAGCCTGCCGAGCAGTCCGGCAAAGTAACGTCCTTCGCTGAAGAGTTTCCTGTATTTGAGGCCTTGGGGGATTTTCCTGTAGCCGGCTTCCCCATGATAATAGAAAAGTGAGACCGCATAGGAATACCGCTCATATTCCATTTCATCCGGCGAGTCCGCCATATTCCTGGCGATAAGGCCGTTCAGCCTGTCGGACATCTCGTTGTGGGGAGAAGTCCAGAAACGGGTAAAGGGAAAATCAGCCGAGCAATACAGGCACAGATGATTTTCCCTTGTTCCCAATGGCCGTCCGCATACAATGCACACGCGCGGAAGCGCAAGATCAGCAAGTGCCGACAGCAAGTATTTCAGACCATCCATTTTCCGGTTTTGTCCTAGCAGTTCATGGCACCGCAGCAGTGGATGACCTGTCCGCTGACATATGAGGACAGCTCCGAACCGAGAAAGAGAGCCACATTGGCCACATCCTCAGGAGTACCGCCGCGTCTGAGAGGAATCTGCTTCTCCCACTCTTCACGCACCTTCTCAGGAAGAGCGTTTGTCATATCGGTGATGATGAATCCCGGGGCGATGCAGTTCGCACGGATACCGCGCGGCCCCATTTCCTTTGCTATGGACTTTGCGAGACCGATGAGTCCGGCCTTTGAAGCGGAATAGTTGCACTGTCCAGCATTTCCGGACACGCCCACTACGGAAGACATGTTTATGATGCTGCCTTTCCTCTGCTTCGCCATAATCGGGGTCACTGCATGTATGAAGTTGAAAGCCGACTTGAGGTTCACGTTTATGACTGCATCCCACTGGGCCTCGGTCATCCTCATCATGAGGCCGTCCTTGGTGATTCCGGCATTGTTCACGAGGATGTCTATATGCCCGAATTCATTCAGTATTTCAGCCACGACCTTGTGTGTCTCTTCAAAATCAGCCGCATTCGAGGCATACGCCTTGACCTTCACCCCACAGGCTTCGAGTTCCTTTACAGTAGCTTCGGCGGCTTCGTTGATCACCAGATCGGTGAACGCGATGTCCGCACCTTCGGATGCATATTTCAGTGCAATAGCCTTTCCGATTCCTCTTGCCGCTCCGGTAATCAGAGCGACTTTTCCGTTTAGAAGTCCCATTTTGTCTCTATTTTTAAATGTTAATTTTCAAATTGCCCTGCAAAAATACAGTTTTTTAGAATCTGTTCCGTAATTTTTCAACATAAATTTCATGAGGTATTTTCAGGAATGTCCGCATTTTCTTTTTGAAAAGCGATTATCTTTGCACACTGATCAGAAAGGAAAAGCATATGGCAGACGAAATAAGGAACAGGGAACTGTGGCCGGACGGCCGCATGAAAATAGACTGGGTGAAGCATCACATGCCTCTGTTGAACGGACTTGAAAAAGAGTTTTCTTCAGGGAAACCGTTCAAGGGCCTGAAAATCGCGCTTTCGGTCCATCTGGAAGCCAAGACGGCGTATCTCTGCGAAGTCCTCGCTGCCGGAGGGGCCGAGATGTATGTGACAGGAAGCAATCCTTTGTCCACGCAGGATGACGTAGCCGCTGCCCTGGCGCATGAAGGCATGAATGTATTCGCCTGGTATGGAGCCACGTCGGAAGACTACAAGAGGCATATCCGCAAAGTGCTGGAAGCCGGTCCCAACATCATAATCGATGACGGCGGGGATCTGGTATCACTGATGCACTCAGGATTCCGCGACCTCATCCCCGGTGTAATCGGCGGCTGCGAGGAGACTACGACTGGAATCCTCAGGCTGCAGTCCATGAACAGGGCCGGGACACTGCTCTTTCCCATGATGCTGGTGAACAATGCCGACTGCAAACATCTTTTCGACAACCGCTACGGCACCGGACAGTCCGTATGGACGGGGATAAACCGCACCACTAACCTTATCGTTGCAGGAAAGACTGTCGTTGTCGCCGGTTACGGCTGGTGCGGGAAAGGTGTCGCGATGAGGGCAAAGGGCCAGGGGGCAAAGGTCATTGTCACGGAAGTAGACCCTATCCGCGCCATGGAAGCGATGATGGACGGTTTCAGGGTGATGAAAATGTCGCGGGCTGCCTCCGAGGGCGATATCTTCGTGACAGTGACAGGCTGCAAGGATGTCATAACCGGGCCGGACTTCCTGAAAATGAAGGACGGGGCAATCTGCTGCAATGCCGGGCACTTCGATGTCGAGGTGGATGTGGCCGCCCTCAGAAAGATGGCCTCTGAAACCATGCCGGCCCGTCAGAACATAACAGGATACAAACTCCGGAACGGGAATACGATCTACATTCTTGCCGAAGGCCGCCTCGTGAATCTTGCCGCCGGTGACGGACATCCCGCTGAAATCATGGACATGTCATTCGCCATACAGGCATTGAGCGCAAAATATCTGGTCGAGAACAGGGACACCATCTCCCGCACACCGGGGAAAATGGTCAATGAAGTACCCAAGGCCATCGACCTCGAAGTCGCCAGACGCGAACTGGAATCCTGGGGATGCGAAATCGACACCCTCACGGAGGAACAGCACAGATATCTTTTCGGAGACTGAAAGCAGCTTCCGGAAATCAGGAGAAATACCGGCGCTCATAACGGACCAGGGCGATGAAGATGAAGAGCATCACCGTAAACGCCCACAGGGACGATCCGCCGTAGCTGACGAAAGGCAGAGGTATCCCTATCACAGGCATGATCCCTATGGTCATGCCTATGTTTATGAAAAGATGCATGAAAATGCAGCAAGCCACGCAGTACCCGTATATCCGGGTGAAAGCCTCGCGGCTGCGCTCCGCATCCTGTATCACCCTCAGGATGAGGAAGGCATAGAGAAGGATGACAGAAGCGCTTCCGGCAAACCCCCACTCTTCGCCTATGGTGCAGAATATGAAATCGGTGCTCTGCTCGGGTACAAAGCCGTATGTAGTCTGCGTGCCTTTCAGGAAACCTTTCCCGAGAAACCCTCCGGAACCTATCGCAATCATGGACTGGTTCACATTGTAGCCGACGCCGGTCGGGTCATCCTTGAGTCCGAGGAGCACCTCTATACGCTTACGCTGATGGTCCTGAAGAACATCATGGAAGATGAAATCCACTGAAAAGACCAGGACAAGACCGGCTATGAAGGAAACAATGGAGACCCATTTGAAAGTATTCCTCTCCCTGTAGGCCCTGAGAGCGAAATACGGTATGGAACACAGGCTCAAGCCGGCCAGGACATACTCGAGCCTTACCCTGTAAAGCAATGAATCCTCAGCGGCACCTGTCATCCCCCCTATCTCGCGCAGCCCCCACGGGAGAAAGGCAAGGACAAGCACAAATGGCAGCACGACGGTCAGCCACCGGCGCATCTTTCCGGAATACAATGTATTGCACAGAGTGGCAATACAGATCAGAACCAGCACCGAAGCATATGGAGAAACCGTCAATGTCAGGATGAAGAGCACTATGGCCACCCCTGCCATGAACAGAAGCCACCCCGACAAACCTTCCCTGTACAGCATGAAAATGAATCCCGTATAGACCAGTGCGGATCCCGTCTCGCTCTGCGCCACTATTATCACCATCGGGATCAGGATGACCGCAGCGGTGACGATGAAATTCCTCAGATTGCCTATCTTGTACCCGTACTGGCTCATCATGGTGGCCAGCATTATGGACGTGGATATCTTGGATATCTCGGCAGGCTGGAAGCGGACAGGGCCGAATTCGAACCAAGAACGCGAACCCTTGACCTCGACCCCAAGGAATATCACGGCCACCAGCAGCGCAAGAGTGGCTATGTATATCGGGACGGAAAGACTCTCATAGACCCGGGCATTTATCACGAAAAGGATGAGTGCCGCAAGGGCAAACGCAGTGATCATCCAGATGAACTGCTTGCCGCTTCTTGTGTCGAAATCGAATATGGAGGAGGGTTCGGCCGACTGGACGGATGCATAGATATTCACCCATCCGATGAACACCAGCAACAGATAGCAGATGATCAACGGCCAGTCCAGCGTATCTTTCAGTCTTCTTCCTGTAAATCTTTCCATATCCGGTTCAATCTGTCTTTACCTTGTCCAGAAGGTTGCCTTCCAGCATCCTCTGCTCCAGAGCCTTCCTGCCTTCACCTATTTCCCCTCTGAGATATTTCTCCACCAGGAGAGAGGCCAGAGGTGCAGCCCATCTTGCCCCGAAAGACCCGTTCTCCACATATGCGGCCACCGCGATCTCCGGATTGTCCTTCGGGGCAAAGCAGATGAACACGGAATGGTCGTCACCGTGAGGATTCTGGGCCGTTCCAGTCTTCCCGCAGATATCCAGTCCCTCGACTGCCGCGATTGTGGCGGTGGCACCTGAAGCGTAACCGCTGTTCACTGCCCTGTACATACCTTCTACGACCTCGGGGAAATATGATGTGTCCACAAGGGTATAGTGTCTTTCCTTGTACTTGCTGTCAATGGTCACCTCTTCCGAATCCTTTAACAGGTGCGGTATGAAATAGTATCCCCTGTTAGCCACTGTGGCACAGAGATTCGCCAGATGAAGTGGAGTACAGCCGATCTCGCCCTGCCCTATCGACAGGGATATCACATTGGTCGCCTTCCATCTGCCTTTCCCGTAGATCTTGTCATAATACTTGGAATCAGGGATGAAGCCTCCGAGCTCCGATGGGAAATCGCTGCCGAGCCTGCTGCCGAATCCGAAACTCCTGACATATCTGTTCCATGCATCCATAGCTTCGGCCACCGAGCCGTAACGGTCATTTTCCAGAAGATTCCTCAGGACATAGCAATAATATGCATTGCACGACATCATGATGGATTCCTCCAGGTCAAGAGGAGACCTGTGGTCATGGCAGCCGAGCCTGTTCTTTCCGAAATGATAGCCCATACTGCAGGGATACTCAGTATCCGGTGTAATCACGCCTTCCTGAAGACCGATGAGCGCATTCACAAGCTTGAACACGGAACCGGGAGGATAGGCTGACTGGACAGCCCTGTTGAACATAGGCTTGTAAGGATTCGCAAGGATGTCGTTGTAATGGGAACCGATATCCGCAAGCATGTCCACATCTATTCCCGGACTCGACACCAGGGTCAGTATCTCGCCCGTCGCCGGCTCTATGGCCACAAGGCTGCCTACCTTGTTCTGCATCAGCATCTGTCCGTAATGCTGGAGGTCGGCATCTATGGTCGTAGTGATATCCTTGCCCGGCACGGCTTCCTTGTCCATCTCTCCGTCGCGGTAGCGGCCTTCTATCTTGTTATGCGAATTCCTCAGATAGATGTTGTAGCCCTTCTCTCCCTTGAGATACTCTTCGCAGGTGGCTTCTATTCCTGTCTTCCCGGCATAGTCACCGGCACTGTATCCTTCATGCCTTTCAAGGAAATCGGCATCCACTTCCGAGACATATCCCAGAAGATTCCCTCCTGCATTGTAAGGATATTCCCTTATGCTTCTCGCCTGTCCCCTGAAGCCGGGGAACTTGTAGGAAATCTCGGCGAACTTCATGTACCTTTCGGGAGTCATCTGCTTGAGCATCACCACAGACTGATAGCCTATCCGTCTCCGGTTCCTGTAATATCCTTCCATCTTTTCCTTGATGAAGTCCTCAGTGACACCGAGTGCATTGCTCAATGCCAGGGTATCGAACTCCTCGACCTCTTTCGGAGTCACAAGCAGGTCGTAAGCTATCTTGTTGCCCACCAGTATCTTTCCGTTCCTGTCATCGATGATGCCCCGCGGAGGGTAGACCATGGCGTAGACCATGGAATTGTTGCTTGCGTCGATCTTGTACTTCTCGTCTATTATCTGGATGACAAACAACCTGCCGAGGAGCACGGCCACGGCCACGGCAAGACCCAGCTTCAGTTTGTTTGACTTGTCCAGTTTCATATCCGTCCCTCACATCATTTCGTCTCCGAAGTAAGCATGTTCGCTATCGGAAGAGAGATCACATAGCCGCACACCAGAGAAAGCATGACTCTGATAAAGCAGAACAGGAAAGGCCTCGTTCCTGCCCCGTCCGCAGCGACATATACCGCAAGGAAAACCGCCTGACAGATAAGGATGGCCACGGAGAACCTCGTGAAACCGTTCTTCTTCAAGGAAAAGCCTTCACCCCTTTCCGTATGGTCCTTCCCGAACAGGAGACCGGCTACAGGATTCCTGATGAAGGCCACAGGCACCAGGGCCAGGACATTAAGCCCGACAATGCCTTCGGCCAGCCAGTCCACGGCTATTCCGACAACCGCCGCAATAAGCATGAGAGCAATGGTCGGGACAGTCAGCGGCATGCACAATATGATTACCGGCAATATCGACAGCATGACATACTGTCCCACATTGATGAAGTTGCAGACAAGTATCTGCGCCACCACCAGCAGGATATACATCAATGTGTTGTTCTTTTCAGTCCGCATATCTGTCCTCCAGTTCCCGTATTTCGTCCCTGTCCACATTGTCCACTACGGTCACATACCGCAGCGAACTGAAATCAGTGAAGAGGGTGATTTCAATGTTATATGTGGAGCCGTTCACCACTGTGGCTTCACCGGTGGTTCCTAAAGGGATATCGGCAGGGAAAATCGAAGAGAATCCGCTCGTGTACACGGTATCGCCCCGATGCACCGGAATATGCTGAGGTATCTCGCGGAGTACGGCCCCGTTCGACGAGATACCGTCCCACATCAGCTCCCCGACCGGACCTTCCCTGCCGATTCTGGCGCTTACCACCATGTCCGGGTTCTTGAAGGAACGGCCGTAGGAATAATGCCGGCTTATGGCATCCACTATACCGACGACACCGTCCTTTGTGACGATTCCGGACAACTCCCTGACACCGTCCTCGGACCCTTTGTCGATCACGATATAATTGTGCTGCCTGTTGTTGCTGACCTTGATCGCGCTTGCCATCATGTACCTGTAGCCGCCATATATGTCAGGGATGCTGTCCGGCGACAGTTCCACTCCCGTAAGACCCCGGTAGCTGCAGAGCATGGCGGAAAGCCTGAAATTCTCCTCGGCAAGAGCCTTGTTCTGCTTTTTCAGCGAGAAATACGACTTCAGGTCATCAGCCCCTCCCCAGACTGCAGCATAGACGGCATGCATCCCTTTGGATATCCAGATATTCTGAAGCGGACCGCTGTGATGAAGCATAATCAATGCAGCCACCTCCAAAAGAATGAAGACGGCTGCATTGATACCGATTCCGAGTATGTTCCCGTTTACGCGCATCCCCTATCTCATGAGGAACGGGTAGCGGTCTGTATGTTTGAGGGCGAGGCAGGTTCCTCTCGCCACTGCCCTAAGCGGATCCTCGGCCACATGGAACGGGATATTGACCTTCTCCGACAGCCTCTTGTCGAGCCCTCTCAGCAATGCCCCGCCGCCGGACAGATAGATTCCCGACTCCACTATGTCGGAATAAAGCTCCGGAGGGGTCTGCTCCAGGACATGAAGCACCGCAGCCTCGATCCTTGCCACGGACTTGTCAAGACAGTGGGCAATCTCCTGATATGTGACGGTGGCATCCACCGGATGAGCCGTCATGAGATTCGGCCCCCTCACAAGGAATGGCTCGGGCTCTACGTCCAGATCGGGCAGGACGGCTCCGACGGCGATCTTTATCTTCTCCGCGGTAATCTCCCCGACCTTGATGTTATGCTGCTGCTTGAGGTAATACTGTATATCGCTCGTGAACACGTCTCCCGCCACTTTTATGCTGTTCTGCTCGACTATGCCGCCAAGCGAAATGACAGCGATTTCGGTAGTGCCGCCTCCGATGTCCACGACCATGTTGCCCTTGGGGGCTTCCACATCCATACCTATTCCGAGAGCTGCCGCCATAGGCTCGAAAATAAGATACACATCCCTGCCTCCGGCATGTTCCGCAGAATCGCGGACGGCCCTGATCTCCACTTCGGTACTCCCCGAAGGTATGCCCACCACAATCTTGATGTTCGGCGTGAAAAGGGAGCGTCTGCGGCTGTTCACCTGCTTGATGAAGCCTCTTATCATAAGTTCCGCCGCATTGAAATCCGCAATCACACCGTCCTTCAGCGGTCTTATGGTCTTGATGCTCGGATTCACTTTTTCGTGCATCAGTTTCGCCTTCTGCCCGAGGGCTATAGGCTTCCCGGTATTATTGTCGATCGCTATGATGCTCGGTTCGTCCAGGACAATCTCGTCATTCTGGAATATCACGGTATTGGCCGTGCCGAGATCCATAGCAAGCTCTTGTGTCAAGAAAGAAAAACCCATTATTCCAGTCCAATTTTATATATTTGCAATCAACCTTCAAATTTATGAAAAATTCCCGGAAAAACCTTTATTTTTCATTGTTGATATGGAAAGAAAGAAATATCTGATACTTACCGCAGGCGGAAGCGGAAGGAGGATGGGCTCGAAAACCCCGAAACAATTCCTCGAAGCCGGCGGCAAAGCCATACTTCACGTCACCCTCGACAGGTTCATGGAGGCTGTCCCCGACATCAGCGTCCTGACAGTGATACCTGATGAATGGCGGCAGACATGGAAAGACTACTGCTATAGCCGGAATGTAGTGTACAGACAGACTCTCGTCCCGGGAGGCATCACCCGGTTCCATTCCGTGAAGAACGCCCTTGCAAAAGTACCGGACGGAGCCCTTGTGGCAGTACATGACGGGGTCAGGCCTCTGGTCTCCAAGGATATGATAAGGCGGCTTTTCAGCATAGCCGTGAAGTATCCGGCAGTCGTGCCGGTGATGCCGAGCACAGACACTCTGAAAGTCCTCCTGCGCAAGGAAGGCCCGGACGGATCGGCATGTCTTGAAAGGATTCCCGGGGAGACTGCGGACAGAAGCAGGCTTTATGCAGCACAGACTCCGCAGATATTCTGGTCAGAGGTGCTGAAAGAAGCTTATTCCCAGCCTTACTCCACATCTTTCACGGATGACGCCTCCGTAGTGGAAAGCATGGAAGGCCTGGCGGCGGACATAATATATCCGGAGGGTGAAAAATACAACATAAAGATCACGACTCCGGATGATATGGCTGTAGCTGACGCCTTGCTGAAGATAATGTGACGCGGTTTATTCGTCGTCAGAGTGCTGTTTCCTGGCGTTGGCCGAGAAACTCGTGTTCTGGTATTCCTTCACCCACACCTGACGCTCGATGGCCTGGTCCAGCGAAATCTGTGTCTCGGTGGACTGCACATAAGGGATCTTCTGGATGGTGTTCACGAGAATCTCCATGAGATGGTCGTGGTTGAAGCAGTATATTTTCAGAAGCAGTGCATATTTCCCCGTCACGAAATGGCACTCTACAATCTCCGATATCTTCTTGAAAGCCTCTATCACTTCAGGATACTTGTTCGACTCGGACAGCGAGACACTTACGTATGCGCATACGTTGAGCCCCAGAGCCTGCGGCTTCACAAGAAGTCTGGAACCTGTGATCACGCCGTTGGCCTCGAGTCTTTTCACCCTCTGATGGATGGCAGCTCCCGAGACGCCGCACTCACGTGCTATCTCAAGGAATGGCATTCTTGCGTTCTTGACCAGGAAAGACAGTATCTTCTGGTCGATCTGATCTATGTGATAACTTTGCATTACTATAACTCCCTGAATTTTTCCGCGAAGTTATAATAAATTTCCGGAAATCCAGATAAAATGATTACACTTTATAATCTTTTCATCCGTTTTCCTTCAAAAATGTATTATTACCGGTTCTTTCTGGTTTTTCTGCCGGTAGGCTTTCCCGACTCGATGATCTTCTTGCAGTCTTCTTCTGTAAGGGCTTCGGCATCAGAACCTTTAGGGATTCTGTAATTCCCGTCGGCATATTTGATGTACGGCCCGTAGTTCCCGGCAATCACCTGGATTCCGCTGTCCTTGAAATCCGAAATGATCTGTTTCTCCGGCTTCGATCCAGCGCTGTCTATAAGCTCTATGCATTTCTCCAGGCTGACCCTGACCGGATCTGTCCCTTTCGGAAGCGAGACATTCCTGTCCCCGTATTTAAGATAAGGGCCGAAGCGGCCTTTCGTGGCGATGATATCTATCCCTTCATACCGGCCTACCGTCCGCGGCAGGCTGAAAAGTTTCAGCGCCTCTTCAAGAGTGATGCTTTCTATGAGCTGCCCGGGAGCGAGGCTGGCATACTGCTTCCTGTCCCCGTCCCCTTTCTGGATATAGGAGCCGTATTTTCCGAATTTCGCGACGACCGGCAGACCGTCGGACGGATCTGTGCCAAGCTCCCTGCTGACATGGCTGTATTCCTTGCTGTTCAGGGTCTCCTCCACTTTTTCGTGGAAAGCGGAGTAGAAAGACGAAATGAGACTCTCCCATTTCATGTCGCCCGCAGCTATCTGGTCGAACTCCTTCTCCACATCGGCCGTGAATCCGTAATCGAGTATCCGCTCGAACTTGTCCACAAGGAAATCGGACACTATCATTCCTATCTCCTGAGGCAGAAGACGCCCTTTCTCCGCACCGACAGTCTCTGTCCTTTCAGAAGAGGATATCCTGCCGCCGGACAGCATGTAATCCGTGACTTTCACCTTCTCGCCTTCCTTGTCCCCTCTCATGATGTAGCCGCGGCCTTCCGTCAGGGTGGAGATGGTCGGGGAATATGTGGACGGACGCCCTATCCCAAGTTCTTCGAGCTTCTTGACCAGGGTGGCCTCCGAAAATCTGGCGGGAGGTGCAGTGAACCTGCACATTGCCGCGATTCCGCGCTCTTCCATCATGTCGCCTTCGTGAAGTTCCGGAAGGATTACATCGTCATGGTCCTGCTCATCATCGGTACTCTCGATATACAGTTTCAGGAAACCGTCGAAGAGGACTTCCGCAGCCTCCGTATCGAAGACCTCGTCAATCTTGTCGGAGGAAATGCTGATGGTCGTCTTGAGTATCCTGGCATCGGACATCTGTGAAGCCACAGTCCTTTTCCATATCAGCTCATACAGGCGCTTCTCCTGCGGTGTCCCGGGAATTTCCGTATTTGAAATGAAGGTAGGACGGATCGCCTCATGCGCCTCCTGCGCGCTTTTGCTTCTGGTCCTGTACTGTCTCGGCTTGGAGTATTCCTTGCCGAAATTGTCCGTAATGTATTCCTTGGCGGCATTTATGGCCAGCGACGAAAGATTCGTGGAATCGGTACGCATGTATGTGATGTATCCGGACTCGTAAAGCCTCTGTGCGACGCTCATGGTCAGGCTCACGGGGAAACGGAGCTTTCGCGAAGCCTCCTGCTGGAGAGTGGACGTGGTGAAAGGCGCAGCCGGAGTCCGGGCGCCTTCCTTCTTTTCTATGCTGCTGATGCTGAAGCCGGCCCCGATGCATTTCTCAAGGAAAGCGCAGGCTTCATCGGAGGAACTGAACCTTTTGTCTATCGTGGCCTTCACCGTCACTCCGGAAGGCAGCCCTGCCGGATGGAACGTTGCTTCCACCTTATAATATTTCTCTCTCCTGAAGCCTATTATCTCCTTCTCCCTGTCCACGACAAGACGGAGCGCCACCGACTGAACGCGGCCGGCGGAAAGCTTGGGCTGGATCTTTTTCCAGAGGACAGGAGAAAGTTCAAAACCCACGAGCCTGTCCAGTACTCTCCGCGCCTGCTGCGCATCCACAAGATTCATGTCGATATCCCTCGGATTCCCGATGGCTTTCAATATCGCATCCTTGGTGATCTCATGGAAGGCTATCCTCCTGGTACTCTCCTTCTTCAGTCCGAGAGTCTCGTAAAGATGCCATGAGATAGCCTCCCCTTCCCGGTCTTCATCGGATGCGAGCCACACGGTGGAAGCATTTTTTGCTGCTTTCTTCAGATCGGCCACTATGGCCTTCTTCTCAGCCGGTATCTCGTATTCAGGCTTGAATCCGTGTTCGATGTCTATACTGAGCCTGCTTTTGCTCAGATCCCTTATGTGTCCCTGGCTGGATTTGACATTGAAATCCTTTCCCAGGAATTTCTGGATGGTCTTTGCCTTGGCAGGCGACTCGACAATGACTAAGTTTTCCTCCATATGATTTCCTTTTCAAGTATTCAGGCCCAGGCTCTCCCGGACAATGAATCTGCAAAGTAAATCACAAACCGAGTAATTTTCAAAATTTTATTGTTGTTTTTTCAGCACTGCCCGGTTATTCAAGTCCGCACCAGTCGAGAAAATCAGCCTTTGACACAGTCGCGAATCCCGTGGATGAATTGCCGCCGGCAAAATACTCTTCATCCCTGTCGGGAACCTCTCCGACACAGCCCCAGCCTTCATAGAACATGTACAACTGATCCTGGTATTCGACGACTTCACCGAACCATATTCCGCCCTGGTCCCATGTTCCGGCCTGTCCCCTTTTGAAGAACGGAAGATCATTGTCCACCTTGGTCCAGTTCAGCAGGTCATCGGAATATGCCACGTGGAACCTGTCCGGGAAATCGAAATGCACCGCACTGCCCTGATAGACCATGAACCATTTGTCGACACCCTCAAGGCGGAATATCCTGGTCCCGTTCACGGATCTGGAATCGAAATTGTCCGGACCTCCACCGGGAAGAAGCACAGTCTGCACCTGCGCAGAGGAAATATCCAGCGGATCTTCAGTGACGGCACAGTCCACCTTGAGCTGGCCGTCACCGTATCCGTAGCCATAGAATATATAGTATTTGCCGTCGTGGTAGACAGCATCGCTGCATCCTACTCCGTCCTTGAGCTGGATGGCATCGGAAAAGGCATAACCTGCCTCATCCGTGGAAGCCCTTACCGCCAGCGAACCCGACCTGGCTTCCATCGTCCCTCTGACAGCCTGATAATAGAAATATATCCTGCCATCCTTTCCCACGCAAGGAGCGCAGTCCAGAAGGTTGAGCTCGTCGCAAGTGCCCGGGTCGCCATGATGTATGACCGGGTTCGACGGATATTCCTGCCATCCGGCAGGGGTGAAGGCATCCGCCTCTTGGGTGAAGATGCCGATCTGGTCGTGATAGCCCGTGGAGACATTGCCGCTGCCGCGGACATACATCATCCAGTTCCCGTCCGGAGTCTCATCCGGTGTGAGAACGGCGGCATTGGCGACATGTACGCCTCTCCATGCAGGCGCTGCATCATCCGGAGCAGCAAGTACCGGGGTCTGTACAGTCCTGCGCATCAGAGTGCCTGCAGGTCCTTCGATATCGTCGAAATACCAGTGTTCACCGCTTCCGGTCTCCCCGGCATCGAAAAGTATCACGAAATTATTGTAGACCCCGTCAGGGAGATTCCTTGAGGAGAAATCATACTCCAGCTGGGTCCAGACACCGGCCTGAGGCACGACGACATCCGTTATCTCCTGTGCCGGCTGGGAACCTTCTATCTTGAAGTACACCTTGCCGTTCGCCTTCGGCGACAGGACTTTCATCCTGAATACACCTCCATCGCTGAACATCAGCGCCTTGTCGAGTTTCTCACTCCAGATGAGCTCCCACTCATGTCCGCCGGACACGACATGTCCGACCTTGCCGCTCGTATTGATCCCCGATCTGGATGGATTGTCGCACACTTCGTACGTCATAGGCTTGTCGGCCTCATTGACATTGAACTGGAGAGTGATGTTGTCGAAATCGCAGAACATCTGCATCCGGCCGTTGGCGGGAGTTTCCGGCTCTGCTCCGGAGCCTCCTGTCTGGAAGATGTCGTCGAACAGCCATGTCTCCCCGGAACCGGTCTCTCCGGCATCGAAGAGGAGGACGATCTTGTTGTAGGCGTTGTCGGGCAGTCCGAATGAGGTGAAATCATACGTGAGCGTATGCCACTGGTCTGCCACAAGAGAGGTGACGTCCGTTATCTCCTTGGCTTCCACTCCATTGCCCTCAAGCTTGAAATAAATATGGCCGTTCACTTTAGGAGCCTTCACCTTCATGGTGAAGACAGCCCCGTCCCTGGTGAAATCGAACGGCTCAAGCACTTCACTGTAGATAAGCTCCCACTGGCCTCCTGCGGAAATCACCTGGCCGTAATGGTCCGAGGCATTCCCGCTCTCCTTGTCAGTATTCTCCACCACACTGTACTGCAAGGCGTCATTCGTGGCGAATCCTATGTCCACGGTCTCGAAATCGCATATCACTTTGTAACCGGTCTGTGGCTCATCCGGAGGGGTCACCACAGGCGGCTGATAATTCACAATGGGTTCGAGATGCGAGCAGCCGCATGCCCCGACCAACGTGACAGTCCCGGCAAGGGCTGCCAGCATAAGTTTGAAATCATTCATGACAATCATTTTTCAAAAATATATTTCCATTATATCAAATCCTCGGATAACCGGGATTCTGCTCCAGATTCCCGTTTGCAAGCAATTCCTCACGAGGCACAGGGAAAAGCTCGAGATTCTCGTCCGAGGAGGCGGTATGGTCGAACCAGTCCTTGGTGACAAATGTGCCGAATCTTATCATCTGCTGACGTCTGTAGCCTTCCTGGCAGAATTCCCAGGCATATTCGAGAAGGAAACGGTCGTCATCTAGCTCTTCCGGCTTAAGCACCTTGTCTCCGGAGAAGTCGGCAAAGGCCCTGCGCCTGACTTCATTTATGAGGTCCGTTACTGTCCCGTCCGCCACTTTGCCGTTCTTCCGGTACAAGGCTTCCGCTTTCATGAAAAGCACATCGGCATATCTGAATATGACGAAATCGTTGCTGAGACGGTTCTTCGCCTTTTTCTTCATCTCGTATTTCATCATCCTGACACCTCTTCCCTCACCGGTCATGTTCCCGGGATCGCCAGGGTTGTAGATAGGCACATCCTTGGTATACTCAAGCTGTCTGCCGGCATCCTGAGGGTCTTTCGGGTCGCACAGGATAGGAGAGCCGGGCTCACCGGTAAGTTCTCCGGTATTGTCGAACAGGAGACCTTCCGCCCACGAGTCCTGATATCTTGTGTCATCAGGGTCGTAACTCATGGCAAACTCCGGTACAGCACAGCAGCCGCCCCAGAAGAAAGTCTCCGTATCGTAATGGTATCTCGCATTCCAGTGATGAGTCCAGAGATGAATCACGAAAGGATTGGCCTCGTCATAGACCTCGTCATTCACTGCCGCCAGGATGATTTCAGGAGAATTCTGGTTCTCGGTGACGAACACCTGCCTGTACTCGCTGTCCAGGGAATATTGCTTCGAATCCATGATTTCGTCGCATATCTTTACTGTCTCGTCCCATTTCTCCTCACCGGTCCAGGCCTCGGCATTGATGTACATCTTTGCAAGCAGCATGGCGGCTGCGCCATGGTCCCAACGGCCGTATGACTTCACTTCGAGCAGGTTCCTGCACTCACCGACCTCCTTGACCACGAAATCGAACACATCCTTTCTGGAACTTGTCTCCGGAAGATATCCGTCCGGCACATCGTATTTCGTGACTATCGGCACATTTCCGTACATGTCGCAGAGGACATAGTACCAGAATGCCCTCGCCACGCGGATCTCGGCCATGAGCTTTTCCTTGGCCGCGGCATCTATTGAAGCGGATGTGAATTCATAGATCAGCCTGTTGCAGGTGTTTATGGCCTGGTACGCCTTGCGCCAGTTGTTCAGGACATGGGCATCGTCGATAGTCCATGTGTGCTGGTTCAGCCGCTGGTAGATACCGCCGTCGTACCATGCGCCTCCTCTCGAAGGGGTGACCCAGCAGTCTCCGCATTCCTCGTTGGTGTACAGCCAGCATCCGTCAGTATGTGCGGAACTTCCCGCATACAGATTCCTCAGATCCTGATATATGGTACCGAGCGCCGCCGGGATGTCTGCTTCCGTGAAATTCTTGAAATATTCCTCTGCCGTGAGCTTGTCATAGACCTCTTCGTCAAGATTGACGCAGGATACGGCCAATGACGCTGCCGCTGCGGCATATAAAAACAACTTTTTCATTGTGGACTGATTTAGAAACCTAATTTTAAGCCGAATGTGAATGTCCTTGTGGTAGGATAGCCTCCGGTATAGTCTATACCGGGGGTAAGTCCGAGGAAGCTGACCTCAGGATCGACTCCCGAATATCCTGTGAAAGTATACAGGTTTTGCCCGGAAAGATAAAGCCTGAGGGTCTTCAGCGGGTTCTTCGGACCTTTGAACCTGAAAGTATACCCGAGAGTTATGTTTTCTATCTTCACGAAATCCCCGTCTTCAAGATAATAGCTGACATACGCCGGGGCAGTGGATACGTACCGGTTGTATCTGTTCCTGAGGATGGTCTTCGGGAAATTATGGTCGGCCCCTCTCGAGAAATTCTCCCACAGCATCCGGTACTGGTTCAGTATCTGGAAATCGAAGGCACCGCGCAGAGTGGCCGAAAGGTCGAATCCGTGGACATAGAGATTGAATGTCAGGGCGGCATTCATGGAAGGGATGCCGTTTCCTGTCACCTGACGGGAAGAATTCTCCCCATACTCCCCTCCTTCCACTATCCATGCGCCCGTCTCCGACATTCCGATGCTCTTCCAGCCGTAGAAATCGCCTATGCGGCCGCCTTCCCTGACAATATGGGTGGTCTTCTGTACAGGGGCACCTGTCGAGCCGAGCTCAAGGAAATCCCTCCGGTACATTTCGTCGGAGAGTTTCTTCATCCTGTTGATGTTGTACGAGAAATTGCCCGTTATGTCAAACCGGATGTCTTCCGTATGTACTACTCCGCCGGAAAGCATGACCTCCACACCGGTATTGCTGACGACACCTACATTCGCAAGAGTGGTGGAGGCGAGATTGGGCGGCACGGGGACATTGTAGGAATAAAGAAGACCGTCAGTCACCCTGCTGTACCAGTCCACGGAACCGGAGAACCTGTTGCCGAACATGGCGAAATCGAGCCCTGCGCTGAACTCATGCTTCTCCTCCCATCTGAGATCCGGGTTGGCATTCTGCTGCGGGGCTATCGTATAGACATACTTCCCGTCAATATATACCGGAGACCCGAATGCGTAGTTCAGATGCGAAAGATAAGGATCGGAAGGTTCGTTTCCTGTGACACCGTATCCCACTCTGAGTTTCAGGTCGTCAAGCCATGCCGCTCCTGACATGAAACTCTCCCTGGAGATTCTCCATGCTCCGGAAACGGCCCAGAAGAGCCCCCACTTGTTATTGTCCCCGAATTTGGATGAGCCTTCGTACCTCAAAGTCCCGGACAGGAGGTATCTGTCGTCATAGCTGTAGTTCGCCCTGGAGAAGAACGACACCAGCCTGTTCATGTTCTTGTAGCCGCCCATCGAGGCAAAACCTTCCTTGAGAGCCATTCCTGTCCCGATTATATTTTCGGAGAGCACATCTGTCGGGAAATCATAATTGTACATGTTGAACCCCTCGGTCAGATAATCATAGTAGGTGTATCCTGCCAGGGCGAGGAAATCATGCCTGCCCCACTTCTCCGAGTACTGCCCGTAGACTTCAAGGGTCTTCGACATGTTCATCGAACTGCTCCGCCAGGCCTGGCCGGCATAGTTCAGGTCGAACTTCCTGGTGGCATAGCTTCCGTCTACGTTGCCGAAATGATGGAAGCCGCCTGTAACGGTAAATGTAAGCGGCTCTATCGGGGTCAATGTTATCTTTCCCGATGTGAGGATATCGTTCCATCTGGAAGTGCTTCTGTACTCATTGATGAGCTTGACAGGATTGGCCGAATCCACGAACACCGAATATTCCCCGGAAGGCTGATACACGGGCTCTGTCGGATTGGTGACCAGCGTAGCGAACATGACATCTTCCGTACTGACGGTATTCTGGACCGTGAAGGCATCGTAGATATTGGCGCTGACGGTCAGTTTGTCATCGAAGAACGAGCGGTTGAATCCCGCCCTGACATTGACGCCTTCCCTGCCGGTGTTGCGGATGATTCCGTCACGGTTGCGGTAGTCGACACTTACGAAAAAGTTGGACTTGGCATTCCCGCTCTTTACTGAAAGGTAATGTCTCTGTGAAAACGCCGGTCTGAACACAAGGTCCTTCCAGTCGGTCGACGCCCCTTTGTCCACAGGCGTGAAGAAAGTGTTCGTAGCGGCATTGAGATTCCGGTATTCATCGGCCGAAAAGACATCAATCTCGCGCGATATGGTCTCTACCGACATATAGCCGTGATAGTCTATTTCAAAGCCTTCGTCGGAAGCCCCTTTCCTGGTCGTGACGAGGATGACTCCGTTCGACCCTCTCGTTCCATAGATGGCTGCCGCAGCACCGTCTTTGAGGATATCTATCGCTTCGATGTCGTCCACGGAAAGATTGCCGAGATTCCCGCCTGCTATCCCGTCGATTATCACAAGGGGCTGCTGGCTTCCGGTCAAAGTGGAAACGCCCCTGAGCATCATCTGCACGCCGGAATCGTTAGGGTCGCCGGAAGTGGTGCCTATCGCAAGGCCCGCCACTCTTCCGGCGATGAGCTGTAGCGGCGATGCCACGGCCCCGTGGACGAAATCCCCGCTTTTGACAGATGCCACAGATGACGTGAGTGTGCTTTTCTTGACGGTAGTATAGCCGACTACCACCACATCGTCAAGAACCATATCCTCTTCTTCGAGGACCACCGTAACCGGAACGCCGGCAGTCACCTGCATCTCCACGTTCTCATATCCGATGCATGAGAATACCAGAGTCGCAGGCGATGCTCCGACTGCCAGCCGGAAGGTACCGTCCTGGTCTGTCGCCACCCCGTTTGAAGTGCCTTTCTCGATCACCGTGACCCCCGGCAGCGGCCTTCCGGGCCCGTCGGTGACAATACCGGTCACATAAACGGACTGTCCATAGACGGCAAATGCAATGCTTGAAAGCAGAATGCACAGGATAATCCTGTATAATCCATACCTGTCCATAAGATGAAAATAAGTTTTAGTGTTTAACGCATACAAAATTAAGCAAGATACTCCTGCGCGACTTGGACTATTCCTTCAAAAACATGGACTGGACACTCCGTGAATGGATTTTGCTTATCCCTGACTTCCGTTTCGCCACTGTTTCGGAGAAAGACCGAAACATTTCTTGAAAGCCCTGCTGAAATAGGACGAATCGGAGAAGCCTGTATCGTAAGAGATTTCCGAGACTGTCATGGACGTTTCACGCAGAAGCCGCGCCGCATATTTGAGCCTTATGTTCTGGATGAATTCATTAGGGGACTGTCCGCAGATAGTCTTCAGCCTCCGGTAAAGCGTGGACTGGCTCATGCCCATGGCGGCGCAGAACTCGTCCGGACCGAAACCGGTATCGGACATGTGGTCGAAAACCTTGGAAACAGCCATCTGTATCCATTCCTTGTCGCTGCCGGAAGCCGTCAACTCCACATTGGAAAGATCTATGTCTATCCTGTATTTCAGCCTCGTCTTCCAGATGTTATGGACCAGATTCCTGATTCTGCGGACAAGCATCGACGGCTTGAACGGCTTCACTATATAAGCATCCACCCCTGCCATATATGCCCGCTCCTTATACTCGTCTTCGGAAAGGACGGACATCATGACTATGTGGATATGGCTGGCTTCTTCATTCCTGCGTATCATGGAACACAGATCAAACCCGTTCATCCCGTCCCCGAGCATCACGTCCGTGACCAGGATATCCACCCGTTTCTCCTTCACCAGCGACCAGGCCGTCCCGACATCAGCCGCCGCCTCCACCGTAAAATACGGGGAAAGGGCATTTACAGTGAGATTCCGCATGTCGGCCTCGTCCTCCGCCACCAGAACTACCGTCTCCTTTTCCGTTTCAAGATAATCCTTGTCGCCGAATCCCCCGCTGTCAGGTTCGCCTGCAGGAAGGGAAAGATCCGGGAAATGCCTTGAACACCAGTCTGCGGCATCCACATATTTCACTTCAGTCCCGTCATAAGTCATCGGAAGCCAGAATACGAACCTGGTCCATGAGCCAGGCTCGGACTCCGCATGGATATCCCCGTGATGCAGCCTCACGAGCGACCGGACATACGACAGGCCGACTCCCGAGGAATACGCATCATACATCCTCCCGCGGAAGAACCTGTCGAAAACATGCGGCAGGGTCTCGGGAGATATTCCCTGCCCTGTATTTGCCACTTCGGTATACAGCCGTCCGTCACCGGACCTGACACTGATCCTGACCTCGCCTCCGATAGGGGTGTATTTATAGGCATTGGACAGCAGATTGTCTATGATCTTCTCCAGCTTGTCTATATCGGCGAACACATGCTGATCCGCGTCTTCCGGGAAAAGCTGCACCTTGATGCTCTTGCTCTCGAAAAGCCACCTGTACCTGTCGCAGGCAGCAGACAGGAAAGGCATATACAGGAAACGTTCTATTTCAAGCTTCATGCTGTCGAGTTCCCTGAATGCCAGCAGCTCATTGATCAGGCCCAGCAGTTTCTCGGCGTTCTTCCTGATTATATTGAAATATCTCTCCTCCTGCCCGTGGGGGACAGTCTTCTCGATTATACTGCTGACCGGTCCGATTATAAGAGACAACGGAGTCCTGAATTCATGTGAAATATCCATGAAGAAACGGAGCTTCATCTCGTTCACCTCGTTCTCCTTCTCCCTCGACAGCTTCTCGAATCTGTAGGCATACTTTATCCTGTAATTCTTCATCAGCAGCCACACCATCCATCCTGCCACAAGCAGGACTGCCATGGAATAAAGGGCAAATGCATACGGGCTCGCCCACCACGGGGGCACTACGGCCACATTGACAGAGGCCATGTCCGGTGAAATATGCCCGCCTGGCCCCACAGTGCTTACGTCAAGCCTGTATTTCCCGTAATCAAGGCCTGTGAACTCTATCTTGTTCGTCTCTTCCAGAAAATACCATTTCCCGTCCATCCCGTCAAGCCTGTAGGCAAACCGCACTGAATTGTCCCCGAACACATTGCATGTAAAATCCACGCCCCAGGAAAAATGCCGCCCGGCAAGTCTCACTGTTCCTGCACTGTTTATCTCTTCCGGGAGAATGCCGTCAGGGGAAACATCGAGCCTTTTGCCGTTGAGCCAGAAATCGTTGAATCTGACAGGATGGATGACATTTCCCGTCACGATGCGGGAAGGGTCTATGCACACGAGTCCGTCCACGCTTCCGAACCAGAGTTTGCCGTCGATTATGGAACAGGCATTGTAATTGAACCTGTTCACCGGGAGACCGTCCTCCACGGACCAGCCGATGAAACTGTCCATTGCCCGGTCCGTCCTGTATATGCCGGAATTGGTCGAGAACCATATGTTTCCGTATCTGTCCTGCAATATCCCGTAAATCGTATTGTCGGGAAGCCCGTCCTTCCTTGATATATGGACCGCACTGCCATCCTCCGGATCCACTACGGTCAGGCCTTCCTTCTCCGTACCCGCCAGTATGGTCCCGTCCGAGAGTTCGCACAGAGTCACATAGCCGTCAGCCCCCGTATCGATGCTCACAGGGCTGTATCCCCGGGATTTGTCGAGATACAGCAGACCGTCCATGAATCCTGCAAGCCAGATGTCTCCCGTACGGGACTCCATGATGTCCCATACGAAGATGGACCCGGGGACTGAAGTTTGTTTCACAAGACGGCCTGAAGCATAATCGTATCGGAAAAGACCGTTGAAATATGTGCCGACCCACACATTGCCTTCACTGTCCGCGAATATGCTGTATATGCTGTTTGAAGGGACTCCCGCCATATCCACGGGAGAAAACATGTCATCTCCGGCAAATCTTACCGACAGGCCTCCGTGATAGTTGCCGATGAAGATATTCCCGTACCTGTCGGCACAGATCGCATGCACGTTGTCGTTGCCTATGCGGCAGTCGGCCGAGCTGCAGTTGCGCATTGATCCCGACTTGCCGTCATAAAGGAAGAATCCCCTGTTCTCAGTACCTATGAAGACATGTCCGTCGAACGGGACAATGGCAGAGACTGCACAGCCCTTGAGGTCATCCACCCCGTCAGTGGTCACGGGTCCGGAAAACATGCCGCGGCCGGAATCCAGGAAATTGATCCCTCCGAAAAACGTACCTACCCAGATGTTCCTGTCCCTGTCCATGAATATGCTGTAGACGGCATTGTCGTTGAGACCCCATGGGTTGTCAGACCTGCGGATGAATTCTATCCGCCCTTCCTTGAACACCGTTATCCCCTGTTCGGTACCTGCCCACATATACCCGTTGGCATCCCTTGCGACGGTCCTTGCTATATCATCGGTCAATGTCCCTTCGGCTGCCGTGAATCTTTCCAGGACAGCAGTATCAGACAAGACGAAAACGCCATTCCCTTCCGTCGCAGCCCAAATCATGGACGAGGAATCCTCGCAGAGGTCTGTCACTGTCCTCCCCGGAGAGACCGGGAAAGATGCGGAGACTGTCCCGCTGCCGTCCAGGACATAGACATTGCCGGTTATGCTCCCGGCATACACGGTCCCGTCTTTCCTGACAACGATATCGGAAATCCCTTCATGGATGTCCGGACGGTCGTGGATGACATGACCGCTGTCTGCATCTACGACCTCGATACCGGCATACGTCCCCACGTACAGCAAACCTCCGGAGACTTCCGCCATGCACAGCACATTGTCCGAGAGCAGCCGCCTTCCTGGGTGCTCCTCCCGGGACGAATACCCGGTAAAGACATCATGCACGTAATCGTACCTGTACATCCCGTCTTCCGTCAGAAACCACAGATACCCTAGACTGTCCTCTGTCACGGCCCTGACACTCAGTATCCTGTCATTGTCCCTTTCAGGGAAGGATACCGGAAAGAAATCGTAGCCGTCATAGCGGAAAGCCCCGAACACAGTGGAAAACCACATGTAGCCGGCACTGTCCTGGCTGATATCGTAAATCCAGGTGAACGGCAGGCCGTTTCTGTCGGTTATATGACGGAAACTGAAGGTGTTGCCGGTGGCATTTCCCGCTGCCGCCATCCCTGGAAGCGGGAGAAACATGGCTGACAGAAGCCAGAAGACTGCAATAATGCGCCACATGTACCGCAACTATTCCGCCGAATGTTTTCCTTTCATAGGGAATTCAGTGATTCTCAATGTAGTACATCCATAAGGTATAAGTTCTATCATTCTTTCCTCCCCTGTTTCCAGCCCATACATTATGCTGTACGGCAGAGGCCCGGCCATATTGTTGTATTCCTTCCAGGAAGGGACAGTCAAGGCTCTGGTCATGATGGATATCGGAGCCGCCTCCTCGGACCACGGGGACAGGCCGTTCACCTTGTCTTCATGTACAATGACCTCATAGTGCTGTTCCATGCTGTCCTCCGGGCACTGTATCAAGGCGTAATTCCACGGGGTCGTGGATTCATGCTCGTAATGCCATCTGCCCTGCGGTGAACCGTCATCATGTCTGACCTTCCTTTCCCGGCTATCCATCTTCAGTGCATACACAAGAGGACCCCGTTCCACGCTTACGGCATTCTCCTTCCATTCGGTAAGTCTTGTTTCGGGCACAAACTCCAGCTCGACATTATCACCGCTGCACCACCGGCGGACAATCGTGACCATTCCCTTGCTGTCTGGAACGGCATCCAGCGGCTTCCCGTTCACTTTCACCGAAGCACCGTCACTCCAGCCCGGGATACGCATACTGAAACCGAACTCTGCCGGTCTCCCGATGTCCGAGACTGTAAAACGGATCGTCTCCTCGAACGGATAGGCTGTATCTTCCACTATTCTGACGCGGACGCTGTCCGCGACAAGCATCTCCACTTCAGAAGGGGCATACTGGGACACGGCCACTCCGTTCTCCCTCGTGGCGTACCACAGGTTCTGGGTGAATTTCGGCCAGCCCTGATGCATGTTCGACGTACAGCACGGATATCCTGTCAGAAAACCGAAGCAATGGTCGAGCCCGTCATGGTTGACATCGAAATTCTTCATCCCGGGTGTAAGGCGGACCTGATTCACCTGCTGGAAATACTGCCTGTTGATGAAGTTGTCATCCACCTGGGCAGGCAAGGCATTGTACGCGACCTTTTCCAGAAGGTCCGCATACTCCGGATTGCCTGTGATCCTGTACATCGTCTCGAGGGAGAACATGAACTCCACTATCGTACACAGTTCGATTCCCTGTGTCGGGTCATTCCCATGGATATCCTCGTCCCCGCTGAAGATGCCGACAGGGTATCCGTGGAAGCGGCGCAGGTCATCCATGGCACAGTCCATGGCTTCCAGATACACCGGATCCGGATCTGCCTGCCAGTATACCACAGGTGTCTTCAGACCCTGCGCGAGATTCACGGCATGGATTGTCCCGGGTCTGGTAAGCTTGTCTCTTTCGAGGAATATCCTGACGTACGGTTCCGTCTGTGCGTAAAGCTTGTCCCCCAGGTCCAGGAGCTTCCTGTCTCCGGTAATATTATAGAGCCAGTATACGGCCATCATGTTGTCCCCGCCTCTGAACCGGCCCCAGAAACTCCAGTGGTCGAGAGGGAATTCATCCAGATTATCCAGCTGGTAATGGAAATATCCTGTCATGAAATCTATCACCCTTTCATCGCCCGTAGCGGAATAATATTGCATCATGACCTTGAGCATGACCATCTTCGGCCACCAGTCACGGCATTTGTTCCTCTGCAGACCAGGTTCATGCCCGTAATCCTTCACCGGACCGAAATAGCCGTCCTCCTGCTGGCTTGCAAGAGACCATTCGATCCATGGCTGCACCTTTTCCTTCAGTTCCTCGTCATCCAGAATGTATGCAAGCGGCAGCAGACCGTCGATCCAGTAAGGACCGCGTTCCCACTGGTCACCGTCGCCTCCCAGCCATCCGTTGCGCGGCCCCATGACTTCCGGATACATTTCATCCAGATGCCCTGTCGCCCCGTTCTTCTGGGAAATGAGCATCTCCCTCAGCCAGCCTGCCGGGGTGATGCTTCCGAGAGGAAGTTCCATGAACGCTTCCTGCTGCAAAGGGAGACGGTTCCCCTGATAATTCGGCTTCTGCTGTTCGGCACCCGAGCAGGCCACCAGGCACAGAACGATCAACGGCAGAAGAAATCGGGCATTTTTCATATGGAATATTTTTGACAGTTACTACTGTTGACAAATTTATACATAATATGCATCACCCCACCTGCATTATCTTTTCAATTTTCAGTAAAATCCGTTCAGAAGATGTGATTTTCATCATTTTGTTGCTATTTTTGCGGTTCAAACCATTCAAAGGATGAAAGACATTACAAGGAAAAGGATAATCAAGTGGTTCTGGATCATACTGCTCGTTCCGATAGTAAGTTTTGCGCTTCTCATACTTGCCGTATGGGCATTTGCCGACATTCCTTCCTTCGAAGAGCTGGAGAATCCTGAAAGCAAGCTCGCCACGCAGGTAATAGCGGAAGACGGGGAGATATTGACTACATTCCACATCGAGAACAGGTCATACGTAAGCTATGAGGAACTGTCGCCATACCTCATACAGGCAGCGGTCGCCACTGAAGATGTCCGGTTCTATTCGCACTCGGGAATAGATTTCAGGAGTCTTGCGAGGGTTCTGGTGAAGACGCTGATGATGAGCGACTCCAGCCAGGGAGGCGGCAGCACCATAACTCAGCAGCTTGCCAAGACACTTTATCCGAGGGAGGATCTGGGAGGCAGATTCCCCGGGTCAAGACAGGTCAAGATGATATGGGTGAAGCTCAAGGAGTGGATCACGGCCGTCAAGCTGGAAAGGAACTACACCAAGGATGAGATACTCACCATGTACATGAATGCCGTATTCTTCGGCAGCAATGCGTACGGTATCAAGACGGCTTCCCAGACATTCTTCTCAAAGAATCCTTCGGAACTCACTGCCGAAGAAAGCGCCATGCTCGTGGGCATGGTGAACAAGCCCACCAGATACAACCCCGTCCTGAATCCTGACAAGGCTCTCGGCCGCAGGAACTTTGTCCTCAGACAGATGGCCAAGGCAGGATATCTCACGGAAGAGGCGGCTGACTCCATCAGCAATCTCCCGATAATGCTTGCTTACCAGATGCAGGACCACAATGCCGGCCTTGCACCATATTTCAGGGACATGCTGCGGAGGACCATGAGGGCAGACAAGCCTGAACGCTCATCCTACAGCATATACGAAGACTACAGGACGGACTCTCTCCGCTGGGCCGACGATGATCTTTACGGATGGCTCAACAAGAACAGGAAAGCGGACGGCTCTGCATACAGTCTCGACAAGGACGGACTCCGGATATACACGACGATAAACTACAAGATGCAGCAGTACGCCGAGGAAGCCGTCGCAGAGCACCTTGGACTGGATCTGCAGAACAGTTTCTGGAGAGACCAGAGGGGAAAGCGGAACAAACCGTTCTCCAACGATGTGGATAAAGCCACCATCGACAGGCTTATGGCCCAGGCCAGAAGATGGAGCGACAGATATCGCATAATGAAGGCCAACGGCGCTTCCGAACAGGAGATACAGAAAAGTTTCAGGAAAAAGACGGAGATGAGGGTCTTCTCCTGGGATGGCAAAGGGTATATCGACACCCTCATGACGCCTGACGACTCCATAAGATACTACAAGGCGCATCTCCGGGCGGCATTCATGGCCATCGAGCCGGAGACAGGCCATGTCAAGGCATATGTCGGAGGACCGGACTACAGGTATTTCAAATACGACAATGTCAGTCAGGGAAAGAGGCAGGTGGGTTCCACCATCAAGCCGTTCCTCTACACATTGGCCATGCAGGAAGGGATGTCCCCTTGCGACAGGGTGGTGAACGTGCCGCAGACATTCATAGTGGGCGAGGACACCTGGACACCGCAGAGTACGGACAGCGAAGAATGGATAGGAAAGACCGTGACCTTGAAATGGGGCCTCACCAAGAGCAGCAACAATATCTCAGCTTACCTGATGAAGCAGTTCGGACCGCATGCCATGGCTGAAATGATGAGGAAGATGGGTATAGGCAGCCATATCGATGAAGTCCCTTCACTGTGCGTAGGCCCTGCCGACCTGTCCCTTTACGAGATGGTCTCGGCATACAACACCTTCCCTTCGCGCGGAGTCTATGTGGAACCCATGTTCGTCACAAGGATTGAAGACAACATGGGGAATCTCCTGTCCGAATTCAGCAACGCCAAACATGAGGCCATAAGCGAACAGACGGCATATCTCATGGCAAACCTGATGCAGGGAGTGGTGACCGGCGGTACGGCTGTGCGTCTCCGTTACAAATACCATATCATGGGAGAAGTCGCGGGAAAGACCGGGACCACTAACGATCAGGCAGACGGATGGTTCATCGGCTACACACCTGCCATCACAGCCGGTGTCTGGGTCGGTGCTGAAGACCGGCAGGTACACTTTGAATCCCTTGCCCTGGGACAGGGTTCCAACATGGCCCTGCCTATCTGGGGTATCTTCATGAACAAAGTGCTGGAGGACGGCACACTGGGAATAACGGGAGACGAAAAGTTCGTCGCTCCGGCAGGCATGCACCTCGACCTTGACTGCGACGGCAGCGATGCGGATGCAGTGTCCGACACCTCTACAGAAGACTTTTTTGATTGACAATCATGAACAGATACAATTCCATTGCCGTGATCTACGGCAGCGACTCTTCCGAGTGGGAGATTTCCTGCCGGAGCGGAGAATTCATATCGTCACGCATAGACGGATCCAGATATGATGTCTACGAAATTTTCGCCCGGTTCGGACACTGGGTTCTGGTATCATACCGGAAAAGGAATTCCGTAAGGGTAATCCTTCCGGAAAACGCACGTCCTGAAATAGACAAGACCGATTTCTCGGTGACAGCGGCCGGGGAGAAGGTGAAATTCGACTATGCATACATAATGCAGCACGGGACACCCGGGGAAAACGGGCTGATGCAGGGGTATCTCGAAATGCTCGGCATACCTTTCAGCAGCTGCAGTGCCTTCGTATCCACCATAACATTCGACAAGTTCACCTGCAAGAATTATCTCAGGAACACGGACTACGTGAAATGCGCTGATGACGTGTTCATAAGGAAAGGTGAGGACATCCCCGGACTCCGGGAAAAAGTGATAGGCAAGCTCGGACTTCCCCTGTTCGTAAAGCCGACCGACGGAGGGTCGAGTTTCGGTGTGGTGAAAGTCAAGAAGGAAGAGGAATTCGACGATGCCGTAAAGACCGCCTTCTCGGAAGGCAAGATGGTGCTGGCAGAGAAGTTCATCCCCGGCAGGGAACTTACGGATGCCGTGTATTTCAACGGAAAGGAACTCGTGGCCCTTCCTGTTATAGAAATCGTGACCGACCATGAGTTCTTCGACTACGACGCCAAATACAACGGTTTCAGCGATGAAATCTGTCCTGCCCCGATTCCGGAGGACCTGACTGCGAAGATACAGGCAGCATCGAAGAAGATATATGCCAGACTCGGCTGCTCGGGTGTCGTAAGAGTGGATTACATCCTTTCAGGAGATGACCTTTATTTCCTTGAAGTCAACACAATACCGGGGATGACAAGCGCATCCCTCGTGCCAAAGATGCTCCGGACAGCCGGAATCGACATCACCGATTTCCTTACGGAAATAATGGAAGGCTGAGACAAGGCCATGCAGCTGAAGGACTTCGTGACGGAAGCAGGAGAAAGGCTTGAGCCCGTTTACGGGAGAGAGGAAGCCGGCTCCATGATCAGGATACTGTACAGTTCGGTACTCGGAGTGCCGGGCTATTTCCATGTCACAGAGCCGCAGCACATCGTATCCGGGCCGGAACTGGCAAAACTCATGAATGCGCTGGACCGGCTATGCAGCCATGAACCGCTGCAATACATCCTGGGCAAGACGGAATTCTGCGGACTCACCTTCCATGTAAGTCCTGCGGTACTTATACCGCGGCCGGAAACGGAACTCCTGTGCAGCCGGCTGATAAACGACATCATTCCGGCATCCGGGCAGGACTCCCTCCGGATTCTTGATCTGTGCACGGGGTCAGGATGCATTGCATGGACTCTCGCCCACTATTTGCCGGATGCCCGCGTCGTCGGGGCGGACATTTCGGCAGAAGCACTGGAAGTGGCTTACGGGCAGGATATCTCAGGCAATGCTCCGGAATTCATCAGGCTGGACGTACTTGCCGATCCCGAAGAAATATCATCGGCACTGGAGGCAGCAGGAATGGACAGGGCAGACCTTATCATCAGCAATCCGCCATATGTGAGGGAATGCGAAAAAAGACTGATGGAAAAGAACGTCCTCAACCACGAGCCGGGTCTTGCACTTTTCGTCCCGGATGCAGATCCTCTTCTATTCTATAAGGCCATCAGCAGAATCGCCATGGCACACCTTTATCCTGGCGGCCGAGGCGCTGTCGAGATAAATGAGGCCTTCGGTGAGGCTGTACGCGGGATTTTCACAGACTCCGGATTCAGGGAAGCGCATATCGCAAAAGATCTCGCGGGCCGGGACAGGTTCGTATTCTTCAGAAAAAACGGCCGTTGACAGCCCTGTAGCCGTTTTTTGCCGATTAAACGTTTATTTCTTGAAAAAACGGATAGCTATCGCTCAATTTGCAGAAAAAAAGAGAGACAGCCATGAAGAAGAGAATCACAGCCAGATCCGTTCTGGCGATTGCGCTGCTGTATTGTACTGCAGCAGGATGCATCGACCCTATCCCGGCCGATGAAGACAGCAGAACCGAAGATCAGGCAGAATACGGGCCTACGCTGGCTGAAATAGCAGGCCTGCTGGCAGAGCTGCCGCTTGAGCAGGAGCATATCAAGGAAATCCACGATGCCGTCTCCGCCTCCTCGGCAAACGGATACGATGAAGAGTACACGATGTCGAACCTGTTCGCCAATCCCGGAGCCGGAGTAGGAGACGAACACCTCCAGCTTAAATCGGAGGCGGAATATGACAAACCGCTGTCATCGCTCATCCGGGAACATCTGGTTTCAAGGATAGGCACAAAGGCCGCCGGTCCGTCCGGCATAACTGTCGGAAGCGAGGAGGATGTGGAGCGATACATCGGATTGCTCGCATCGTCCGATATCCAGGTCTACTGGCCGTTTTCTGAAAACTGGAGCGGCGGAGACAACATTCCGATAATCACTTACGACCCTGAAGACGAATCCTCGACAAACATAGGATACCGCCTGCGCAGGGACATGACCGGGGCCACGGAAATCGAAACCGTAGTGGTGGATGAACAGATGGCTGAGAAATATCCCGTATGGGTGGTCAACAGGAATTCGGACGAAGGACACCTGAGTCTCGACATGATCCGCAAGCTCTACCCCGGATGGACGCTTGAGGGCGGGGAGATAGTCATCAATCCGTCAAAGGCTTCCGGCACGAAGACAGGGACATCAGGTGAAATATCGGGCAAGTCCCTGACCCTGCAGGATTTCACCATGTACCGGAACTATGACACGTGGTTTGCAGGGGCATCTGAATTCTTCATCAAATGCGGCGCCGTGGAAAACTTCACTGCAAGCACTGAAGCGGAACTCCAGCTGTATTCTCCGTCCATCACGGACTTCATGATAGTGGTGAAGAGAAGCCAGGTGGGAGAAACCCTGCCGTTCAAGGTAGTGCTGTTTTCGGACTGGACCGGACAGGTGGAGAACTGTGCATTCATGATAATAGAAGATGACGGAGGCAAACAGACATCATGGAAATGCACTGCAGTGGTGAAAATCGCCTCGAAAAGCTATGGATTCGAAGTCGATCTCCCGTTCAGGACCAGGGACGACATAGTCTGGAGAGGTTCTCTGAGCAGACGTTACCTTGAAGCACACAATGGTGTCCGGGAAAATTTCGGAGATGTGGCTGTAACCTTTGCCATAGAGGAATACTGATCGGGGGCTGTCATTTAACAGACTTTACAGTCATTTCGCACCTGGCACAGTCGAAACCGAGGGCGAATGTCCTTCCGTTGTTCCTCAGGAAGAGCTTGTCCGGCCAGGTGCGTCTGTGATGGACAGGACACCTTCCGTACTGATACCTTATGCAGAACTTTGTACGCATGAGTTCGGCATCCGGCTTATGATGCAGTTCGTATGCCGGTTCTACTGTCCCGGCACCGAGCGAGCGGTAAAGCTGCTCTGAGAGCCGGTTCGAAACATTGTCTTTATATGTTACCGAAGCTCCGCAATGCACGGACGGCAGATGGCCGGCCTCCGGTTCATTCCTGTAAAGAGGCCTTGACATGCACGGAAGAGCGTCAAGGGCAGATGCGATTTTCCGTCTGAACGCATTCACGGCCGAAACGGGAAGGAAAGGCAAGGCCGCGGCGGAAAAAGGCAGGACATCGAATGAATAAATGCCGCTTGACTTTGAAAGCTGAGCGACCAATGTATTGTGCATTTTCTCCGTGTTCATGGCTGGAGATGCACCTTCCCCGAGTGTCCTGACGAGGCGGCGGCCGTCTTCGGATACGGCTTCGATCTCCAGGAAAGGCATCTTCCGGACGTCGGATGCCGGTCTTATGGTCAAGGCTACACTGATCTGCCGTGACGGGGCATCGGTCTCAAGCTCCTTTTCGAAAGCCATGTCCAGATTCCTGAACAAGGATGCTCCCTGGAAAAGCTCCGGAACTGGCTTGCATCTTACGACAAGCCCGTCGCAGACATCGCCTCTGAAGCCTATGACCTTCCTGTTTGCGGCAACAAAGCAGAAACCGTCGCCGTTATGAAGTGTCAGACCTGGTTTCGGATCGCGAATCCTGATCTTGGACTTGTCATCGTTCAATATCTCCGCACTGCCGACGGCTTCGCCCATGGATTTGGCGGCATCGGCGCTGGCCCATTGTCCCCTTTCACCGTCAATGAACAATCCTGTATAGCCCCTGTTGAATGTCTTGTCCGGATCCGGGGAGAAACCTCCGCCGACCCTGCCGCAAGACGCTCTGCGATAAAGTCCGGGATGCGCTTCTACAATTCTGTCAAGGGCCATTGAATAATCCCTGACCACATTACGGACATACGACATGTTCTTCAGCCTGCCTTCTATCTTGAAAGAAGTCACACCCGCCATGGCAAGATCCTCAAGCCTGTCCTTCAGATTGTAGTCTTTCAGGGAAAGCAGAGGCTGGTCCCGGACCAGAACCGTGCCGTTTTCGTCCACAAGGTCGTAGAGCGAGCGGCAAGCCTGAATGCAAGCTCCCCTGTTGGCGCTTCTGCCTGCTATATGCTCAGAGATATAGCATTGGCCGCTATAGCATACGCACAAGGCACCGTGCACGAAGAATTCCAGTTCGCAATCCACGGCATCCCGGATGTCCCTGATCATCCGGAGCGGGAGCTCCCTCTCCAGTATCAGCCTTGAAAATCCGAGCCCTTCCAGAAAAGCCGCCTTTTCCGGAGTCCTTATCGCACACTGGGTAGAGGCATGGAGAGGAATCCTGATATCACGAGATACTCCGGCAAGACTTCGGGCTGTCCGGGTCAAAGCCAGATCCTGCACGATTACGGCATCGGCACCGGCAGACTGGAGAGCCTCCATCATGTCGAAGGCGCGGTCAAGCTCATCGTCATAAAGGATAGTGTTCAATGCGGCGAATATCCTGACCCCGAAACGGTGCGCATAGCTGCAAAGCCGTCCGATATCCTCCAGACTGTTCCCGGCAGCCTGCCTTGCCCCGAATTCCGGTCCGGCAATATACACGGCATCGGCACCGCAGTCTATGGCCGCGATGCCGATGTCAGCATTTCTGGCAGGAGCCAGCAGTTCGAGATCCCTCATCAATTGCACTTAAGCGCAGTCATCTGCTGCTTTGCAGTCTCGCCGTACTTAGGATCCGATGTAATCTTCTGATAGTAGCCGCAAGCCTTGGAGTTATCCCCTGCCTGCTGTGCAAGCACTGCAATCGAATAATAGATGTCGTTCACATTCTTGGCGGTAGGGGCAAGGGCCACATATTTCTCGAAATAGGAGATGGCTTCATTGCTCTTGCCGAGCTGGAGGGAAGCCTGTCCGGCCACCTGCATTGCAGTGGCATTCTCGAGGTATTCGTTGGATTTGAGGGCATACCCTACTGCCTCATCATAATTCTTTGTCTTAAGGGCAGATGCAGCAAGCCTGATATAAGTGTTGGAGATCTGCTTTACAGCGTTCTTTTCCTGTCCATGCCTCATGGCCATGGTATAAGCCTCGACAGCCCCGTTCACATCACCGGCAGCTGCAAGCGCCTGTCCGAGTCTGAGGCTTGCCATACCGTTTGTGGAGTCCACCTTGACGGACTGGCTGTAGCTTTCTGCCGCACCGGCGAAATCCTTTGCCTTGAGAAGAGTGTTCCCTTTCTGGATATAGACCTGAGGGATCAGTTCAGCGGCCTCTGTCTCGACCTCTGCATTTCCGTATTCCTTGCCGGCATTTATGGCCTCGTCAAGCTTGGCAACGGCATTGTCATAGTTGCCTGCCTTGATTTCGTCCTTTGCGATGGACAGGACGATCTTCGGGATGATGTCCTTGCAGTTAGTGACGATATCTGCGCCATCTTCACCACAGGCCTCCGCCATGGTAAGCGCGTCACGGAAATACTGGAGCGCCCCGTCGTTGTCTCCCATGCTCAAAGCCGTAGCTCCGTTATTGTAGGTTTCCGTAGCAGCTGCCATGTCCTGGGCAGAAAGCGATACTGCCGAAACAGCCAATGATAATGCGATGATGATAATCTTTTTCATAATTATGGGTGTGTAAATTAAGTTTTTCCGGAGTTGTCATGCATTCAATTCTGCACATCATTGCAAAAATAGCAAAATTTTATTTTACTTTTGCTTAGTTTTGCAAGAAATATGACAATTAATGGGAAAAGTCTTGACACTCCGGACCTGGAAACGGTCGTTTTCCGTCATCTTCTGCCTGGCATTGTGCAGCCAAATCCATGCCGCCACCCTGGCATTGGACCCGTCCGTCTCGACAGGCGAACTGGGCTGCGGCCTGTCCTATTATCTGGTATCGAATCCTTCCGGGAAAGGGACTGCAGACTTCGCCCTGGCCAGAAAATATCTGCCGGAAAGCAAAGGGACTGAGGAAGAAGCGCTCTTTTCAAGGAACTGCACGGACTCCCTGCCGCATTTCCCCCGGCGTGACATCATGGATTTCCTTGCGCAGAACGGCATAGCATACCCTTCCGGCGGTTACATTTCGGCCGCGAAAGATGCCGTACTCTACCATTTCAGGAACATAGACCTCTCCAGGACAGACAAGATAACGGACTCCACCCTGCTGCTGCTTTTCGACATTGTCCTGAGGACAGCCGAAAAGCATGACAGCGAAGAGAATATCAGAAACCAGGCTATAATAATCTCCGGAGACATAGACAAGAACGCCATACTCGGGAAGATGGAGATGCTCTCGCTTATGGTGGACCGCGGAATACAACGGACCGGCACAGTCACCGGACTCAAGGAAGAAAAACAGGCCGGCACCATAACGGAAGGAAAGCTGTATTCCGATGTCAGCACCAATCCTTCAAGCGGAATGTCGTCCGTCAGAACCGTCTTCTACGGACCTGTGCTTCCCGACAGTCTGAGAGGGACCTCGGTTTCCCTGATGTCGGCCATGTTCTGGAATGAATTCAGGATTGCCGCTGAAATCAGGATATCCACTATGCTCAAAAAGCGCGGCATACCTTATTCATCCATCAGGATGAGGCATACAGGCACATCCGAATCCGGCGAAAACGAGAAATATTCGATAAGCGTCGGCATAAAGGACAAGGATACCGCCGAAGTCCGGAGAGTGGTCTCGCGGGTTCTTGAGGACTTCAGGGAAAACGGCCTTACGAAGAATGAATATCTGTTCGCCAAGAATACCGCTTCCCGCGACCTGTACAGCAGATCCGTCGCAGTTTCCCGCGAAAACAGCGACTACGTAAGGAAATGCTTCAACGCTTTCGTATACGGGGCGCCTGTCGTATCCGGGAAAGATGAAGCGGATTTCTTCCTTTCCTCCGGTCTGGCGGATTCCACAGGCAGGAAGCTGCTGAATGAATACATTTCCCTGTTGATACCGCCATGCAGCGACACCGGGGAAGATTCTTCCGGAATGGCATACGGCCCTGGATTCCACGCTTCCGACACCCTGCTGCTGGACTCTGCCCGGAACAAGGTGAAGCTCAGAAGGACACGCGACAGCAAGAGCACCGACGGGAAAATCTGGGAATTCGCCAACGGGATGACTGTCATATACAAGAAAATGCCCGCGAACGGCACTATGTGGTACTCCTGGGTCCTTCGTGACGGCTTCTCGTCCGTACAGGATCTTGCCGAGGGAGAAGGGGCATTCTTCTCGGACATGCTGTTCCAAGGATCGATCTGCGGCATGGACGGCCAGGAATTCAGAAAACTGCTCGCCTCGGAAGGTATCAGCATCAATGCTGCCGTGGATGCCGCTGACATGCGTATATATGGCTCTGCACCGTTCAACAGGCTGACTTTGCTTCTCAAGGCACTTGCCGCCATGGCAGGACACTATTCATCGGACGAGGCCGCTGCACAATATTATATGGAATGCGAAAGGCTCCGGCTTTCCACCCTGAGAGGAGAATACCGTTCCAGACTGGCCGTCATCGACAGCATAATGTGCCCGGGATACAGATATTACAGGAACAAATCCGTGTCGGGTCTCACTGACGGCATCCCGGCAAAGGCAGAAGACTTCTTCAGGGAACAGTTCGCAAAATCGAATGACGGAGCTCTCGTCCTCATAGGGGATATGGATGAATACGATGTCAGGAAGATTCTCGAACAATACATCGGAGGCTTTCAGGTCAGGAAGCATGTACTGAAAAGGCCTTCAGTCATGTATCAGCCCGTATCCGGATGGTCCACTTACGTGACAGACGGACGCGCGACTTCCATAGACGTGGTCCTGTCCACCAGACTGACACTGAATTCCACAAGCCATATGGCATCCCAGATCGCCACCATGGCCATAAACGATGCCATCACAAAAGCATTGTCGGGTCTCGGGATGACAGCCAGCGTAAACGGCACATGCCAGATGTTCCCGCATGAAAGGTTCACAGTATCCATATCCTCGATGCCGGTTTCTCTGTCTACACTTCCAGCGACAGTAAGCCACGGAAGTTATTTCCGCTGCCTGTACTCCATCAGATCTGCAGTCACGAAGCTCGTGGAGAATGGAGTGGACGGGAAGATGCTCGATGTCTACAAGAATGCGCTCATCGACAGATATGCCTCGACGGAATCCGATCCTGCAGTGCTACTCAGGCAGATATCCGACAGGATTTCGAAAGGCAAGAATCTGGATTCCGGCTACAAGGACAAGATATCGGCTGTCACTGCAGACGATGTGAACAAGATGCTGGAAGCCCTCGACAAAGGGAGCAAAGTGGAATACATCATAAAGAAAGACTGACATGGACTATCCGTCTATAATCCAGATCGACGACTGTCTGGTCTCTGCCGAAATCCTGACAGAATATTTCGCCTGCGACTATGAAGCATGCAAGGGGGCATGCTGCGTAGCCGGGGACAGCGGCGCACCACTGGAAGAATGCGAACCGGAAGCCCTGGAAAAGAATTTCCGGGAATATTCCCCGCTCATGAGCGACAAGGGAAGGGCAATAGCGTCGGCCGGCACATTCGCGGTGACTGACAGCGACGGAGACCTCGTCACGCCGCTCGTCCCGGGAAGCGAGGAATGCATCTACAGCAATTTCGACAAGGACGGCAACTGTTTCTGCACAGTGGAAAGACGCTGGATGGCCGGATGCGGGGACTTCCGCAAACCGGTTTCCTGCTGGCTTTATCCGGTAAGGGTATCGTCACTCGGCAGCGGACTCCGGGCCCTGAATCTGCACCGGTGGGACATATGCAGATGCGCCTTCGAAAAAGGCAGGAGAGAGGGCATACGCGTCTACGAATTCCTTAAAGAACCTTTAACCAGATACTTCGGGGAAGAATTCTACAGTTGTCTTGAGGCTGCTGCAGCCGGAATCAGGAAGCTCTGACGCCCCTGATTTCCAGGACAGATCTGCGATAATTTATTATTACAACGGCATTCCGCCCTTTTCCATTTGCAGAAATACACTATATTTGCACCTTCAAAACAAACCTAATTTATAATATTTTATTATGAATCAAGCAATTAAACTAATCGTAACTGCGGTAACGGCGATTTTTGCCGCTGTTTCCGTCCATGCACAGGTTACGACTTCCGCCATCAGCGGAAAGATTCTTGACGACGAAGGTCCCGTACAGGGAGCTGCAATCATTGCAGTGCACACACCTTCAGGCTCTCAGTTTACGGCTGTTTCCGACAAGAACGGTAACTACCGCATCAACAACATCACCCCTGGTGGTCCTTACACTGTGACAATAGAAGTTCTCGGATACAGAACTGTCGAAAATACAGGTATCTACGCTCCGCTCGGTGAGACCGTCTCCATCGACAACACCCTCGAAGTGGAGGCTCTCGGACTCGATGCTGCAGTATTCACTGCCGATGCCACTGATTCCGGCATGAACATCAGCCGTTCCGGTGCAGGCACATCCATCAGCCAGAGGACAATGACTGCCATGCCTACGGTAAGCCGCAGTCTGAACGACATCATGAAGCTCACCCCGCAGGCATCCGAGACCTCTAACGGATTTGCAGTCGGAGGAGGAAACTACCGTTCTTCATATGTGACGGTCGACGGAGCAGCCTTCAACAATGCATTCGGTATCGGCTCCAACCTGCCGGCAGGCGGTTCTCCTATCTCTTTGGATGCTCTTGAGCTCATGTCGGTGAACATCACTCCTTACGATGTGCGCCAGTCCGGCTTCACAGGAGCAGCCATCAATGCGGTGACCAAGAGCGGTTCAAACACATGGCATGCTTCCGTATATAATTACTACACAAGCGACCAGCTTGAAGGAGACAGGATCAGCAAGGATGATGACGGGAAACTGACTCTCAGCCGCTCTCTCAACAACACTACCGGTGTGACTGTCGGCGGCCCTATCATAAAGGACAAGCTCTTTTTCTTCCTCAATGCCGAATACACTCCGGAAACCACCCCTGGCAACAGATACGTGGCTTCTGCCGACGGAAATATGAATACCAACAACAATATCGCCAGGCCGTCAGAGGCATTCATGAACGAAGTCAGCAGCTGGCTGCAGAGCGAGTATGGCTATAACCCTGGCCGCTACCAGAATTATTCAGTGTCTACTCCGGACTGGAAGCTCATGGCCAGAATAGACTGGAACATAAACAAGAACCATAAGCTCAACGCCAGGTTCTCCCATACTGTAAATGCTTATTCTGCATCCCCATCCAGCTCTACTAGTCCTCTGGATTTCGAGAAGGTCTATGGTGACAACGGAAGGACTTCACAGTATGCCATGTATTTCGAAAGTTCGAGATACACCCAGAACCAGAACTTCACTTCGGCAGCGCTTGAACTCAATTCCCGCTTCCTCGAAGGCGCCCTGAACAACACTCTCAGGCTCACCTATTCATATCAGAATGAAACGAGAGACCATTATGGAGACGTCTTCCCTACCGTGGATATTCTTGACGGAACATCAGGCAATAACGATTCCGGTGTATTGACCTCGTTCGGCCTCGATCCGTTCACTTACGGAAACCTCAGACAGGTATCCACTGTCATAGCCACTGATGAAGTAAGCTACAATATCGGCATAAACAATATCATCGCCGGTGTGCAGTTCGAATGGAACGATGTCAAGAACGGCTATATGCAGGGTGGAGCAGGTTATTATACCTACAACAGCTGGGAAGATTTCAAAACAGGAGCAGCTCCGCGTGCCTTTGCCATAACATTCCCGAACAACGATGCTCTCGAGCAGGTCTATCCGAGCTTCAAATACATGCAGGCTTCTCTATATGCCCAGGACGAGATTACGTTCAGCGACAGATTCAAGCTTACGGCCGGCATCAGGTTCGAACTGCCGTTCTATCCTACGGTCCCGAACAACGATAACAAGGACTTCGCAGCCATTGCGGACGCCTCCAAGTCAATGCAGGGTCTCAGAACAGACGACATGCCTAAGGCACGCCTTGCCGTATCACCTCGCGTCGGCTTCAACTGGGATATCCTCGGGAACAGGAATCTGATTCTCCGCGGAGGTACAGGTATCTTTACCGGACGTATTCCTTTCGTGTGGATAGTATCTTCTGTAGGCAACAGCAACAACATCCAGATCCAGCACATCAACAGCAATGGAGGCCCTGGATTCCATACGGATGTGAAGGATATCGTAAATGAGCTTTACAACAATAATTTCACACGTCAGGATGCAGCCGCACCTACTGCAGCTACCATAATGGACAAGAACCTGAAGATGCCTACTACCTGGAAGTCATCCCTCGCCCTCGATGCACGTCTCCCGGGCGGAATCAAGGCGACTCTGGAAGGAGTTTTCAACAAGGATCTCTATACTGTCGTAGCCAGCAAACTCGGAATGACCGAGGATGACGGCATACAGCTCCCTGGCGAGCCTGAAAAGAGAAAGCATTGGACAAACGAAAACCTCACTTCATCCGTCACAGGCGCGAGCGGTGATCCTATAAATCCTTTCTACCTCACCAATACCGACGGGGTGAACGGGTACTACGGTTCGTTCACAGCACAGCTGCAGAAAGACTTCAACTTCGGACTTTCACTCATGGCAGCATACACATACAGCAAGTCCATGTCAGTATCCGAAGGAATCGGAGACCAGGTATCTTCTTCATACAAGACGATGAACTACTCGAAAGACGGCTCGAACACTCCCGAACTCGGACATTCGGCATTCGTCTCCCCGAACAGGTTCATAGCAAACATCAGCTACAGGATAGAATACGGCAAGAAGGGGGCGACTACTCTCGGTCTCTTCTATGAAGGCTACAACCACTGCTATTTCGCCAACCAGTACTCATACACCAGATACTCCTACGTGATGAACAATGTCACCGGAGACGGTGGTGCCAACCTCCCTATCTACATCCCTACCGCTGAAGAACTCAGCACCATGCCGTTCGTAAGCGAGGAAAACAAGGCTGCATACGAGACATTCATCCAGAATGACAAATATCTCAGCAAGCACAGAGGCGAATATTCGAAGAGAGGTGCCGTAGTAGCTCCATGGCAGAGCAGGTTCAACTTCAAGTTCGCCCAGGATATAAACTTCCAGGTATGCGGCAAGACCAACACCATCCAGATCGGTCTTGATGTGTACAACCTTGCCAATCTCCTGAACCCTGACTGGGGAAAGACTGCAAACTTCAGCAACGACCGTATCCTGTATTACGACGGCACGAACTACGAGTTCACTGCACCTGAAGAGACAAGGCTCAACACTACATTCAACACCTGGAGCATGCTCCTCAGCCTGAGGTACTTCTTCTAGGATAGAATGGCACGATATCCGGAATGATTCCGGAGATAATAAAAAGATGGCGGCTCGAAACAATTTTTGAACCGTCGTCTTTTTTAATTGAAATTTTTCCTATATTTGCAGCCTGAAACAGAAATGTGGAGAGATTTGGCTGCTTGCAACCACACAAAAAAATGCTAAAATGACGGACGTGCGCCACTGTGCACGGGTTTCGGTTTTTAGATATGGTTTGTGCTCCTCATTTTCTGACGGAGCATTTTTTGTGCACATACAAGAATCAATACGGAAAAGATGGCATATTTATTTACATCAGAATCGGTGTCGGAAGGACATCCGGACAAGGTCTCAGACCAGATTTCAGACGCAATCCTCGATGAATTCCTCCGTCAAGACCCGGAGGCGAAGGTGGCATGCGAGACATTCTGCAGCACAGGCCTCGTAGTGGTCGGAGGTGAAGTAAGCTCGAACGATGCTTACGTAGACATACAGAGCGTAGCCCGGAAGGTGATAAACAGGATCGGCTACAACAAGGCAGAATACATGTTCGACGGGAACTCATGCGGAGTTCTTTCCGCAATACATGAACAGTCCCAGGACATCAACCGCGGAGTGGTCACCGAAAACACGGACGAACAGGGAGCCGGTGACCAGGGCATGATGTTCGGCTATGCATGCGACGATACGGACGAATACATGCCGCTGCCTCTTGCGCTCGCGCACAAGGCGCTCATCATCCTGGCGAGAATCAGGAAAGAGACACCGGAACTGATGCCGTACCTGAGACCGGATTCCAAGTCCCAGTTCACCATCGAATACGACGATACCACGCACAAGCCCATCAGGGTACACACTATCGTCATATCCACCCAGCACGATGAATTCGTGCCGGCAGAGCTCGGCAACATGAGCTACAGGGAAGCCTGCGACCAGTACGGACAGAAACGCGTGGACGCTGCCATGCAGGCGAAAATACGGAAAGACGTGCAGGAAATACTTCTGCCTGAACTCATTTCGGAACTCCCTGCTGAAACCGCTGCCCTTTTCAAGGACGGCTGTATCCTCCACGTAAACCCTACCGGGAAATTCGTGATCGGCGGTCCTCACGGTGACACGGGACTCACCGGAAGGAAAATCATTGTGGACACCTATGGCGGAAAAGGGGCGCATGGCGGTGGAGCCTTCTCCGGCAAAGACCCGTCCAAAGTGGACCGTTCGGCGGCATACGCAGCAAGATACATCGCCAAGAACATGGTGGCTGCAGGCCTCGCCCATGAAATGCTGGTACAGATAGCATATGCCATAGGCGTGGCGGAACCGGTAAGTATCTATGTCAACACTTACGGCACGGCGGCAAAAGATGCTTCGGGGAACCGGATAAGCGACTCGCTCATAGCAGCGAAGATTCCCGGGCTCTTCGATCTGAGACCTGCGAAGATTATAGAAAAATTCCAGCTCAAGAAGCCGATATATGAACCTACTGCTGCGTACGGACACGTCGGGAGGAAACCTTATCAGGAATTCGTCGAAGTGTATCGCGGAGGCGTGAAGACCCAGGAAATAGCACAGTTCTTCGGGTGGGAACTGCTCGATGCCGTGGACAGCATAAGGAAGGAATTCAACCTCGCCTGATTCCAGACCATCCCGAAATCCTATAGCCATATGAAAATAGGAGAAATAGATCTTGGGAACCGCCCACTTTTCCTCGCACCCATGGAAGATGTGACAGACGCATCCTTCCGTTTCGTCTGCAAGGAATTCGGAGCTGACATGATGTACACTGAATTCGTATCTTCTGACGGACTGATCCGCGATGCCGGGAAAGCGCTGGCGAAGATGGTCACCCACGACTATGAAGCTCCGATAGGAATCCAGATCTACGGGAACATACCGGAGGCCATGGTGGATGCCGCGAAAATGGCTGAGAATGCAGTGCAGCTGGTCGGAGGGCACGGAGCCGATCTGATAGATATCAATTTCGGCTGCCCCGTGAACAAGATCGCCCGCCGAGGAGCCGGCTCCGGAATGATGAGGGAACCCGACAAGATGGTCATGATCACGAAAATGGTCGTCGATGCCGTGAAACTGCCGGTGACGGTGAAGACCAGGCTCGGATGGGATGAAGACTCGAAGATCATCGTAGACCTGGCCGAAAGGCTGCAGGATGTCGGGATAAAGGCTCTGACCATCCACGGCAGGACAAGATGCCAGATGTACAAGGGAGAAGCAGACTGGACATTGATAGGAAAAGTCAAGGAGAACCCGAGAATGCATATCCCGGTCATCGGGAACGGGGATATCGACTCTCCGCAGAAAGCCGGCGAATATTTCGAGAGATACGGAGTGGACGGCATCATGATAGGCAGGGCCACCTATGGCCATCCGTGGATTTTCAGGGAGATAAGGCATTATCTGGACACCGGGGAACTGCTCCCGCCCATGAGTGTGAACGAAAGAGTGGCACTGGCAAAGCGGCATCTGGCCAAATCGATAGAAGTCAAAGGTGAAAAGGCAGGAGTCCTGGAGATGCGGCGCCACCTTTCTGCATATTTCAAAGGTCTTCCGGATTTCAGGGAGACAAGGCTGAAACTCGTTACATTGAACGATCCTCAGGAACTGTACAGGACTCTCGACTATGTAGGCGGACGCTGGGGAGAAACACAGACAGAAACTGACCATGATAGATAAGATATTACTCGCACCATATTACATTGCACTGAAATGCAGGCATTTCCTGTATGACAAGGGCATAAGGAAATCAGTAAAGGCAGAAGTGCCGTCCATCTGTATCGGCAACATCACTGTCGGAGGTACGGGAAAGACTCCGCACACTGAACTCGTGCTCAGGATACTGCTGTCCTCCGAAGCCGCGGAAGACAGGCATGTGGCCGTACTCTCACGCGGATACAAACGGGAAAGCAAAGGCTTCCAGCAGGTAATGACGGACAGCAGCCCGGCCTTGTCCGGAGACGAGCCGCTGCAGATAAAGAAGAAATTCCCTGAGGTGACGGTAGCCGTAGATGCTGACCGCGTAGAAGGATGCCGTTTCCTCTGCCATCCGGAGGCTCTCCTGACATCGAAGAAAGGACGCCGCTGCATTGACAAGGAATTCCAGCCGGCTGATGTGATTGTCCTTGATGATGCATTCCAGCACAGAGCCCTGAAACCTGATCTGTCCGTCGTACTGATAGACTACAGCCGGCCCGTCATGGAAGACAGCCTGCTCCCGATAGGAAGACTCCGCGACCTGAAGGAAAGAGTGTCGGCAGCCGATATTGTAATCATCACGAAATGCCCCACATACATGGACGGCCTCGAAAAGGACAGATGGGTGAAGTCACTGGGACTGGACGGATTCGACCCGGACACCATGACCGGTACTGCAGGGAACGGAAAGAAACAGACAGTACTGTTCTCCACCATAGAATACTGCCAGCCTGAGCCGGTATTCCCGGAAGGGGATGCACATTATCTGTATGCAAAGCGGGCCGCGGTATTCTCCGGCATAGCGGACGACACACCTCTGACCGCCTTCATAGCAGGGACTTACCGTATTTCAAGCCATCTCAGGTTCGGAGATCATCACAAATACGGAAAAGCCGATATCAGGGCAATCCTCGGCATGGCGAAGAAAGAGCCTACGGCCGTAATCATGACTACTGAAAAGGACAGCCAGAGGCTTTCCGGCATGAAGAACATACCTGAAACACTCCGCAAGAGAATGTTCCAGGTACCGATAAAAGCCGCTTTCCTTACTGAAACGGATATGGCTATTTTCCAGTCCCGTCTGCTTGGCCTCCTGTAAGAATCTCGTTCTGGACCTGGACGGATGCATCGTGGATGGCATTGAATACCGTGGAGATGAATTTCTCCGAAAGCCCCTGCTCCGCTGCCCGTCCGATCACTTTCTCAAGCAGAGAATCCCAGCGGTTTGTCTGGAGGATGGCTATATTGTTCTCCTTCTTGTACTGGCCTATCTGGCGGCTGATATTCATCCTTGAGGCCAGCAGATAAAGCAGGCTCTCGTCTATCACGTCTATCTTGGCCCTGAGCTGATGGATATTCTCCCTGTATTCCGGGCTGTCGGAATCGCTTTCCCTGACAATCAGCCCCTTGAGCATTTCCCCGAGTTCCTTCGGAGTCAGCTGCTGCTTGGCGTCACTCAAGGCACAGGACGGGTCGCAGTGCGATTCTATCATCAGTCCGTCAAGTCCCAGGTCGAGGGAGGTCTGCGATATCTCCTGAAGATATTCCTTCGCTCCTCCGAGATGGCTCGGGTCACAGAAGAACGGAAGTTCAGGATAACGGCTCCGCAGTTCGATGGCTATCTGCCAGTCCGGACGGTTGCGGTAGCGGATTTTCTCCGATGTGGAGAATCCCCTGTGTATCACGCCGAGCTTCTTCACACCTGCCTGGTTAAGTCTCTCCAATGCTCCGATCCACAGATCGATATCCGGATTCACCGGATTCTTCACGAGCACCGGTATGTCGGTATCCCTCAGCGCATCGGCAATCTCCTGTACAAGGAACGGATTCGCCGTGGTCCTTGCACCTATCCACACCATGTCGACCCCGAATTTCATGCAGTCGAAGATATGCTTCTCGCTTGCCACCTCGGTGCATATCTTCATCCCGAGTTCATTCTTTACTCGCTGCATCCATTTCAGTCCCGGAGTGCCCACTCCTTCAAATGTGTTGGGATGAGTGCGCGGTTTCCATATACCTGCGCGGAACACGCTTATGCCCAGGGCTTTCAGGCCTCTTGCCGTCTCCATGATCTGGATTTCGGACTCTGCGCTGCAGGGTCCTGCGATGAGATACGGCCTTTTGTCGTTGAAGAGATTGAACAGGTTCCAGTCCTTCAGCGGAATGATGTCAAGTCTTTTTTCCATGATATTGTCCGTTTTATATTGAATTATCTTATTATTCTCTTTATCCTGTTGGCATCCTCGATAAGAGACCTGATGCCGTCTTCGTCAAAATCGGCTATGGCTTTCCTGAAATCGTTCATCTTCTCTATGTATGTGTCGATGACCTTCAGGACATTGTCCCTGTTCTGGGAGAAAATCGGCACCCACATGTCCGCATTGCTCTTGGCCAGTCTCACTGTCGACGAAAATCCTCCCGACGCCAGATCGAAGATATGCTTTTCGTTCTTCTCCTTGTCAAGGACGGTTAGGGCCAGGGCAAAAGAAGTGATATGCGATATATGCGACACATAAGCCGCATGTACATCATGACTTGCGGCATTCATGTATATCGGCCTCATGTTCAGGCAGTCGTAAAGCTTCTCCACAAGATGCACCGCTGACGGGTCGGACTCTTCCTGGTTGCAGATGATGCATGCCCTTCCGTCGAACAGTCCCGGCATGGCCGCCCAAGGTCCCGAGTATTCTGTCCCTGCCATGGGATGCGTGGCTACGTAGCGCTGGCGCACAGGGTGATAGTGTGCCGTCTTCGACAGGTTTTCCTTGGTCGAACAGACATCCATGACCACTTTCCTGCATTTCCCTTCCCCGGCGGCGAACAGATCCAGCACCTGCGGGAGCATCTTCACCGCCGCACCGACAGGCACCGCCAGCACTATGATGTCACTCTCCGCCACACACTCTTCCAGTGTCAGAATCCTGTCCACCAATCCTATTTTCACCGCTGCGGCAGCGTTCACACTGTCCGACTCCACACCGGCAATCCCGTCCGCAAATCCTCTGCGTCTCAGGTCAATGGCCATCGATCCTCCGATGAGGCCCAATCCTATTATTCCGACATTCATAGACTTACCCTTTCATTTGTGATACAGCATCATGCTGCTTCTTCATGTCTCCGATTTTTCCGGCGGCCAGTTCGAGAATTTCCGGTTTCGCGCAAAGGGAAATCCTGATATAGTCCCTGCCGTTTTTCCCGAAAATGAATCCGGGGGTAATGAAGACCCCGGCATTGTACAATATCCTGTCCGACACCTGTTCCCCGAAGGAAGCATCTCCGGCTGCAGCGTCAAGGAATCCGTTGCCCGGAGAAATCCGTCCCCAAAGGAACATGCCGCTGCTGTTCCTGTCATATTCCGCACCGATGATGTCGAATATCCTGCCGGCAAGTTCCCTGCGGCGTCTGTATTCCGCATTCAGGTTTGCGAACCATTCCGGCCCCTGTGCCAGAGCGGCTGCAGCCGCCAGTTGCAAAGGCTTGAACATGCCGGAATCCATCTGGCTCTTCACTTTAAGGATCTGCGATATTATCCCGGCATCTGCAGCGGCCATACCTATACGCCAGCCGGACATGTTGTGGGCCTTGCTCAGCGAATTAAGCTCCACACAACACTCTTTCGCCCCCGGGACAGACAGGATGGACAGAGGGTTGTCATTCAGGATGAAACTGTAAGGATTGTCATTGCAGACCAATATGCCGTGCCTCCGTCCGAAATCCACGAGCCTTTCGTAAAGTTCCATAGTGGCGGGAGCTCCGGTCGGCATGTTGGGATAATTGGTCCACATTATCTTCACTCCGGACAGATCCATCCTTTCAAGGGCATCGAAGTCGGGCTGCCAGCCGTTTTCCATCAGGAGATCATACGGGACAAGCTCCGCCTCCGTCAATGCGGTAGCGGAAGAATAGGTAGGATAGCCCGGATCCGGGACAAGCACCCTGTCCCCCTTGTCGAGAAAGGCAAGCGAAATCAGCAGGATGCCTTCCTTGGACCCCACAAGAGGCTGTATCTCCCTGGCCGGATCGAGCACGACTCCGTAATACTTCGCATACCAGTCGGCGAAAGCCTGCCTGAGCTGAGGAATGCCTGTATAGCTCTGATAAGCATGGTTTCCCGGCATGGAAGCCGACTCCTTCAGCGCTTCTATCGCAGCGGCCGGAGGCATCCCGTCAGGTGCTCCGATGCCGAGATTTATTATCCTGTCCTGCCCGGAAGCCTCCCGCTCGGAATTCATCCGTTCCATTTCTTTCAGTTTTCTGGAAAAATAGTATTCCTGGACCGATTCTGTCCGTTTTGCTGGTGCTATTATCATGACAAATGTTTTTTATAGAACCGACTGGTATTCCCCGAGAATGTTCAGGTCGTCCATCAAGGGCCTTACGGCGGCAATCGCCTGGCTGTACCGCAGATAACTGTCGAACTTGATGTCGGCATAGAAGAAATACTGCCATGTCTTCCCCGGAATCGGAAGAGACTGTATCCTTGTGAGATTCATGTCGTAGAAAGAGAGGATGGTCAGTATCTGCGCCAGTGATCCGGCCTTGTGCGGCAAGGTGAAACATATCGAAGCCTTGTCCACCTTTTCCTTGGATACATTGATCCCGTCATCAAGTATGAGGAACCTCGTGAAATTCTGCTTGTATGTCTCTATGCTTTCCTTGAGCACTTCAAGTCCGTACAAATCGGCGGCAAGTAGAGAAGCCACCGCACCTACACCCTTCAGATGCTGCGATGCCACATCCGCAGCGCTCTTGGCCGTATCCTCGGATTCCACAAGCCTTATCCACGGGCATGACTGGAAGAACTGCCGGGTCTGGTTGATGGCCATGTAATGGGTCCGCACTTCCCTTATATCCTCGATCTTCTGCCCGGGAAGAGCCATGAGATTCTGCTGGATACGGAGGAAAACCTCCCCTTTTATCTTCACGTTGTATTTCCTGAGCAATTCGAAGTTCGGCAGCAGTCCGCCGGATACAGTATTCTCTATGGCCATTATGGCTGCATCGGCCTTTCCTGCATCGAGAGCCTTGTAAAGGTCATCGAAAGTGGCGCATTCCACTATCTCCGGCACGGATCCGTCAAAGCCCCTGTAGAACATTCTGGCGGCCTGCTCGTGGAAACATCCCGAATATCCCTGTATTGCAATTCTTTTATTCTCCATAGCACAAAAAAAGGAGCCGTCGTTCCCGGACAGCCCCTGAATGATAATTCATACAATCAATTTATACTGTACACGCGTCCGGCTATTACCTTTTCTGGAAATAGAAATAAAAATAACCGTATGCGCTAAATCGTCTGATCATAAGTTTTCCCCGCTGATGACAAATATAGGAAATAATTTTCAATATGCCATCACACCGTAAGGATTTCTTTTTCCTTTGCAGAGACGATTTCATCTATCTTCTTCACGAAGGCATCCGTCTCCTTCTGGACATTCTGCTCGAAATCCTTCTCGGCATCCTCGGGGAGACCGTCCTTCTGGGCCTTCTTGAGAGCGTCGATGGCATCGCGGCGGGCATTCCTCACCACCACCTTTGCATTCTCGCCGGCGGATTTCACTTTCTTGATAAGTTCCTTGCGCCTGTCCTCGGTAAGCGGAGGTACTGAACAGCGGATGGTCTCACCGTTGTTCTGCGGGGTGAGTCCTATGTTCGCATCCATTATAGCCTTCTCGATGACCGGTATCATCTTCTTCTCCCACGGCTGGATGACAAGGGTCCTGGCATCGGGAGTGGTGACCGAAGCGACTTGCGGCACAGGGGTAGGAGTGCCGTAATAGTCTACAAGCACATTGTTGAATATAAGAGGATTGGCCTTGCCGACCCTGTAGGTCTTCACGTCCTCTTCGAGGAACTTGACCGCATCTGACATCCTGGTCTTCGCTGCGGAAACGATTTCTTTTGCTTTATCTTCCATAATGAAACTTGTTTATCTTATCTATACATGCACGAGCGTGCCGACTTTCTCTCCCCTGATCAGTTTCGACAGATTCCCTTCAGCATTCATGTCGAACACGATAACAGGCATATTGCCTTCACGGCAGAGTGCAAAGGCCGTCTGGTCCATGACCTTCAGATGATCCTCCAGCGCCTTGTCGAAGGTAAGTTCGTCGTATTTGACGGCAGCCGGGTCCTTTTCGGGATCCGCAGTATAGACTCCGTCCACCCTGGTCCCTTTAAGAAGGGCGTCGGCCCCGATCTCAAGCGCCCTCAATGCAGCACCGGAGTCCGTCGTGAAGAACGGATTACCCGTACCCCCGGCTATCAGGGACACGCCGCCTTTCTCCATGAAGGCGACAGCATCATCCCTCATGTAATACCTTGCTATCGGCATCATCGGCGTCGCCGTGAATACTTCTGCATCCACGCCTGCGGACCGGATCGCAATGGCGAGGCCGAGGGAATTGATGACAGTGGCAAGCATGCCCATCTTGTCCCCGTTCACGCGGTCGAATCCCTTTCCGACTCCCGAGAGACCCCTGAAGATGTTTCCCCCGCCGATTACGACGGACACCTGCAGCCCCTCACGGACAGCCGATGCGATCTCCCCGGCATACGCAGAAAGCATTTCCTCGCTGAGGCCTTTGCCGGACGGGCCGCCAAGACTCTCGCCGCTGAGTTTCAGCAGAACTCTTCTGTACATAATTGCAGTATTGAAATTTTACGCAAACAAAAATATCATTTTATTATGAAACTTGCAAGAAAGAATATATCTTTGCACAACTGAAGTCAAAAACGAAATATTTGGATATTGATATGGCAAACATTTTTACTTCCTCGATCGGCAAGAAACTCATCATGAGCATCAGCGGACTGTTTCTCATACTGTTCCTCCTGCTGCATCTCACCATCAATTCCTTCTCCATCATCGATTCGATAAACAATACGTTCGGATCACCTGACGGACTCTTTGCTGCAGGATGCGAATTCATGTCTCTTCCGATCGTGACCACAATGGTTCCAGTACTTGCTTTCGGCTTCATCATCCATATCATCTACGCGATCATACTTACAATCCATAATCTGGATACCCGCGGCGGATACTTCCGCTACAAGGTAGCCAGCAAAGCCAGGACCGACTCATGGGCTTCCAAGAACATGATTGTGCTCGGCATCATCGTTCTCGGTTTCATAGCACTGCACCTGACCCACTTCTGGGATGAAATGCAGCTGAAGGAGTTCATGGGTGAAGAAGCCTCAGACCCTTACGCATTGCTTACTGCCACTTTCGGAAAGTGGTGGATGGTAGTGCTGTACATCGTCTGGTTCGGGGCTCTGTGGTTCCACCTGACCCACGGATTCTGGAGCGCATTCCAGACCCTCGGCTGGAACAACACCATCTGGCTGAAGCGACTTAAAGTCATCGCATACGTATTTGCGACTTTGATTTTCCTCGGATTCACTGCAGTGGCAATAAACGCCTACATCCAGACAGTAATCGCATAAGGATAAAATCAGAAGGACTTCAGGGAGTCGGCCAGAAAGACACTGGACCGGCTCCTTTCAGTTTACGGAAAACACTCCGGAACCGTTCCGGAATTATCAATCCATATAAAACCAACTTAAATCCATCGCACAATGAAACAGAAAAGATTTTTCCTGAATGAGGCGGATCTGCCGAAACAATGGTACAACATCCAGGCAGATATGGTGAACAAGCCTATGCCTCTGCTGAATCCGGCCACCCGGGAACCGCTCAAGCCGGAGGACCTCTTCCCTATCTTTGCAGAGGAACTCTGCAGGCAAGAGCTCAACCAGACGGACCGATGGATCGATATTCCGGACAAAGTGCGCGAAATGTACACATACTACCGCTCCACTCCCCTTGTCCGCGCATATGGACTTGAAGAAGCTCTGGATACACCTGCCCATATATACTTCAAGAACGAAAGCGTGAGCCCGGTAGGCTCGCACAAGCTGAATTCGGCGCTTGCCCAGGCATACTACTGCAAACAGGAAGGAGTGACAAATGTCACTACCGAAACCGGAGCGGGACAATGGGGAGCGGCCCTTTCATATGCCGCAAAACTCTTCGGAATCGAAGCAGCTGTGTATCAGGTGAAGATAAGCTATGAACAGAAGCCATACAGGCGCAGCATCATGCAGGTCTTCGGTGCACAGGTCATTCCGTCACCGTCCATGACCACGCGTGCCGGCAAGGATATACTGACCATCGACCCGAACCACCAGGGTTCCCTCGGCACAGCCATTTCGGAAGCTGTGGAACTGGCTCAGATGACTCCAGGGTGCAAGTACACTCTCGGTTCAGTGATGAGCCACGTATCCCTGCACCAGACAGTAATCGGACTTGAAGCGGAAAAACAGATGGAAATGGCCGGAGAATACCCCGACATGGTCATAGCATGCTTCGGAGGCGGCTCGAATTTCGGAGGCATCGCTTTCCCGTTCCTCAGGCACAATATACTGGAAGGGAAGAAGACGAGGTTCATCGCAGCTGAGCCGGCATCCTGCCCGAAACTCACGAAAGGGAAATTCGAGTACGATTTCGGTGACGAGACCGGCTACACCCCTCTGCTTCCCATGTTCACCCTCGGGCACAAGTTCAAGCCGGCCAATATCCATGCGGGAGGCCTGAGATATCATGGTGCAGGAGTGATAGTGTCCCAACTGCTGAAGGACGGGCTCATGGAAGCTGTGGACATACAGCAGCTTGAGTCCTTCAAGGCCGGATGCCTCTTCGCCAAGGCAGAGGGCATCATCCCGGCGCCTGAATCCTGCCATGCGATTGCCGCGACAGTAAAAGAGGCACTCAAATGCAAGGAGACAGGAGAAAGCAAAGTCATCCTGTTCAACCTTTCGGGGCACGGGCTTGTGGACATGGCTTCCTACGACCAGTATCTGGCCGGCAATCTGGTGGATTATTCCCTCTCGGATGAAGAAATCGCCAGAAACCTCGCAGAATGATCATAAAGGCAGGGTCTTGATGCGCAGCCACTCGGCTGTCCTGTCGTCAAGCCGCGGAGACAGAACCTCGAAGACCCTGCGGTTATAGGCATTCAGCCACGCTGTCTCTTCCGCCGTCATCATATCCCTGATGATGGCGGATGTGTCTATATGACAAAGGGTCAAGGTTTCGAAACACAGCCAGTCCCCGAATCCGTTCCTGCACAGATTCTTGCACAGCAGGATATTCTCATGCCTGACACCGTGCTGACCTTCACGGTACAGGCCAGGCTCGTCCGATGTGATCATTCCTGGCAGAAGCGGCTGCGGATTGAAATTCTGCCTTATATCCTGCGGGCCTTCATGCACACCCAGATAACAGCCGAGTCCGTGGCCCGTCCCATGCCCGAAATTCCTGACATTCTGCCACAGAGGATTCCGTGCCAGCACATCCAGCTGGCATCCGGCCGTCCCTTTCGGGAACACAGCCATTGAAAGGGCAATCATGCCCTTGAGTACAAGAGTATAATCCTCCCGTTCAATGCTGGAGCATTCCCCCATCGGTATTGTCCTGGTGATATCGGTAGTACCGAAAAGATATTGGCCACCGGAATCTATCAGATACAGGCCTTGCTGTCTGATTACGGCTGACCCCTGGACAGGGGTGGAATAATGCGGAAGGGCGGCATTCTTGCCGTATGCCGATATATTGGCGAAACTGTTGCCCCGGTAACCGGGGATTTCAGATCTGAGAAGTGTAAGCTTTTCGGAAGCATCCCATTCCGTGACGCAGACGCCAGACCTGACGGATGTCTCCAGCCAGAAAAGGAATTTCTCCATGGCTGCGCCATCCTCCAGAAAAGCTTCGCGCATTCCTTCTATTTCAGTTTCGTTCTTTACGGATTTCCACAAAGGAACCGGGGAGCGGCCGTTCACTATATTGTCCTTGCCGGCCATTTCCTCGATTTCCTTGTAAACGGAAAAGTTCAATGTCGACGGATCCAGAAAGACTGTCTGTTCTTCAGCCTCGAAAATCTCCTGAAGGATGAGTTTAAGGTCCCGATAAGGCATGATGGACACTCTGTCTGCCTGAAGTTCCCTGAAGCTGTCTTCGGTGTCCTGGTCAGGAAGATCGTCATTCTTGGTCACGAACCAGAGAGCCTCCGACTGGGAGACGAACAGGTAAGAAATCACATACGGATTGTAAGAGATGTCTTCTCCCCTGATGTTCAACAGCCAGGCTATCTCATCGAGGGCCGATATGAGGATACTGTCGCAGTCCTTGAGGATGAGGAATTTCCTCAGGTCCGTAAGTTTGTCGTAACGGGACATCCCGACATTCTCCTCCGAAAGGGTGATGATAGGGGACACAGGAATATCCGGCCTGTCAGTCCAGAGGCCCGGGAGCAGGTCAGGCGCATCGATCAACGTGCACTCATGGGTTCTCGACACTGTCTCGCAAAGGTCCATGACCCAGGAGGCCGTCTGGCATTGTCCGTCAAGGACAATCACTGATATATCCTTGAATTCCAGCCATTCCGGAATTCCGACAGCTCCGGGGACGCGAGTCTTGTGCAGTTCGATACAGGTTCCTTCCAGCTGTTCCGCCGCCTGGATGAAAAATCTGGAATCCGTCCACAGCCCCGCATGGTACATCGTGACGACCAGATCCCCGGCCTCACCGGTAAAACCGGAGAACCAGGCCACCTGCTGCCACCGGGGAGCCGTATATTCGCTGGCATGAGGATCCGATCCTGTGATGATTACAGCATCCCAGCCGTTCTGCTTCATCAGGCTTCTGAGAGCCAGAATCCTTTCATTGTAGATATTCATGATTTCGGGATTTTACCGGATAAAGTTAGTTAAATATCATAAAAGGGCGGCTATTATCGAGTCAGATATGAAGAATCTGTCCTCAGGGATGCGGACATTCCCGTTTTCCAGAAGCTCAAGGTCGCCTGCCGTCACCTGCCTGTCCACATTCCGGTCCCCGCAGGCTGACCTCAGTACGGATTCCGGGAGCCCGGTGCCCGTTCTCAGGGAAAGCATGACTTTCTCTATCCTGACCTGCTCCGGAGTCAATGTCTCACATTCCCTTACAGAATCTGTATCTCCTGAGAGCATTGAATTGACATAGACTTCCGCTGAGGATTTGTTCCAGCTTCGCGTGTGGACCCCGGCCCGGATAAGGTAGGAATGCGCCCCGGGTCCCAGTCCGATATACGGACCGCCATTCCAGTAGGCGGAATTGTGCATGGCCTCACGGCCCGGAAGAGCGAAATTCGAGACTTCATAATGCCGGTAACCTGCAGATGCCAGAGTGCGGCACAAAGCCATGTACTGGCCGAAGCACTGATCTTCAGAGGCCTCAGCATAGCGTCCCCTTTCAGTCATCTTCTCCAGGGCTGAGCCTTCCTCTATCGAAAGCTGATATGCTGAGATATGTTCCGGAACAGCATACGGCAGGGTCAGGGCAGTATCAAGTGTCTTCTGCCATAACTGCGTATCAAGCTGCGTCAGGCCGAATATCAGGTCAATGCTCACGTTATCCGCTCCTGCTTCACGCAATATCCTGTAAGCCTTGACCGCCGTCTCTGCATCATGCCGGCGGTTCATCCATTTCAATATGCCGTCATCGAACGACTGGATTCCCATGCTGACGCGGTTGACACCGGCAGACATCAGGCCTTCGACATATGCATGGCCGCCGGACACCACATCCTCCGGATTCATCTCCAACGTAAACTCACGGAAAGAATGGATTCCGGTTTCCGCCCTGACATTGTCGACAATGGCACAAAGCACGGAAAGAGGCAGCACCGAAGGGGTGCCGCCTCCTATATACAACGTATTTGGCGTGTCTGTGATTTCATCTCTCCTGAGCCGGATTTCGGCAGCCAAAGCTGCAGCAAAATCCTCAGGTGACGGCACTCCTGTACGATGCAGAAGCTCCGAATAGAATCCGCAGTACGTACAGAATGTCCGGCAGAACGGGATGTGGATATAGATCACCTCAACATGAGTTCGGCAGAACCGAGAAGATTGTTTTCGGTATACGCCTCGACCGTATAGATTCCTTTCACATATTCCGAAATCCCGTTCAGATATATGCTGAGCTCGACTTCCTCGCCCTGATAATCTACTTCCCGGGATGCGGAACAGATCATCGGCTCACCGTCATAGTTGAAGGTTCTCTGGTCATCGCCCGTAAGCAGGATGCCGTCCGGCCCTTTCACTCTGATATACACTCTTACCGGCCCCTTAGGTGCAAGTTCGTTCTCGACAAGGCTGAGAGTGGTCATAAGCCTTACGACGCGGCTGCTTCTGTCGGTCACCCTGTCGGATGCATTGTAGGCATCCATCCTTATGGCTCTTCCTTTCAGCACAGAACCGGCTGCAACCTGGCCGGAAAGGGTCTCGACCGTCTTGCTCAGTTCCTCGGACTGACGTCTTGTCTCGGCCGCCTCCCTCCGCGCAGCCGCTGCATCTGCAGTGAGTTTGTGGTTCAGGGTATTCAGGGAATCGATCTGAACGATATAATTGCGCATGATGCTTCTCAGAGTGCCGAGTTCCTTCTCGTACTTGCGGATCATGGCCCTGTTTGTAGCCTCTGTTTTCTTGATCCTCTCGATAAGCTGGGATACTTCCTCGCGGGAAGAGTCAAGCTGGGCGTTTATCTTGTCATTGTCCGATGACAGGGCTGCATAATCGTTCTGCAAGGATATCATCTGTTCCGTAAGATCCTGCTTCTCGATGTTAAGCTCATTGACTAGCGAACTTTTCTGATACCAGATACAGGCAAGCGCAAGAGCCAGGACGGCAGCCACCGCTATCATCACATACATTGTCTTCTTCAATGCAAGTTCTTTCTGATTTGTGTTCTGTTCTCCCATGATATGTTCTGAATTAAAGTTTTCCTTTAAGGTCATTATTTCACAAATATAATAATTTTCTTATATTTGACGGAGTAGTGGGAACCATAACAGAATGACAAAATGAGATATTTCATAAGAGCGGTCAAGACTTTCATCTATTTTTCATTGCTTTTCATCCTGATTATAGCAGTGTTCGTAATCTCCGGGATGTCAGAACTGGACATAGAGACCATGTTCAGGGATGGCTACAAGTCACTGTGGCAGATACTTGCAATCATGGCGGCCATCTCCGCCGTTTACCCGAAACTCAGCTACGGCCGCACATACGTAAGGATCAAAGGCAATCTGAGCGGAAACAGGGTGCAGATCACGGAGATCATGCAGGACTTCGGATACAGCGTAGAGAAAGAGTCTGTCGGCATGATGACTTTCAGACTCAAAAGCACCGGAGCGAGGCTTGCACGGAAATTCGAGGACCGCGTGACCATCGGGCAGGATGAGAAAGGATTGTCGGTGGAAGGCCTGAAGAAAGACACCGTAAGGATAATTTCGAGAATGGAATACCGGCTGAATGATTAAGATTTCCCGCTCATTTCACAGAAAAATTTTGAGAAAAAGAAAATACTATGTATATTTGCAGTCCCAATCGAAAGAAGAGGGGCATTCGGGGTGTGGCGCAGTTGGCTAGCGCATCTGGTTTGGGACCAGAGGGTCCTGTGTTCGAGTCACAGTACCCCGACACGAAAAAAACAACCATCTGATTTTCAGATGGTTGTTTTTTATTTATCTGCAAAAGGCACAGCCGGACTAAAGCATCGACTTCACCTGCGCATAGACATTTTCCGGAGTGAAGCCGAGCTTCTCGTCCAGCACGGAATAAGGTGCCGAATAACCGAAAGAGCCGAGCCCCCACACACGGCCGTTTGCACCGACAAGGCTTTCAAGCGTCACTGGAAGGCCCGCAGTAAGACCGAACACTTTTGCACCGGTCGGGATGACACTTTCCTGATAAGCCTTGTCCTGACATCTGAACAAACCTTCCGAAGGTGCCGACACCACTCTTACACGAATTCCGTCAGCCCTCAGCAAGGCAGCACCGGCGACAAGAGTGGAGACTTCCGACCCGGAAGCCACAAGAATGATGTCAGGGTCACTGTCGGAACCGTTCACAATATACGCACCACGGGAAACCAGAGAATAGTCTGTCCCTTCAGGGAGATTCGCAATATTCTGGCGGGAGAATATAAGGGCGGTAGGAGCGGATGTATTCTCCATCGCGAGTTTCCACGCCCGGGTAGTCTCCTCGACATCGGCCGGACGCAGCACAAGCATTGAATTCCGGCCGCTGTGGTTCTTCATCCTTTCCATAAGGCGGAGCTGCATTTCCTGCTCCACCGGTTCGTGCGTCGGGCCATCCTCTCCTACACGGAAAGCATCATGCGACCAGATGAACTTCACTGGAATCTCCATCAGGGCAGCCATCCTCACAGCCGGCTTCATATAATCAGAGAATACGAAGAATGTCGCACAAGCTGCAATCACACCACCGTGAAGCATCATTCCGATGCAGCAGCATGCCATCGTAAGTTCAGATACGCCTGCCTGCAGGAAAGCTCCTGAAAAATCTCCTTTTCTGAAAGCATGGGTCTTTTTCAGGAAACCGTCGGTCTTGTCAGAGTTCGACAAATCTGCCGAAGAAACTATCATATTGTCTACCTGACCGGCCAGATAGCCGAGAACCGTTGCCGATGCATTTCTCGTTGCCGCTCCAGGCTTCTGTACTATGGAATCCCAGTCCAGCGGAGGAAGCTGTCCTGAGAACCACCGCTGAAGTTTCTCCGCAAGCTCCGGGTTTTCCGCAGCCCACGCGGCCTTCATCGCTGCCCTTTCACGCATTATGCCGCGCAACTCCTGCCTGCGGGCTTCATACAGGGCCTGGACCTCAGGGAAAATCACGAACGGAGCGTCCGGATCCCCACCGAGATTCAGTATTGTATTCCGGTATGCGTCTCCTCCAAGAGGAGCCCCGTGCGTAGCACAGCAGTTCTCATAGCTTGAACCGTCGGCACGACGGGCACCTTTGCCCATCAGCGTATGGCCTATGATCAGAGCCGGCTTTCCCTCCACGGATTTAGCCCAGTCCAGAGCCTTGCGGATCTGATCGACATCATTGCCGTCAATCTTCATGACAGCCCAGCCCCAGGCCTTGTATTTCATTTCCACGTCCTCATCGGTCACCTCATCGGTGGATGTGGACAGCTGGATATCGTTCGAGTCGTAGAACATGATCAGATTATCCAGACCGAGATGGCCGGCAATACGGCCTGCTCCCTGGGAAATCTCCTCCTGGATACCTCCGTCAGAAATGTAGGCATATATGGTCTGGCTCATCGGATCACCGAGCCTTGCCTTCAGGAATTTGGCGGCAATGGCAGCACCGACCGCAAATGTATGCCCCTGGCCGAGAGGGCCCGAGGTATTCTCTATCCCGCGGCTGACATTGACCTCAGGATGCCCGGGAGTCGGGCTTCCCCACTGTCTGAACTGCTGCAGCTCGTCGAGTGTGAACTTCCCTGACAATGCCAGTACTGAATAAAGCATCGGAGACATATGCCCGGGATCAAGGAAGAAACGGTCACGGCCTTCCCATGAAGGATTCTCCGGATCGTATATCAGATACTCCGAAAACAGCACATTAATAAAATCCGCGCCGCCCATGGCACCGCCCGGATGCCCTGATCTGGCTTTTTCAACCATCGATGCAGCCAGAATCCTGATATTGTCGGCCGCCCTCTCCATGAGTTTCCTGTCGTTCATGATCTTAAACACTTTTGTTCCCATACCGGACTTGAAAAGCCGCTTAAAATTCAAACAGTTTCCTAACCGGCGTCCAAAAATAATCAAAATCATTCACAAAGGAAAGCCTTTGCAACATTTAAGGCATCTTCCGCACCTTTTTCGGTTATTTCCTCATATGTGAAGAGGTTCAGGACATCGCGCAGAGAGTCCAGTTTTTCCTTATCTCCTGCCGAGCGCCACTCTTCCGACAATATCCTGGCTTTCTCATAATCCTGTATACCTTCGACGAGCTTCTCCATACGGATACTGCTGCGCCCGTCCGGATATACCAGATAACAGTCACCGGCAGCCCACTGACGGAATCTGGCGTCATGCACCGGATCGGCCGTCCAGCTGTTGTATGCCCATCTCAGGTAGCCGTCACAACCGGTGGCAAGCGCCCTCCAGGCAAGCCATGCGGCTTCGCACGGAGAAGAAGCCATGAATGTGTTCGGATAGGCTTCCGCACAGCAGGTATAATATGTCGTCACCATGCCGTCGGAATGCCTCCGCTCCAGGACATCTTCAGGATAAGAAGCCCTGAAGGCGATGCAAAGGTCGTACAGTTCCTGCTCTATCTCGGCATGGTAATTGCCTGCCAGCGACACTTTGAAGTCCGGCTCCACCGACCTGATGACATCCAAAGCCGCACGCATGGCGTCAAGAGGCCGTTCGTCCATGGCTATCATTGTCTTTCCGAACCAGCCCTTGTCTCTGAGATGATTTGCGAAATCCGAGATGAACGGTGCCCAGTAGGACTTGTAAGCAGTACTGCCCGGGGCGGCCTCCACATATTCCGTCTTGCCAGTCGTCCCGTCGATATAATCGAACTTCAGCGCCCACGGTATCATGGAATAGCAGTTTATCTGCCTGTCGATGCCGATTTCCTCCATGAATTCGACCCAGCGGTCAAATACAGTATAATCATATGACCAGCTGCCGTCGGCATTCTTTGTCTTCGTGACCATAGAGCCGAAGGCATCGTAAGTCTGCCCGTTCCACGGACGGTCCAGGATAGTCGCCGTCACTGATTTCTGACCCGCATCTGCAAGAAGCTTCATGACAGGGCGCATAAGGTCGAAATGCTCCCGGCTCCAGAGCTCCACGTCATGGTATCTTGCCACGGAATAAGGATTCTGCCACAGATCCAGATGGAATTTCCACTCTGACGGAGGAGGCAGAATCCTGTCTGCAACTTCAAAAGAAAACGGCACTGTCCGTCTGGAGAACCCGTGCCTTATCACGAGCTTGCCCGTATATGTACCGGGAACTGCATCCGACGGGACCTTCACTGACAGCCATATCGGCTGAAGGGTCCCTGGCCTGACATCCTTTGCCACGGCATTGTCTATCATATCCGCCACCAGCAAGGAATCGTATTGCCCCGGAACTCTCACGGCGCATTGATTATACGTGGTCGTATCCAGCACATCACCGGCAACATATTCCACGAAACTGACGGATGCGGCATCGTACGGAATACTGTATGACCCGCATGTCATATCCGATACGGACAGAGTGACCTTGTCAAGAGGCTCGTCCGAGTGGAGATATGCCTGGGCTGAAATCTTCTCCCCTTTCCAGGCCGGATATTCAAACGGAGTCTTTTCCTCGACGGTCTCGAAATCCCCGTCCATGTCATATCTGTCTCCAGTGCCTGTCCATGCAAAATCAACATCCGTATTCCTGCATGCCGCAGCCATGCAAACGAGAATCCCGAAATACAATACATGCTTCATATGTCAAAAGGTTTTAATGATATAGCCCACGTAGCCGTCAGGCGAAATATACGGATAAGCCAGGAACAATGCAAATCTTAAAGTATCCCCTCTATGAGATTATCAGGCAACGGTCGCAACTCAAAAAAGGTGATGCACCAAAAGTCAAGGACTTTTAATGATCATCCTTCCGGGCGCAGGATGGTGAGGCTATTGCAGGAGAATGTGAACTACATGTGGCTCTCGGGGATGTCGAGGCCGGACTTCAGGACAAAAGAACAGGCACCAAAGCCGGTGATAAAGGCTTTGATGCCACGACATCAGCCATAAAAACGGTGAATCTGATCAAATCCCTCGGTGCGGTCAGATGAATCAAAGCAGCCTGATGCGCTGCCATGAATCGGGATCTTCCTGATCGGAAAGAGAAAACGAGGCGGTGTCGCCTGACGATACCGCCTTGGCATAAAAGCAGATATCATCACCATAAGACGCATGGCTTAATGCAGAAAGCGGAACGGCGATCTCTGTCACCATTCCATTGCGTCCGTCCTCGGCTTCCGCAGCAGAAGAAGCCCATACAGGCTGCATACCTGTAGCGGATACTTCTCCTGAAGGCAATATCCTCACTGTCACAGGACTTGTCTTGCTTGAGGTTTCCCCTGAACTGATGAGTCTTAGATACAGTTCATGGCACTTGTTCCCCTCAGGGCATGCCGTCTCTACCGCAAGATAGAGATTCTCGGCATCTTTCGCAGCCCTGAAAATGGTCTCCGTACCGGATTCAGATGCCAGGTACAGAGCCTGGACCGTCTTCCACTCGCCAGCATTGCCGTCCACGGAAATCATCTCGTCGGATGCGTCTATCCTGTGATTCAACCAGAAACGCTCTATCTGGATACCTGTGTCATCATGCATGGCACCGATCATGGTTACGGGTGACTCTGTTTCTATGGACCCCCAGAATCCTTTCCCAGGGAACGGATACATCCAGTCTTCTATCCATATGGAACCTGGAGGACACTCTGCATTCCGGTCCAGCACTTTCAGCATGAAACGGCTGTCGGAATTGCAGGATATCACCACTTCTCCTGACGGGAAAGTCGCCATGTAGCCTGAACCTCCCTTCATGAAGTTCGTCACTCTCCGTTCAGGACCTTCGCTTTCCTCCCCGAGGTCTTTCCAGTCCAGACCGTCGTTCCAGACCATTGACATCTTGCAGTAGCTTGCTCCTGTGACACTGAGTGGCGTCTCCAGTCTTGCCTCAAGAAATCCGGCTATAGTCTTCCCGTCATTGAGGACACGGAAACACGGCATCTGGTCCGTGTAGATCTTCTGACCGGTGTATTCGGTATTCGGTCCGTCATAGTCATATTTGTACTGGCGGGATACCCTTATCTTCCGGCCCCATGTGTGACCTCCGTCTTCTGAAACTATCAGGGATGTCCCGGAATTCCTGGTCTGAGGAATCGGGTCAGTGAAATAGCACTGTATCCTTCCGTCAGGCAACTCCAGCAGATAAGCTTCCCAGTTCACCCCGTCATAGATTTTCTGTGGCTCAGTCCAGGTCCTTCCATTGTCCTTGCTCCTTATCAGCATCAGGCCCCCGTCTTTACCTTCTCCATAATGTCCTGCCGCCCTGTATGAGCATACGGCAAGTATTTCTCCGCTTTTCAAGACGACTGCATCCATGTTCACGAAGCGTCGCCAGTCATCCTCTCCGTCCACTGTCACCGCGACTGGGGAATAATGCATGACTGGAGTGGACCATGTCTTCAGATCCGGACTTATGGTGGACCATATCCTGGAACCATACTGGCCTCCATGGTAGAACATTATGTATTCCCCGTTTGCCATCTTCTTTATACGGGGATAGTTCGCAAAATTCTGGTCTTCATAATTGATGACTTCTCCAAGCAGCCATTTATGAGGCAGGACTATGTATGTCCCGTACATCGGCTGGAGGCGGCTCCACTGCTCTGCCTCCTTGTGAGAATCCAGCACAGCTTCCGTCCTTGACATCATCTCTGACGCCAGGTGCAGCCTGACTGAAGGGTCCGCATCTGCAGTGTCAGTGGCAGGTTCAGCAGTACATGAGGCAACAGGAATCCCCCACAGGGCAAGTAATATCATATATTTTTTCATGATCATTTGATTTTTATGTGCAGCCAAGTATCTGCATCTGATTTTTCCGACATTGTGAAAGTGGATACCGGACCTCCGTCTGACATTGCCGCGTAGAGGCATACAGTACTGCCGGCTGAAAGTCTGAGACTTTCCAGAGGGATGGATATCTCTACCGTAAAGCCGGCTCTTCCGTCAGCAGTCTTCCCGTATCTGAACGCTGCGGAAGCAGCCGTATCCGAGGTGGAGACAGAACCGGAAGAAGAGATTTTAACTGTCGTCACATCCTTTCTTTCAGGATTGGTCAGGAGCATGTCTACACGGGTCGCCCCGGTCTTGTCTTCTGAGACTGTTTCCGAGATAAGGTAGAGGTTTTCATCATCCCTCGATGCTCTGAATATGGTCTCTGAGCCGTTCACGGTGTCAAGATACAGGGCGTCTACGGACTGCCACTCACTGCCGTCACCATCCACAAGCACATCTGCAGCTACGGCATCAATCCTGTGGTTGAGATAGAATTTCCCGAATTCCATACCCGTATCGCAATGCATCGCCGCGACCATGGTCAGCGGGGAATCCACCTCGGTGCATGACCAGTAGCCCATACCTGAAAAAGGAGAAAACCAACCTTGGTCCCATTCGGTCCCGCTGTTTCTGCCGCCAGTATGGTCCAGCACCTTCATCTGGAACTTGCCTCCGATATGTCCTGATATGACAGTCTCTCCGGAAGGGAAAACAGCCACATATCCGCCACCGCCTTCAATGACATTCGAGACCCTCGTTTCAGGACCTTCCGAATTTTCCCCGAGGTCTTTCCATTCCAGCCCGTCATTCCATATTGCAGAGAGAGCATAATAACTGTCTCCATAAATGCTCGGCGTACGCTCAAGACGGGATTCGATAAAGCCGAACAGTGTCTTCCCGTCATTGAGGACACGGAAACACGGCATCTGGTCCGTGTAGATATTCTGACCGGAAAAATCACCGTCAGGACCGTCGTACCGATATTTGTACTGCCTGCAGACACGCTTCTTGAGACTCCAGGAATCACCTCCGTCAGAAGATTCGATAAGGGAAGTGCCCGAGTTCCTGGTCTGAGGAGTCGCATCCGTAAAATAACATTGGAGCTTTCCGTCCGGAAGACGAAGTATGAAAGGTTCCCAGTTAGGTCCTTCATAGATCTGCACAGGGTCCGACCATGAGCGTCCGTTGTCAGTGCTGCGGGTAAGCATCAGTCCGCATCCCAGTCCGGAGTTATAATGTTCTGTGGCGCGGAAAGAACATACGGCAAGTATCTCGCCGTCAGGCATGACCGCAGCATCCATGTTCACGAATCTTCTCCAGTCCTTGGCACCGTTCACCGTGACAGTCTCCGGACCGTAGAGCAGGACAGGTTCCGACCATTCCTTGAAATCACTGCTTATGGAGGACCATATCCTGGAACCGGTAGGACTTCCATGATAGAACATTATGTATTCCCCGCTTGCCATTTTCTTGATGCGCGGATACATGGCTTTACGCTGGTCATCCGGAGCATCCTTCGTAAGCCATGCATGAGGGATGATGTACGAATACCCTGTCATAGGCTGCATCACGCTCCATTTCTCTTCACCAGCATGTGAGCATGCCTCAGGTTTGTACCTGCCGGTTATCTGCGACACAGTGCAGATGACTGTCCCCGATTCATCCTGCCCCTGCAGCGGAGCAGCGGTGCACCCGAAGTTGAACAGGATAACAGCCGAAGCTGTCAATATCATTTTAATTCTATTCTCTGCCATGTCTCTGTCTTTGATTTGTTAGCACCTGTAAAAGTATCTGTGACCCCATCCGAAAGCACTTCAGCCCAGAGGCAGAGTCCTGCGGCATCGCCTACAGATGATTTCGGTATCCTGATCTCCGCCACATAGCCCTGCCGCCCGTCTATGGTCCTGCCTTTTCTGCTGGATATGACGATACCGGCATCAGTGTCTTCCGCCGCGCCTGATACACCTGCTGAAAAAGAGACTGTAGAACCTCTGCCTGCCTTTTTCGCTGACGCATCATGAAGCGACATATTCAGGACAGGTTCTTTTCCTGCCTCATATCCAGTGACTTCTGCCAGCAGATAGACATTGTCCTGATCATGGGACGCTCTGAATACAGCCTGCACTGGTGATTCCGAGCCTATGAACAAGGCATCATGCAGTTTCCACTCTCTTCCGTCTCCATCTACGGTCACAGTCATCTTCGGGGCATATATCTTATGGTTCAGATATCCTGTCCCGAACTGCAGCCCTTCCGCACAGTCCATCGCCCACACCAAATGATGAGAGTCCACAACCTCTACTGTCCCCCATGTCCCGGGCTTGTCGAAAGGTCTGAGCCAGTCTGAATTCCAGTTTTTCCCGTTGAACCGGCGTGCATCGGCATCTCCTGTCTTGACTGACAGCATGCCACCGATCCCGGCGGCAATCACGACCTCACCTGACGGGAACACTGCCACATATCCGCCGTTCCCGCGGAACAGGTTCGTCTTCCTGTCTTCGGGTCCTTCCCTGTCTTCACCAAGATCTTCCCATCCGTAAGCATCATTCCATATGGCGGACATCATATATGAACTGGGGGTTCCCGGACCTCCCGGCTCAAGCCTTGCCTCCAGGATTCCGAACAGAGTCTTTCCATCGGCAAGGAGCCTGAAACACGGCATCTGATCCGTAAATATCTTCTGTTGCCTGTCATAATACTTGAACTGCCTGCAGACCCGTTTCTTTTCCGTCCATGTAAATCCTCCGTCAAATGACTCTATCATGGATGTCCCGGAATTGCCGAATTTCGGGTCGGCATCAGTAAAGAAGCATTGGAGACGCCCGTCAGGAAGTTCTATCATGTAGGGTTCCCAGTTAGGTCCTTCATAGATGACGCGAGGCTTGTCCCACCAGTCTCCGTTGTAACGGCTTCTCCTTATGACGATACCGCAGCCGAGACCTTCAGAATACATGTCGCTGCGGAATGAAGCCGCTACCACGATTTCACCGCTTTTCAGCACTATGGCATCGGCTGTCATGTACCTTATCCATGTCTTCCTTCCTGCCACGGTCTTCTGTTTCGGTCCGAACAGTCTCTGCCGGGCATCCCAGTGACGCATGTCGCTGGATCGGGCGCAGTAGATACGGCTGGAATGCTGTCCGCCCTGCCAGAACATTATCGTCCGTCCGTCCCGCAGTCTCTTCACCCTCGGATAGAAAGGTGCGGACTGCTCGGCAGGTATGTCAGAAGGCAGCAGATACCATGTCCTGATCAGCGTATCATAAGTGAACACCGGTTCAAGGGAACTCCATGCCTCTGCCCCGACATGGGAGCATGGGACTGGCGCTTCCTTGTTCATCTGCTCCTGGGTGTGGACCACCACACCCTGCGCAGATGAAACAAATGAAATGACCGAAAAAGCTGATATTACCGCTAAATTTCTCATTATTCAGTGATTTTAAGGCACCTTACAGAATGCATCTGTCCCCTCAGGGAATTCTGTATCTGTGCATATGTCTGTCCGTCTATCCTGAAAAGATGCGTATTGGCAAGACCCGTGGCACTGGTCCAGTACATGCCCCAGTATGTCTCGTAGCACAAAGCCGTAGCATCTTCGATTTTGGATGATACATAGCCAGCAGCCGGCATGAATATCGTGGTTTCACCGGAACCTGTCCGGAAATGATACCCATAGTATGAATCCCTCCCGGAAAGTGTGCTTCCGTTCAGGCTGAGCAGACCGTACAGATGCTTTATATCCGCTATCCTGTAACCTTCAGGGCATGGATCATATACCGTCTTCACTCCTGAAACCGTGCTGTTCTCTGCCACTATCCTTTCGGGATCAGTAGCGGCGTAAGGGAAACCCCACAGTTCGTTAATATATGACATCAGCCAGTTGCATCCGCTGCCATTGTCCAGCCAGATCCTTTTTCCCGGATTCCTGACGCTCCAGCATATGTTCCCTATGCTCTTGTCATCTCTGGTGACAGAATTTGACATGGCATTCTCCGCCCTGTAGGAAGTCACACGCCCGCTCCTGGACAGTACCCTCGGGAACGGATCTTTCCTTCCCCATTGATAGAACATTCCGAAAGAGTTCCTGACAGTCTCTTCGCTGCTCTGGGATCTGTCCAGAAGAGATGTGGCTCCTATATTCCGGTCCATCAGAATGTATTCGCCGCCTTCTCCTGTACTGCACGGCACATCATATGCCTCGCCTGCCCAGATGTGGAAAGACCACAAGATATTGCCTTCGGCATCTTTTATGGCGACCACGGCATTGCCGGCCGTGCCGGTCAGAGGGACATTCATATATACATGGTCTCCTGAAGCCGTCACAGGAATTCGGGCACCGGCAGGGACGACTGTCCCCCGGTCAGAAGACCAGGTCAGGTCCGTCTCCGGGCATCCATGTTCCTGCTGCCAGACCACGGAAGCTCCTGCTATCAGGTCCTCCGCTCCTCCGACCGGTCTGTTTTCAGGCTCGAACCTGTCTGAAATACTGAAATACGGGGTGACATCTACACTGACAGCTGTAGTCCCCGGCTCCACGCGGACACAGTTCGCAGTGCCATAATACAGAGAAAGAGGCATGTACGGAAGCTTGGTTACAGAGGCCGGTCTTACCGACAGAGGACCTGTCGTAAACCGGTATTCTCTGCCTTCCGTATCTTTCAGGGTTATTTCCAGCCCCTGTCCGTAATCCATGGCAGGCAGCCAGAACAGGAAGCAGCGGGCGTCCCTGTCAAACGATGAAGCTGAATTCACACTCCAGGATGTCCATCCGCTGCTTTCGATAGAGACAGGTTCCTCCAGGACATAGGTCAGGCAGGTCCTCTCTCCTGTCATGGATATAATACTGCCACTGTCCATATCTACTGTGGCGACACCTCCCACAGGAATACCGTCTGCCGCACCTACTCTGATGGACGACAAAGTAATGCCCATGGTCTGATAGTCATAAGGCCTGACCTGGACAGCACCGCACAGGCTCTTGAAACTGAAGATGTTCCCTTCTGACGAAGCTACCATGGGAAGAGGCGCGACATCGGCTCCGTCAGGAATTACCGTATCTTCTGCATATGCACATGCCAGCGATGACTTTTCCAGTCCGGAAAAATCCACTGCGGCTACAGGTGAACCTTCATCTGTAAACTGCATGAAAGCTGAAGCAGGATACACTGCATAACGGGGAGTCCCTGCCACGGCTTCCGCATCGGTCTCCGGGGCGAAAACCGCTGCGGTCCGGTCGCTGCTGGTTTCGACCATGGCGTAGTCCTCGCCTTCATGGTCCACGACGCTCACAACCCGGATCATGTCGCCGTCATCCCACACTTCCCTGAACCTGTCGTCAAGGGAAGTTTTCACCGCTGTACCTGTCTTTCCCACTATCTGATGCCCTTCCGGGACAAGTTCTTCCCGGGCTCCGGTGTCAGCAGGCTCAGTTTCCATCATGGAACATGATACGCCTGCAAGCAAGACCGGCAATAAATACTTACTTCTCATATCGCATCCTCCCTGTGGTAATAAAGCAACCCCTCTTCCTTCAAAACTTCATATATCTTTTCTGACATGTACGCAGCCCCGTAGCTGTTCGGATGCACACCGTCAAAAGTCTCCAGGGCAGATTTGAAGCTGACTGTCGGGAAACCGTAATGCGCAGCTATCTCTTCGACGGATTCCGCCAGGGAGATATAGTCTTCCTGATAGAGACAGTCACCTATCACGCAGACTATCTTGACGCCATGCCATGCTTCCATGATTTTCTTGACCATGCAGATGTATGCCGGACGGAATCTGTACCTGTCAAGCTGGTCTGCAGGGACATCGTAGTCATACTCTCCAAGCGCAGCCTGCTGTCCGAGAGATATACCCCTGTCATTGGTCCCTCCATGTATGATGACGATGTCCGGATCATCAAAACCAGTACATCTGGTGACGAAGTCATTCTGGTCATACTGCGACCCGGACCCTGTCTTAGCCACACATGTTGCGGAATAGGAAAGGTTTCTGTCCAGAGTGGCATCTGGGAGCAATGTGTATATCAACCTGTGCCACCAGGTCTGCGAAACATCTTCCAGATCCGCCACGGAGCCGGTGGAATGAGGATAATATGCCACATATCCGTTCGGTATCCATCCGCTGAAGGTGGAGATGGAGTCTCCGATGATGCCTATCCTCACAGGAACTCCGTCCCACTGCGGTGTGATGCCTGTCCCGTCCTGGTACCTGTCCACATATTCAGTCTCCTCCACTATTATCTCCTCTGTAACTACCTGGACATCGGCCGGCTCGCATGCGCCTGCGCAAATCAGGGGTACCCAGAACAGGAATCTTGAGAAATGCCGTTTCATATGGATATCTTTACTGGTTCATGACCATCTTCCGACACCTTACCGGGTAACAGTTGCCTTCCGCTCCGAAATAATATGAGACAGATACCTTTGAAGGACTGCCGAGGAATGACACCCTGAGATAAGGTGCCGCCCAGCCTGTAGTGCCATATGGATTGGACACATGGTATCTGGTATCTGTACCGGTGCCTGTCGCCTTGGTTTCTCCGGAGACCTTATTGGAGTCTACAAGGAAACGCCCCTGAAGCGGGTAATATGTCTCGTTCACTCCGTCATAGTACAGATATGCCCCATAGCCTGTCCTTGCCTCCCTTGCCACTGTAAGTCCGGAGAAATGCCATGCCTGAGGCAGCATGTAGCCTTGCGGGCAAGGGTCATAGACAGTCTTTACAAAACCTTCGGCCTTCGCCGGAATGGCTTCTTCCGAGGTGACAGCTTCTGAAGCTCCCCACAATCTGTTGTTCCCGACAGACTGAGGATATACGACCGCCATATTGTCTTCTTTGGTCTGGATAGCCTTAAGAGGGTTCTTCATGGCGTACATTATCGTGGCATCGGTCTTTATCTCAGTATCGAACAGCGCCGTGACGCCTTCAGCGTAGGCGGAGACTCCATATGCCGGAAGAGGGTCTTTCCTGCCCCACTGGTAGTACATGCCGTAGGAGTTGAACGCATTGGCGGCATTTTCTATCACAGGGAATATCGCCCCCAGATTCTTGTTCATCATATAGAAAGACTCGCCATCCACTACATACAGCTGGTCTTCTGGCATGTATTCGGCACTCAACACCCAGAGATGGAAGGTCCAGACTGTTTCTCCGGACTCATCTTTCAAGGCGATCAGAGCATTTCCCTGGACATTGGTGTTGCCTTTCAGGAGATAGCCTTCCACTACCGGCTCTGAGGAGAGGACATCTCCATCCAGATTCTGTCCGTCGCGCCTGAGCTGCCACAGCACCTCTGCCGTGTACTGTTTACCCTCTATTCCCTCTACAGGGACTCCATCATAGACCAGTCTGTCGTTGAATGTGTAATACGGAGTGATATCTATCTCAAATGCAGACGCTGTCTGGGCTATCACACTGTTTGCCGTGCCATAGTACAAAGTAAGCGGAAGGGGCGGGAATGACTTCACCAGCCCAGGCTCCACTTCAACGACTGTCCCGGTAGACTTTCTGAAAATCCTGCCGTCGGTGTCCGTTATCTCGAACGTGAACCCGTTGTATGTCCCTGCCGGCAGGAAGAAATAGAACGGTATGCCATTGTCTGCCAGAGAAGGGGTGGAATCAGATATTTTCTGACCGGCTTCTTTAGGGGACACGACAGAGACTGTCTTTTCTTCATCGGAAGAACCTTCCAGGGTGAATGTCCCGTCAGCCGATATGGACATGGTGCCAGACACATACCTGTCGGTAATGAGTCTGACAGACTGCACCATAATGTCATTTCCCTGATAGTCGTTTATATTCACCCTCACTGCTCCGAAAAGGTTAGCGAACCGGAACTCATCACTTCCTCCCGATGCGCTTGCGAACATAGGAAGATGCGGAAATACAGTGTTCGCTTCATAGTATTCCTTGTGTTCTTCATAAATTTCAAACTCCTCCTTATAGTTGTCAAAAGCGCCGAAATTATGTATCGAGCTATGGTAAAGCTGTGTCCGGAAACTTGAAAGGTCCATAATGATCTTCCCTTCCTGCATTCCCTGCGCCAGTGCACCAGGATATACGGCATACCGGCTTTCATCCTGCACGGGTTCACCGGCAGGTGAGAATGCCGCTTGGGATGACGGAGTCTCCACGACCGCCTCATAGGCTGCACCGTCCGGAACATTGTCGCTGAAAACCTTTATCATGTCCCGGTTCAGCCATACCACGGGATAGACTCCATCCGTATCCTGTCCTACGGCGGTTTTTGTGTATGTGTTTTCAGGTGTTATACCAAGGATCTGACCTTCCTCAAGCACGATGGTTCCATCCTGTCCGTCACCTGTAACATTCATACTGTCCGGCTTGAGCTCATCCTGACAGGAAAGCGACATTGCGGCATACAAGGCTGCGGCAAAAATGATATGTGTCTTTTTCATGACTTTCATGTTACAAGGTCGCACTTCTTACCAAGGTAGCTCTTCCGGATCTTCCTCCCATGTAGCTCCGCTTGTTCCGGACAAAGGATCCGAATTGCAGACTCCATACTCGACTGAGACTTCAGTCATCATGACCTGCGGACTTTTGTAAGTCCTGTACCGGTCGGTAAAATCAATTGTGGTTTTCATGGCTTTATCGGTTTTAATGTCATTTGTTATATCTTATGGAAAAATAATCTATGGCTGACTGGCATGTAGAAACCACGGCATTGCCGTCATACGAGTCTGTAGAGCCGGCATTGCTTCCATCAGGTCTCAGTCTCACATAGACAGTCTCCCGTCCAAGGATAGAAGGGTCTTCAGGGAGGTTGATACTGAAATACTTATATCCAGGGCACTGCCATGATCTCTTCTGGAAGATGACTGTGAAGTCAGGAACAGTATAGTCCGAAACCTCTGTCCAGACCGAATTGTCCAGAGAATACTCCAGAACCCAATGCCTCGGTGCTCCGACGGTCTCGCCAAGCCCGTTCTCCGCTCCGAAGTTTACAGAAAGCGGAAAATTCGAAACCGTAAGATCTTCCGTGCTGAACGACACGAGCCAATACTGCTCCGGAGTCCATTGCGAACAATACCATCCTGCTCCGTTGGTATCATAGATCAAGCCTGAAGTGGCTGTCGCGGAATGCACATACCAATGCGCAGAGCGTCCGTAATAGTCATAGACTCCGTTTCCTCCTGACTGGTCAGTGATCACCCCGTTCTCCAACGGTCCGAGATGTGACCAGTCACGCCATGTAAGGAACATCTCCTGAGCCCCGTCCTTCCATCTTATGAATCGGGATTTCAGTGAAGTGTCATCCACCGGAGACGGTACCGCCGGGTAAGTAGGGAACATGGTATAGGACTCATCCACATTTATGACGACATCATCGTAATTCCTGTTGAAATACGCGAATTCAGCAACCATGTCCGAAAAGCCGTCTTCAAAGTTCTCCGCTATGCCGATCTCTTCCCTGGTGAACGGTCTGATCTGGTAACGGGAAATGGTCCCTATTCCGGTGATATAGTCAAGCGCCATCCCGGAAGCCATCAGACGGTTCGCCTCGGCATTGTCCCATTCGAAATTGTCACATTTCTCATGCACTATGACACCGGACACATTGCCGGCACCCTGAGGCATTCCCTTGCCGTCCCTCGCCCACGAGCAGTCAAGGTTTGACATAAGGTAGGTCGTGGAACCATCCTTGTCGCGGAGAGGCATGGGATATTTGTTCATGGCATCGGTGTATCTTATGTCTACAGGGACAAAAGGACCTTTCCGTATCGGTATCTCGCAGTCTGTCAATGTGACATATGTATATACATCATTGTCGGAAAGTTCCGCTATGGACCTGGTCTTTGCCGGCAGGTCCGATGCACTTCCAGACTCGGACTCCAGGACATTCACGGCCCTGGCTCCGGTGAGTTCATATCTGAGAGGTTCCTCGGCGTCGCCTCCGAGTGCCGTAAGAGTCATGCCTTTCAACAGAAGTCTGATCTTGTCAAAACGGGAGGTGGTGTTGTCTTCCACGGTCTCGAATTCGACCAGCACTCCGGAGTCTGCGGCATCATTCTGAAGATATGCGACCCTGGATGATCTTCCACTGTCCTTGACTGTCGAGGATATATTGAGGTCTTCTGAGCCGTTTCCCTGAGAGTCATCATTTATGACCCTTCCTGTCAGGACCAGGTTATCATCTATGACGACCGAAGATGCGGTCAATCCTTTCAGTGTATAGAAATCAATCTCGGTGAATACCATCTGGTTTCCTTCCTGGTTCACATGCAGGATGTCCTGCAGGGAAGGATCAGAAACTGCACTGACCGTGATGACAGCACTTCTGATTTCCGCGAAATTATTTGCCAGGACATTGAAGACCAGGAAATTGTTCTCTTTCTTCACATCGGAGATCCAGCCTTCTGCGCCATCATAGCTTATGCTTATCTGCAGGTCCTCATCAGAGAGCCTCGTCATGAACTTTGCCGAGGAACTGCCGCCCTCTGCACCGACAAGCATGTTTCCATTCTCAAAATACATGCTGGAAGATATTACGCCCTCCTGCACCAGAGTGACAGTAAAGCTGCGGCCGCCTCTTTTCAGGACTATCTTGCCGGTCCTGTCCATCCCGCGGTTCATCTGATAGGAGACATCCAGTTCAGCATCCCCGCTCCCAGTCATTTCCGATGATGAGCTGGCTGTGAAAAACAGCCAGTCGCCTTCCGTCACTGAAGCAGACCAGTCTCCATCGGCAAAGACATCCATGACATATGTCCCGGACATGCAGTCCAGAGTCACTTCAGGTTCTCCAGCCCCGATTTCCACGACATCGACCAGCCCGTCTAAAGGAGCACAGGAGATCATCATGGAAACTAAGCACAAGAAATAATATGACTTTTTCATAATCCGCTATTCTATATATTCTACACTTGATGCACTCTGTTCCAGCCCGGACTGTACTACAGCTACGGCTATTTCCTTCCCGGTGTCTGCCTTCAGGACGAATTGCGCGATGCGCGCATCATCTCCCATATTTGCCGTATAGGCAAACCTGACATGAGTCCTGCCGTCTGCGCCAGATATGTCAGGCGTCAGCCATTCCGGTCCTTCCGTCACGGTCAGGGTCCAGTGGCTGTCATCGGCAGCGAAGACCGTAAACCAGAACTCGCCCTCATATACGCTGTCAATATTCACCCTGTCCGTATTCACTCCCAGGTCGATGGATGACACCCATTCCTTCGTGCATGAAGTCATGAACGCCATCAGGAATACCGCTATAATGTATATCTGTCTTTTCATATCGTCATTGTTCATATTCATTGTTGTCAAGAGCTCCCCCTGAATAAGTAATCTGCTCTGCAGGGATAGGCAGATACCTGTGGTAAGGTCTGATGAAACCAGGCAGATACATTCCGTCATTGTACTGCAATGTCCTTTCGTACCAGATGCCCCAGCGGACCAGATCGAACTTCCTCTGGAATTCTCCGAACAGTTCTCTCGCCCTTTCAAGCCTGATCTCCTCCATGAAAGCTTCCGCACTGCCTCCTACTGAAGACAATGTCATGGGTTCTATGCCGGCCCTCGTCCTGGTGATGTTCAGATAAGCTGCCGCCCTCTCGGTGTTCCCGAGCATGAGGTGCGCCTCTGATGCCATAAGGAGGGCATCGGCAAAGCGGAAGAACTTGTAGTTGTTATGATCAAGCGTATAATACATGTCATAGCACCAGAACTTGTTCCCCAGCCAAGGTCTGTCTATCGGTCTGCTGCAGCTGGAAAACCACATTACAGCCGCATCTTCAGGATTTCTCACCTTGTCTCCAGGCTCAAAGCCTTTCCATCTCCATGCCAGATTCCCTGAGCCGTTCTTCGCCTGGGTAGCGTCATCCGAATACTCTCCGTTCCTCTTGTCGGACGAACTGTAAGGCAGCACTGTCCTGTAATAGTACGAAGTCGGTCTTGCAGGAGTGGATGTACGGCTGTTCACTCCGAGTTCCGGAATGGCTATCCCGTTGAAGATGTCTGTCCTTCTGAATTCATCCTGCGACCCTTCATCCCCTTCCGCATCACTTTGATATGGAGTAGAATAAGCGGCTATGCTGCCTGTGACCTGAATCCCGTATTCTTCGTATGCGTTCGCTATCTCGAAAATGGATTCCGGAACGAATTTCTTCGAGAACGGTATGTCGCTGAGCGGATACTGGGACCCGAAGGCTGCCGGATTGTCGGCAAAATGGCCATAAATATCCTCCAGCACACCTATGATTTCTATAGCATCCGACCACCTTTCATTCCACAGGCAGAATTTCGCGGCTATCATCAGACCTGCTGCAGCTCCGATCCTGTTCTGGTGATCCCCGTCATAAGCCCTTTTGAGTTCAAGCGAACACAGCCCGCCCATGGATTCGGGGTAGAGCCAGCAGCACAACTCCTCTATGAGAGCATTCCTGGTCTCGACTGCAGACATCCTCGGCAGGGAGGCGATGCTCGCCCTGTTGTCCTGCGTCACCTCTTCCGTATAATATGGGACATCACCGAAAGTGCATGTCAGCATATAATAATAAAATGCCCTCAGGACTATGGTCTCCCCTTTCAGGGGCAATGCTTCTTCTTCAGTAAAATTTCCGGCATCGACCGACCTGTCGATGGCTGCGATAAGGCTGTTGGTCCTCATCACTCCCTGATAGCAGTTCTGCCATATGGTGGAAGCCACCGCGGGTTTTGTCGGAGAAATATCCAGAGTGGCATTGTAGTTCATGGAATGATTCAGGAACATCAGGTCAGTGGTGCACTCTATCGCCACCCATACATTGTAACCTCCGAACTGGTTCCTTATAGGATTGTAGCAGGCATTGACACCTGTCCTGCACTCTTCAGGAGTCCTGTACCAGTCATCGGTGAGAGACTCGCTTATCAGGTCTTCCTTCAGACTGCAGCCTGCAGAGAGCAGCAGCATGGCAGCTGCAGCACATCCGTATATTGTTTTCATAGCCATCCGCGTTAAAATTTAAGTTCAAGATTCAGAGTGAAAGTCCTCGGTCTCGGAAACGAACCGTCATCCAGTCGCCTGACAGTACTGCTTGTGGACACATCCGGGTCAAACCCGTTATAGTACTTCAGAAGGAAAAGATTTTCCGCGCTTAAACCGACATTGAGGGTCTTGAAGACCTTGGACCATCTGCCGAGCAGGAAAGTATAGCTTAAGGACGCCGATTTCAACCTGAAGAACGAGGCGTCATGCACGAACCTGTCAGATGCAAGACCGTCATCATACTGAGGCATCGGGATGTCTGAATCAGGGTTCCTTACCTCATCCCATGCATCAAGGACATATCTGTACTTGTTATAAGACGAGATGGATGAACCCATGTACAGTTCGGAAAGGTTATAGATCTTTCCTCCTAAAGAATATGTGAAATAAAGGTTCAGGTTCAGCCTTCCGAAAAACTTGAAATTGCTCTGGAAGCCTCCATAGAGGACAGGGTCCGAATTTCCGAGATATACTATGTCATCCTGGTTCAGGTTCCCGTCTCCGTTCACATCGACATATTTTGCCCTGCCGACATTGCTGCCATTGGCTCCGTCCTTGATGTTGGACACATATGTGTTCGTATGGCTGTTCCTGTCGATTTCCTCCTGGTTATGCCAGACTCCGGCATACTGGTAGCCCCAGAGGGCATTGACAGGGTATCCTGTCCTGTAACCGTACATGTACTGGGTAGAAGACCTCGGATTCATGTAGGTAGGGACGACTTCATCTCCTGCACCGGAATCTGTGACCATCTGGTCATTGTGGCTTAGGGTAAGTGTCGTCTCCCATTCAAAATCCGGAGTCTTTATATTCTGTGTGTTGATGGAAAGCTCCACACCTATGTTCCTGGTATTGCCAAGGTTGGCGAAATAAGTGTTGTAACCCGTGGTCTGCGAGTTTCTGACACTTAGCAGAAGGTCTCTTGTGAAGGAGACATAGGCATCTGCCTCTATGTTCACTCTGGACTGCCATGCCGAGAAGCTCAGCCCGAGGTTATATGAGTCTGTGGTCTCCCAAGTCAGGGAATCATTGGCAAGCCTTTCAGGCAGGCTTGACAGCAGTGTTTCATCCCCGAACAGCCATGTACTCTGGTCAAGCCTTATCGTATTCATGGACAGATAACTGGATATGGCATCATTTCCGGACCTTCCGGCACTTGCCCTCAGTGACAGGTCATTGATCCACCACGCGTCTTGCATGAAAGGCTCGTTCGAGATGGTCCACCTGAAGGCACCTGCCGGGAAGAATCCCCATTTCCTGTCCTTCGAGAAATTCGAAGCTCCGTCAGCCCTGAAAGTGAAGGTCAGATAATAACGCTTCTTGTAGTTGTAGTTCACCCTTCCCAGCGCAGACATCGTCGTCTTGAGGTATCTGTATGAAGACATGGAATAATTTGAAGGCTGCATCGCTCCAGTCATGTCAAAATATCCTGTATCATCATTCAGGAAACCTGTTCCGCGATAGGACGAGTTGTCCTGTATCCTGCGGCTCGCCGTGAATCCGGCAAGAGCCTCCAGGTCATGTCCTGAACGGAAGAACTTTTTCCAGTTCAGAGTGGTCTCGCTCAGGAGCTTCTGCTGGTCCCAGTATGCCCGCTGCGCCGTACCTCCTGTCTTCCGGGCTTCTGCCACAGGAAGATATGACGGAGAGTAATAGTTGGTGAGATGGTTGTCACGGGAGAATGAAAGCGTGGAATTCAGGGTGAATCCCCTTCCGAAGTCTATCTTTATCCATGGCGATATGTTCATCTCCCATTTGTCCACATCATTCCGTATATTCCTGGCACTGATGTACGGGTTGTTGAACACCTGTCCCTGGCTGTCCTCATATCCGTACTGGTTCCATGTGCTCTCCGTATCAAGCAGAGGGCTCAGATAGATGGCGGCATTCGTATTCGTACCGCTTATCTGCGCCGATGTCCTTTCCACATCATAGTATGTAAGGCTGAACCGCGCTCCGACGGTTATCCTTCTGCCTATCTTCGTGTCTACATTTGCTCTTCCGGTGTATCTGTGATAGGATGAACCTATGACGACTCCCCTGTAGTAAGTGTAGCCGAACGCTCCCCATATGTGGTAATTGTCATTGCCGCTCCAGACTGCCGCATACTGGTTGTTGTACACGCCTGTCTGGGACAGAGCCTTCACCCAGTCCGTACCTTTGCCCAGAAGCGAAGGATTATAATAAGCCCATGATGAGCCTGATGACTGAGGCTCCGTCCTCACTGCCGTGCCCCTCTGTATCCTGATCATGTTCTGCCATGTGGCATACTCTTCGGCATCCATCAGGTCCAGAGTGCCGGCTATATTCGAGAATCCTGTGCTGGACCTCAATGTCACGGCATAGCTTGAATTGCCTTTCGGTTTCTGGTCAGTAGTGACTATGATGACGCCATTGGCTCCCCTGGAGCCATATATGGCTGTAGAACTGACATCCTTGAGCACTGAAATGCTTACAATGTCGGAAGGATTTATGGCATTGAGGTCAGAGACGGCATCCACTACTCCATCCACCACGATAAGCGGCTCGTTTCCGGCAGCGATAGACCTCGCTCCACGGATCTGGATGCTTGTCCCTTCGCCAGCCTCTCCTGTTCCGGAAACTATGTCCACCCCGGCGATTCTGCCCTGGAGCGACTCTGCTACAGATGTCACAGGCGTATCCTTTATGTCATCCATCTCCACGACTGCGACAGCACCTGTCAGGTCCATTTTCTTCGATGTACCGTACCCTATCACGACTGTCTGGTCAAGCATTGTACTCTGTGGCTCGAGCGCCACATCTATTCTCGCCCTGTTCCTGACAGGCTCTTCTGCAGTCATATATCCCAGAAAAGAGAATTCGAGGGTGTCGCGTCCGTCCACAGTTATGGAATAGGCTCCGTTTATGTCACTCACGGCACCCTTCCCCGGCTTCGACTTGACTATGATGCCTACTCCAGGCATGGCTTCCCCGTTTTCATCCAGGACCTTTCCTTTCACTTCCTGGTCCTGTCCGGTCACAGGAACGGCAATGATGAGCAATATGATAAATGTCAATATCCTACGCATAGCTGTCAGTATTTAAGGGTGAATCGTACCGGAGTGTGGGACATCGAGGCGTCTTTTTCCATGAGGCTCACGGCAGTCATGTAATTCCACACGGAACCGGATGCATAAACATAATCTGCCCGCCAGTCTCCCTTCTCGTCAGAATATGTCGGTGTCCATCCACGGGAAACCATCCAGATACAGTCTACCAGATTGTTGTCCCAGGCATAAAGGTCAGCTTCGAAAGCTTCATCCTTCGGGCTGGACGGGAACCATGCCGGAGTATCCGGATAGCCGGTCTCCATAACGCTGCAGTAATAGAATGACCCGCCTATGACCCAGCGGGAAGATGCGCCAGGGACATTGTAGCCACTGTCAAGGAGGGACCTCAGCTGAGCCAGCCTGTCAGCATCTTCCTCCGAGAAATCAGCAAGTACATAGTTCACTCCCTTGAAGGACACTGTCAGGGACGCAGGGTCAGAGACCGATGACACAGATGTCATCTCCTCCTGAGGGGACAGGAAAAGAAGATGTCCGCTGACTGCAGACTGTCCCTGCCAGGAAGCTGCAAGAGATGAAGCCATCATGTCATCCGTACATATCACCGCGGCAAGGTCCACTTCTGAAGCCATCGCGGAGACATAGGACAGGTCAAGACCTTCCGCATTCATATATATGGCGTCCACCCTTTCCAGTCCGGTATCAGGGATACCTATGTAGCTGCCGGAGAGTCTTGTATAATAGTCTTTCCCGTCCGGAATACCCTGCTGACGGATATATAAAGTATCAGAACGCATCTGCGGGATGCTCTGGACTATCACATGTCCGAGCCTGGTTCCGCGGCTGACGGAAAAATCGGATTCATTTGACGAATAAGAAAAAGTGAAGGCACCCCTGCCGTCCCTGCCGTTGATGTCAAGTGAAATCCAGTCCTCTTCAGCCCATACTCTCCACAAGCCGTCCAGATCTACAGACACCGACATCGCTCCTGCAGGGGCAGTAAGATATATTTCGCCCAGACCGGTCCCCGGGTCGGGCTGCTCCATCTTGGTCTGACATGCGGCAAGCATGGATACCGCAAGAAGAATCATCAAGTATCTTTCCATATCTGACATCATTCTAAGTAACCGTTTTCAATATCCAGAGCCGGGATAGAGGACACTCCGACCACAACATCGGCGACTTGGAAGTCGGAAGCGGAGACTTTCGGCACATCTGTAGCTTCAAGGCTCACAATAATCTCTTCGCCACCTTTCAGTGACAATGATACTTCCAGGCTCCCTTTCTCATATGAAGCTGCAGGAACGACAAACAGGAACCCGGCATCCCCTGTCTCGGAAGCGCTCGGCACCTCCTGTCCCTGAAAATCCAGAGTTATGCCGCTTTCAGAGACATCGACAGGAATCACAGACTCTCCTGTCACGACTTCCAGTCTTCCGGCAATACCGTCAGATGATCTCAGACCGGCTGCCGTTATGTAGACAGGCTCATCAAGCGTAACTGTCACCCTGATCATACCGAACGGATAGCTGAAATCCAGAACCCCTGCCGCATCCATCCTGGCAAAGGCCATCGTGGCGTATTTAAGGAACTGGGATTCCGCTGTGGCTTGAGGATCGTATACCTGCACCGATGACAGGTCCACAGGCATCCTGCCCACTGTGGCATCATAAGTGGATGACCACGGATAATACGCTGTGATGATACTGCCTTTGACAAGAGGACCGTAAAATTCTGCTACGCTCTTCCCTTCCCCGGATTCCTTCAGCCAGAATCCGGCATTAGTCCCTGACTCCGAACCGTAGACACCTATCCTGTCGCCTTCCTTCCAATAGAGGGACGACGGTGAATCAGGGTCAAGGAGCAGTTCGTCCATAGACACTTCAAAGAGTGTATACCCTGAAGTATCTATATCAGCACCTGTATCCTCTTTCGTGCATGCGAAGGATACCAGCGCCATCATGATTATAATAAGATATCTGTCCATGGCTTTATTCTGTCTGTCCGTCCCAATAAGTGTTTCCTTCAAGAGTGACCTCGCCAGCCCCGTATGAAAGGGAATGGATATGGTCTTGGAATGACGATGCCGTAATCTCGGTCCTGGTCATGTTGCCGAACGCCGTCCCGGTGTAATTGTACTCCACCGGCACATCATTCGTCGTTATGGAGCCGCCGAAACTGCACCCGGTAACCGATGAGCCGGCAAGAGATGCATTCGAAGTGTTTCCTTCCTTGCTGGATGTCGGCAGAGTGAATGCCAGGCTCCAGTTGTTCTCGGTATATGTCGCAGACCTGATCATGTTCATGTCCGCATAAAATCTGCACCCTGTCATGGTGAACGGTCTGAACGCCAGCCCGATGCCTGCGCTTATCGCAAAGCACTGCCTCATCTGGTTTCCCAGCCGGGTGCACACTGCCGTGCAGTCCGTGATGTCTATGTCGGCTGCAAAGCCAAGAAGACCTCCGTACACGACACCGAGTGCAGCCCTGCTGTATGATCCCTGATATCCTGGAACAGAACAATACGACCTGCAGCCTGACATGACGCTCCTTTTCTCCGCCATACCTGCCACCGCACCGGCGATACCTCCGGAAAACGCCTTGTGGACTCCGTTTGAACCGTCCGCACTCACCAGGCTGTTCGATATGTCGCCATAGTTCTCGCAGTCATAGATTTCCATGCGGCAGTTGTCCCCGCTTCCGTCAGCGTCACTGTATCCGGCACCTGTCGATGTAAATGTCGTGCATAACCCGACAATACCGCCGCATCCAGACATGAGAGACTGTGCACCGGTAGGATCCTGTGTGAAAGCGACTGATATGTCTGCATAATTCACACAGTCCCTGACTGTAAGGAAGTTTTCCGCATTTCCGGAAATCACATTGCTGACTATACCTGCGTATCCGGCATTCACAGGCCTCAGGTTGGAGCCTGCGGTCATCTTGTCCAGCCTTACAGATACGCTGCCTTCATTCACACATCCGGAAATCTCGGCAGGAGCTGTCAGCCCGCTGACCATCGCCACAATACCTGCCACGGCGACTGCCCTGTCCTCCGGCAATGACACCGACACCACTATGTTTCCTGAATTTGTGCAGTCCGTGATCTTTCCGCTGCTGAGTGTCCTTGCGAAGGCTGCCGTAATGTATTTGGAAGCGTCTGCAGTAACATTTATGTCAGTGTCGTTGGTACAGTTCAGGAATTCACCGCCGTCTATGACGCTCGAGAAGACGGCGGCACCCTGTACATTGGGATCTTCCGCCTGCATTGTCCCTGAAAGAGTCAGATTCCTGACAGTTCCGCGCATGGTCCTTATGAGAGGCACGGCAGCATTAGTCTGGGTTATGGTATGACCGTATCCGTCTATCTCATGTTCAAGCACATCTATCTGGCTGAGCCTTTCTGCCGAGAAGTCTGCACCGATACGGACCGAGCCTTCGTCACCAAGCCATTCATCTTCCCAGCCTTCTGCCCTGGAATTATATGCCAGGACAAACTCTTCCCAGTCTTCAGCCGAGACTATCTCCCTGGAATCAGGCTCGTATTCGCCCACGGCAAAGGAAACAAGACGCCCCGGGACTACAGTCACACCGGGTTCCGCCCCTTCGGAAGCCCTGAGCCATGAAAGTCTCAGCACATGCCTGTCTTCATCTTCGAACCTGAGTTCAAATCCTTCCGGATATGTTCCTGCAGGTATAGTGAAGAAGAAATCCTTTTCCATGTCACCGAGTGCCACTCCTTCCTCCGGAATCCCGAGAGAGACTTCGCAGGATGTGTTCCCGTGGGCTGAGAGCGAACCTGCAGCCAAGTCCAGGACAAAATCACCTGCTATGGGAGCAGTCTCTGAAATACTCCTCAATGTCAGACTCCTGATGACTGCAGCCTGCTCATCAGTGAGGCTTACCCTTATGGTGCCGCACAGATGGCTGACCGTGACGGCATCATCGGTATCGGAAACACCGTAGAGAATATCCGCTCCCGAACCGAAAGAGCCGGGTACATAATCCTGTGACACAGGGATAGCCAGTTTTACCTTCGAATCTTCTTCCTCTCCTGCATATGCAGAAGCCGGATAGATGACATGGTATGGAGGACTTACGTTCCTGACCTTGAAGTCTGCCACAGATGCCATGGATGCCTCCCCGAGAGGAGAGGAGCTCACCCCGTTCACGGCAATCCGGTCCCCTTCCGACCAGTATACAGGATTTTTCCCGTCGGACTCTTCTCCAAGGACAGTCTTTGTCCCGGCAGAAGCGACGGATATCCTGATACTCCTTTCCGACATCTTGTCATCTGCAGGAAACTCCTCTTCAAGGCTGCAGGATATTGCCAGTGCCACTGGCAATAATGTCAAAAATGTGGTTAAAAACTGTTTCATCGTATCGGTTATCTTAGTGTTTCTGTCTTTTCCGTCGTCATTCGACGCCTGTCACATGCCGTATAAAGTCTATTTCAGCAGGGTCATAAGGGCTGTAGTCAGCGCGGAATATGTCGTGGAACCATATTTCCGGCTCCGGATCTCCCTCCTTGTGTTCCCAAGGGTAATGGAAGTTGCATTTATTGTTCACAAGCCCCCAGTTTATCGCCCCTATGTTGTTTTCCTTCAGGACAGGGAGTGTGTTGAAGAAAGTGTTGCCATAGTTCCTCGCCAGGTATTCCTGACAGACCATGGGTCTGCCGAACCGCGACAGCATCTTTATCATGACATCAAGTTCTTCTGGCGATGAATAATGGTGGAAGGTGATGATGTCGGAATTCATGCAGGCATATGCGACGAGATCCAGTTTGGTCGCTGTCCCGCTCTTTCCCGGGCGCTTCCACACGGGGGAAGTCAGCGGCTGCGAAGGACGCACCTCCCATGCCCAGCTGTAGACTGCAGGCATGAAATCCTTTACGTCGCAGCCTCCCTTAAGGTTTTCCGGCTCATTGCACAGACACCAGTAAAGGATCCTTTCGTCATCCTTGTATGTGCGCAATATGTCCTGGACATATGCCTTGAGTCTTCCCCACTGGGAAGGATCATCTATGGCTGCTTTGCCAGGACTTGGAATCCAGCTGGAATTGTGCTGTCCCGGAAGCGGCTGAGGCTGAGGACCGATGGAAAATTTGATGTCATGGTTTCCTCCGTTCGTGAAGAATGTGATGACAGGGCGTATCCCGTGGCTGTCCGCTATCTCCAGGAACTTGTCTATCCTGCTCTTGAATCCTTCGGCATCATCATACCAGAGCCCTTCATGCAGATAGATTCTCACGGTATTGAATCCTATGCTCTCGGCGAGTCCGAGTTCCTTGTCTATAGTCTGAGGGTCAAAAGTCTCTTCCTGCCAGAACTCGTACTGGTTTATCGCATAGGAAGGCACATAGTTGCATCCCACCGGCCATTCCTGGCGTGAGTACCATTCATACGCATGCTCAGCAGTCCATTGCCTGTCTGCCGTATCGGGGCAGCAGGCGACCAGAGTCAATGTCAGAATCAGTGATGTCGCTAACTTTTTCATAAACTCGATATATTTCAATAGTCATTAATGTTCCTGTCCGTTCCGGAGTCCGCACCATTCCAGAAATCTGTCTACAGGACACACTGCCATTCCTATCTGGGAATGTCCCGGCAGAAAGTATTTCCTGTCCCTGTCCGGCACATGTCCTTCTCTGCCCCATCCTTCGTAATATAGATACAGGTTTCCATCGTACTCGAATACCGCAGGAGCCCATATCGCACCCTGATCCCACTCCCCTCGGGCACCGCGTGTAAAGAACGGGACAGGATTGTCTACCTTTTCCCAATGTATAAGGTCATCTGACATGGCGACATGGAACCTGTCCGGGAAATCCGGGTTGCATGTACCGCACTGATATGCCATGAACCATTTCCTGACACCTGATACACGGAAAATTTTCTGTCCGTTTATCGAATACCAGTCACAGTTTGACGGGCCGGTACCTTTCTCCAATGTCCAGTACATGCCGGCATCGCTGCCGTCCAGAGGGTTGTCCGACACATATACTCTCCGAGAAACAAAGAGATAGTATTTTCCATCTTCCTTTACCACTTCTGCCACCCCGCAATCCTCTTTCCATGGGGCTGCTGTCCTGGAATATGTGTACCCGTCGTCAGAGACTGCCACCAGCACCGTATTCTTCCTGTCCTTGCTGATTCCCTTGTAGAACAGATACAGCCTGCCGTCATCGCCCATTACAGGGCATTGGTCTATAGCCTGCTGCCAGTCGGCTTCGCCATACCACCCTGCAGGAATCACAGGATTCCCCTCATGGTATTTCCATGGTCCGAGAGGATTGAAGTCGGATGTATCCTGCGTGTATATGCCAAGGTGTGAACGCGAACCGTCCCCACCTCTTGCGAAAAGCCACCAGTTGCCGTCAGGTGACTCTTCAGGGGTAAGGAAATCCGGATTTGCTATAGAGTTGCACATCCATGGCATGGAAGGGTCTGGCAGCATAGGAGAGCCTGTCCTGCGGAAAAGGGAAAGTTCCGACAAGTCATCATCCGGAATCATCAGGTCATCGAAATGCCATGCGTCGGACTTTCTGCTTCCTGTGCCGAATGTCAGCGTAAGCCTCTGGTAATAATTGCAACCTTTATACGCAGCTTCGGTGCAGTCGAAGACTATCTCCTCCCAGCAGCCCTCATTCTGTGCCGTGCGTGTAAAGGTCATCCGCGGAGCCTCCGGTCTCTCTCTTGCCGGATCCAGAGTCAGACTGATCTCTGCCTCAGGCTCAGGAGATATGACTTTCAGCCTGATTTCCTTGCTGCGGGTAAAATCTACCGGTCTGGTCAGGAAACATGACAATGAAGCTTTCTGCCTGTTCCTTCCTGCCGGAACCATTCCGCAGATCGATGAAGGGTTCAAGCTGCTGCTGTCAGGATTGAATGCCACGCACCAGGATGTCTCGTCCTGAAACGAGAGGACCGTATTATCGAAATCGGAGACTGTATACAGTCCTGATGCCTCCGACCGGGTACATGGCAGGGACATGTGATTCTGCAGCGTGACTCCGGAGTGCATTCCTTCAAATCCATAGACCATCTCGAGAACTTTCTCGGCATAGCGTTCGCCAAGAAGAGTAACTCCCTGGCGGCTGAAATGGATCTTGTCCCTGTTCGCATTGCATCCTTCCGCACTTACCCACGCGCTGTTCGGTACATGACGGGATATGTTCCTGATATACGGGTTCATTATGGCCGAGTTCTGTATATGATGGCTGATCTCTCCTACGATGAACGGCACATCTTCGCCTACGCCGAGTTCCCTTCTCAATGATGATGCTATGTCTGCCACCTTGTCATGCCACATAGGAGCATATTCCGGATATGCATCAGCTTCGCCCTGATGATACAGGATGGCCTTGAGACTTCCGTATTTCATCGCCTCTCTTGCCCTTCTCACAGCCTCGTCATAAAGAGGAGGGAACTCCTCGGAGTCTCCGATAAGGTCATCGCTGTCAGCCCTTGCCTCGATGCGAGGTGCACCCGGTCTCCAAAGACGGGCCGAAGTCCCGCTTCTGGCATTGACCACCAACAGGACTTTCCTTCCGGTCCGGGCATGCACAGAACGGGCAAAGGAACCTCCGATGTTCATCTTCTGCAGCGAAAGTTTCTTCCTGACAGAGGAGTATCTGTTCAGAGGCTCCTTTGCCGGGATGACTTCGTCCCTGTCGTTCAGAAGAAAGACACCTTCCATCACTGCCGTGTCCGCAGGGAAAAGCCAGCCCCGTCCTGCCATGTTCGACTGCCCTATCAGCAGGTACACGTCAAATTCATCGTGTTCCGCTTCCTTGCCCCAGGACAGACAGGACACGAGTGCCGCTGACAACAATGCCATTGCCGTCATGCATCTCTTATGAAAACCGTATGAAAAATGTCTGCCCATGTCTTTCTTACCGGTCCGGGAACTGATAGTCTTCTGTCTTGAAAATGTCGAATCTGATTTCACCTGGCGCAAGTGTGATTCCGTGATACCCTGATATTTCCTTGTCCGAGGCATTGTACAGTATCCTCATCACCCTGCTGCCGTCACTGTCCAGCCATTCAGTCCTTTTCAGATAATATGGCAGCGGTGATGTGTCCATCACAGTAAATCTGCCGTAATAGAAGAATTCGCCATACTTGTCAAGAAGGGTCGTGTATTCGCCTACGGCATTGGCATAGTCGGGGTCTCTGGCTATGTCAGACCTGCACACCCAAAGCTGCGCATCCAGCCTCATACCCATCGTCAGGGCATTACGGAACTGGCGGATATAGTCACCCTTGGATGAATATATGTTCCTGACAGTCGTTATGATTTCTGGAAATGTGTAGCGGAACATCTGAGGGTATGCGTTGCTCTTTATCCTGAAGTCTGCGCCTATGTTGCCATGGAGAAACTGGTTGTATGCCCCGGCGAGATCCGTCACTCCCTCAGTGGCGAGCACCCTGCCTTTCTCATGGCAGAAGTCCACCGCATCATCGAAGAACATCCTGTGGTATTTCCACTCCTCGTCTACCCGGAAACCGTGCTCATGGGTATGGTTGAAGCATGGCTGGTAAGGACAGAATCCATAACAGTCTATGAAAAGGCAGTCAGGACCCATGCTGTCCATAAGTCTGAGCTGGCTCATCAGCTGGTCTCTCCATCTCTGCGTTCCGGCGCATGCCAGATAGAAGAGCTTGGCACCGACCTTCTCCCGGAGTTCGCCTCTTCCCTGATAGACAAAATTTTTCGGTATCGGGTCTCCGTTTATGTCCAGGATCTCCACTTCATGCCCGAACTTTTCATAATAATCCACCTGCGGGTCAAGGAAATGGCAGTTGCATTCGAGAATGACTCTTCCGCCCATCTGCCGGACTTTCCGGATATTTTCTCCAAGATCCTTGAATGCCCCGGGATACGGTTCTTCATAATACGGGTAGTCCCGGTCCATGCCGCCTTTCCACCATCCGAAAAGGAAGAGAGTGTGGATACCGTATCTGGCACCTGCCTCGTACATTGCCGGAAGGTCTTCCGGCTTATAATAATCCAGTCCGTATTGCGACCGCATGATTATACGCTGGAATCCGGTCATGGTCCTTATCCACGGAGCTGTTTCAGGTGTCCTGTAGAAATTGGCATCCGCCCATTGTCTGTAGATTTTCGCCCCGTCGCGCCAGTCGCCGTCGATGACACCTATGACAGAAGCCGGCACCCTGACGGTTTCACCTGGTCTTGCCATCGGGAAATGGTCCACGGTAAATGTAAGGTTCGTGTCATCTATACGATGCCTGATACTCAGGAAACACTGTCTCATCTCCTTGTCATATCTGGCAAAGTAGAGGAATTTATCCCCGGATTCGACTCCGTACCAGCTCATGGATGCCCTCGGGTACACAAGGTTCATGTAGGTCTCATGCTCGTCGTGGGAATAGTAATACGGTGCCTTGTCCTGGAGGACTTTCCACGGGTTCGAGTAACGCTCTCCGGGACCTTGAGGCCAGTAGAGCACATCTTCCTGCTTGTCTGAAGCAATGTACCCGAAGTCAGCCATAGGACAGAAGCACTCGTTTATCCTGACATCACGGGTCGTATTCTCTATCTCTGCCGTAAATTCCAGCAACCCGTCAGCCTGAGCAACCCTGACTGTAAAGTCTGCAGGATAAGTATCTCCATAATCGGATATGATCGAGTCATATCTTATGACAAGTACATCCCCGTCCATCATGACTGTACCTTTCTGGGCTGATGAAAGCACAGGAATCTCTTTCCTGAGCCCGTCATCCAGAATGAGCCTCCAGAATTCCGCGCCTCTCAGAGCCTTGTCTTCGTGTCCTGCCACGACAAATGCAGCATCGGAAGCGTCGTGACATATTTCAAATGCAAGATTTCCGGCCACTTGCCTGAATGTCCTCGCCTGCACGACCGAGGCTGCGAAAAATGCCGCAGCCAGCAGCATGATATGCTTTGATGTCTTTTTCATAACTTCTGTCTTCAAGTATTCAGTCCACCGGTATATTTCCCAGATAATAATTTGCCCACAGGTTTCCGCGTCTCTCACCGATCGCTTTCTTGAAACATTGTGTCGCCTTATGCTCTTTCCCGAGCGCTTTCCATGCTATGCCTTGAGTGTACCATGCCTTAGTATTGATATCCTCCTCCCATGGTCCATAGTCAAAGCTCTCGAAGAACCTGTCTACCCTGGATGTCACACTTGACCGTGCATATTCCAGTGTGGCAGTCATGATGCTGCGGATCTCACGCCTGTCGGCACCGAGTTTCTGCATGGCAAGCGTCTTTTCGTAGTTGTACATCCCGTCTGCAGGCTTGACTTCCACTTCAGAAGCCTTGCGGTAATACTCCGCCGCCTTGTCCATGTCTCCGGTCCTTTCATAGGCAAGACCTATGTTGTAGTAGACCTGGGCATCCCTGGCATAGTATTCAAGATGTGCGTACCCCTGGTTTTCCGGATACTCGTCCATCATAAGCATATATTCAAGAGCCTTGTCATCGTCACCCTCAGCCCATGCCTTCAGTCCGGACAGCAGGCAGGCGTCTACATAAATGTCATGCAGATCCTCAATATGCTCACGCCTCGGATAGAACCGTGTAAGAAGAGGCTCCAGCACCTGCTCGTATTCTCCGGAAAGGATTCTCAGCCTGATAGCCTTCGTCTCGGAATCGTAGCGTTTTTCGTAGAGGGCTTCCCTCCCGTCAAAAATTCCGTATCTGTCCTCTATCGGTGCATTTGCGAGTTCAAGTATCTCATCACATTCCGCAAGAAAGATGGCGTTGCCGTCCTTGTCCGCATTTATGGCTTTCATATAATAGGCTGCCGCCTTTTCATAATCAGCCTTGTCCTTGTGCCGCGTGTATTCATCCTTGAATCTCCAGTACCAGCCTATGTTTCTGAGAGCCATCGCAAATCCAGGGTCGATCTCCACTGCCTCAGTCCATGCTTCAAGAGCTTTTTCAGGCTGTTTATGATAGTAAAGATTCCCCAAATAATACCATGTGACAGCACTTTCCGGGAGATATTCCAATGCTTTTTCATACACTTTCACAGTCTCGAGCCTGAAAGGGAAGACATAGTCCGTATCCCCTGATGCAGCGTGTGCAAACCATTTCTCTGCCGTCGTCCTGTCCCCTGCCGCGTCTGCCAGATATCCGAGATAGTACTCTACCGTAGGATATGGCGACACCTTCTCCGACCCGAGAAGGACTGCTTCCGCATCCTGGGAAAACCCGTTGTTCAGATAATAAAGGGCAAGTTCCAGATATGATTCGGCATTTCCTCTCAGAAGGGCAGCAAGACATTCCCGGGACTTGACACCGAGGATGACAAGTTCCCTCATGGCGTAATAATTCAAAGGATCAGCCGAAAGGACTTCGCCTGCCATGTCTATAGCTGCGTCATCCTGTCCTGATTTTCTGAGCAGTGTTGTCTTCAGGTTCTTCGCATCAAGATTCATCCCGTTGTACGATATCGCCATCCCGACCTGCTGCATGGCTTTTTCCGGATCACATCTTAATGAAGATATCTGAGCCAGCTGGAAATATGCAGCAGAAGCATATTCATAATCCCATGCCGCCCTGTAAAGGGTATCGACTGCATCCTCATACCTGCCTTCTGACTTGAGCACCAGTCCAAGATTGTACATGGATTCCGCATCCTCAGGTCTGGTATAGCTTGCAGTCTGCCTTTCAAGCGCCTTCCGCAGATGCATCTTCGCCCTGTCATAGTCTCCTGCCTTGCGGTAATATATGCCAAGCTGCGTATTGGCACGGACATCACCCGGGTCCCGTCTGAGCACCTCGCGGAAATAGATGTTCGGATCCACATGAGCCTGATGGAACTGAAGGTTTCTCATGCCTAAATAGTACAGTTCTTCAGTATTATCTATGCCGGACGGATCCGGATCTAAAGGAACTACAGGTTCAGGAAGAGGCGCAGTCCTGTCGATGCTGTATGGATGATAGCTGATAAGTTCCTCATCTTCAGAAGAATAAAGGAACATAGTCACTTCTGACGGGTCTGCCACATCCTCTGCTGCAGCCTTGAAATCATCGGAGAACGGTCTGTCAGGGGCGATATCCACGATATTCTCGTAAAGTATCCTGTTGCCGGAGGCAATGACCTTGACTTTCGCGGAGTCCCTTACTGCCGTCACATTCGCGGCAATATGGATATTCCCGTCCGGAGATATGTCCATATTTACAGTCGCCTCCCTGTTTCCCCTGTTCACATTGTCCAGATCCCTTATTCCATACCACCATGCCGTAAACTCCTTGGTCTCATAAGGATTTATCCAGCAGTAGTCTGGCTGGTTGTCAGAGTACGCTCCCGTCATGAGTTCCACATAAGGTCCGTCAGAATCAGTCAATGTGACACAATCCCAGGCATGACCGTAATTCTTGTTGCCCCATGTCCAGAACTTTCCACCCTTGTTTATGTTATGGTCTGCCGCAAGCATGGTCCCGGCATCTTTTCCGTAGTCATAACCGCCTATGAAATCATCTTTCAAGTCATAGACGAAGACTGATCCCCCGGTAAGTGCCGGCAGATTCTTCCACCAGCTGACATCCTTGCCTGCATAGTCCGGGTTGTCGCAATATGGAGCATCCGCCACAGGCCATCTGAGGAAACTGTTCTTGTGGTGGTATGTGCCGAATTCAGTGTTTTCAGGGAATATTATCCGGTAATCTTCGTTCGCATGCGTGGCGACATTGTTCCAGTGGAGCATAGAATTCCGGTCAGGCGTGTTGTTGAAGAACCTTCCGGTAATCTCTATGTATGACCTGTCCGGATACAGAGTCATCCCTATCGCCCAACTCATCCTGTGCCTGTTCTCCACTTCTCCGACCCAGACTGTCTTGCTGCCGTCACCGTTGTCCACCATCCTGTAGTCCACAGGATACTGGCTGGTCGCCCGGTGATGATGGAACACATTCCACTCCACGCCTCCGCTGATCCATGCTCCCAACATGCCGACATTTGCAGGCTTGATGACATGCTGGCGGTAGAAGATCTCGTAACCGTTAGTCTTGTCGGTGGCATAGAAAAGCCTGCCGCCTATATCCGGCAATATGCATACCTGAAGATAATCATTCTCCATAAAGACCGCCCTGTGTGCCGAGTCTATCTTCACATCTGTAGGATTGTCGTTCATCGGATACGGATATACGCTCCTTTTTGCCCTCTGATATGCAAAATCCCTTTCAAACAGGGGTGCCTTTTCCGGGGCGTCTACCCGATAGGTAGGCAGTTCAAGAGTCCCTTCCCACATCTTGACAGGTCCATGCTGCGTCTCGGCAGGGACATCAGTGTCTTTGCATGCTGACAGATTTTCGGCTCCAATGATTGCCGGAGCGGACAGCAATACCGCAGATACGGTGATCAGTTCCAGTCTAAAATACATCTTATCAATTATTAGTTTCATCAAACGGGTTGCATCGTGTGGTCCTATTCCGTATTCAACCCATGTTCCGGAAACAAATTTAACCGTAGATAATTTCAATATTGCCGCTCTTACTCAGTGCAGATTATTTTGTAGCATCTTTTGGCGAGATGCTGTCATCTCCATTCTCCTCACCTGCTACGGAAAACTCGCCCGGCAGTTTACCGTACATGGACCTGAAACATTTCGCAAAATATGACGGTGAACTGAATCCTACCGCATAACACACCTCGTTGATGTGATACTTGCCCGATTTAAGCATCTGTGCCGCTGCACACAGACGGCGGGAGCGCAGGTATTCTACGGGTGTAACATTCAGCAGACCTTTCATCTTCCTGGTAAGGGAACTCCTGCTCATATACATAGCCTCCTCCAGCTGGCTTACCGAAAACGAAGATTTGCCAAGATTCTCGCTTACGACAGAGTCCAGCCTTTTCAGAAAATCCTCATCACGGCTCACAAGGTCGAACGGAGAAAGGTCCGCAGAAGAATATGAATCATTCTGGAAAGCCGCCTTAAGTTCTCTGCGCCTGTCTATGATACCCTTGACACATGCCAGCAGATAATCCATGGTAAACGGCTTCTCGATAAAGATAGCGGCACCGTTTTCCATCGCCTTGACCTTGACATCGACAGACGATATTGCAGAAAGGACGATGACAGGGACATGGGAAGTCTCTGCATTCCCGCTGAGCCTGCGGCAAAGTTCCACACCGTCCATTCCCTGCAGCACAACATCTGTCAGGACCATGTCTACCTTGTATTTATTCATCAGAGACAGTGCCTTCTCACCCGAGGCTGCGGTAAGGACATTGTAATGATGCTCTATGAGTTTCTTCTTCAGATATGACTGAAGATCATAGTTGTCTTCCACCAGAAGCAGCAGAGGAAGACTCCTGTCAGCCTGTTCCGGAAGACTGTCTTCCTTTGAGGTTTCCACTTCCCTGTCCTGCGCCTTTTTAAGAGGGAGAGTCAGCACAAAGACTGTCTTCTTCTCTGATGCAAGGTTCAGCGTACCTCCATGGAGTTCGGCAAGCATTCTGGCAAGCGACAGACCTATGCCGAAACTTCCGGAATACTGAGGGTCGTCGCTGAACTGGACGAAAGGCTTGAAAATCTCGTCACGCTGCTCCGGAGGAATAGGTTTCCCGTCGTTTGCCACTGTCACCGTCAGGTTTCCATCCGCAGATTCCGCAGTTATGGAAATATACGAACCGGCATATTTGACCGCATTGTGAAGAAGATTGTTCAATATCTTGTCCAAGGCTTTCGGATCGACTGCCGCCATCAGTTTTTTGACGGACGGGGAAAAAGTCATCCGGAGGTTACGGTTCTTGACTGTCTCCGAAAAGTTGAAGACAAGGTATCTTATCCTGTCTATTATATCTATATTCTTGTATTCCAGGACATACCCGTGTCTTTCCAGGCGGATGAAGTCCAGAAGTTCCTTGACCAGCCTGTCCAGATAGTCAGTACTGTTGCCTATTATGGCAAGGTCATCCTTCAATGCAGGAGGCACACCTGATGCCATTATGTTTTCCAGCGGTGTCCTTATGAGAGTCAGCGGCGTCTTTATCTCATGCACGATGCTTGAAAAGAATGACATCTTCTCTTTAAGCATCTTCTTTTCCCTTTCCCGTTCCATTTCTTCCTGCATGGACAGGTGCCTGTGCTCCATGCGTCTGTAGACCAGGAGGAAGACTGCAATGCATATGGCGACAGAGAAGACGACAATAAGCGCTATGCCGCCGCGTGACTGCCAGAAAACAGGAAGGACCTCGATTCTGATATCCTTATGCGCTTCGGTAGACCTGCCGTGCTGGTCATACGAGAGAATCCTGAAAATGTAGTTCCCCGGAGCGATATTGTAATAATAGACTTCCATGCTTGAGGGCACATAGGTCATCAGACTGTCATGACCCACAAGCATGGTCTTTATGATATTGCCCGTAAGGGCACTTGACTTCGGCATTGCAAGACGGAAGCCGAAAGAATTATTGTCAGGCTTGAGCCTGACATGGTCTGCTATGTCAATGTTCCGGTCTACAGGTCCTTTTTCAGATGGGACGACTATGTTTTCCGCTACAACCAGATCCGTGACCGATACTGGCTGCGTGTGGATATCAGTGTAGAAATCATCAGGAGAGAAGCGTATGAAGCCGTCCGAGGAGCCGAACAGCATGGTCCCGTCGTCAAGTCTGATGCATGACTTCCTGAAATCGTCATCCAGAATTCCGGACAGCACCGTATAGACTACGACAGATCCGGTATTTCTGTCAAACTTTACAAGTCCCCGGTCTGTCGAAAGCCACAGGCTGCCGTTGCCGTCCGAAAGGGCTGAAAAAAAGATATCAGTAGGCAGGGCAGGCAGACGGTTCTTGTCAAAAGACTCGAAATCCCTCTTCTTGGGATCGTATCTGAAAAATCCGGAACTGAAACCTATGGTCCACACCTGCCCGTCGTCATCTATGCATATAGAAGATGTCATCTCAGGGATGCTGCCTTCTCCCGTGCGGATGCACCAGTGCCCTTTCACCGTATCGGAGAACCTGTCATAAGCATAGACCCCCGAACTGTATGAAGCCACCCACATGATACCTCTTCCGTCTTCCTGGATATGTTCTACGGCGCCGTCTCCGAGACATTCCACCTTGGTGAAAGAGTCTCGGACAGAATCATATCTCATTACTCCTACAGAAGTACAGACATAGAGTATGCCGTCAGAAGACATGAATATGTCAAGCACCCTGTTGTCTACATCCAGATCGGAGACAATGAAGTGAGGATAGGAGATTATGTCACCTGTCTCCTTGTCCATCCTGCATATGCCGTTATGGAAGCCTATCCAAAGCCACCTTCCTTCGCAATACAAGGCATTGATATGATCCAGCCTTATAGGGAGCCTGTATGGCTGCAAGGAAGATTTGTCAGGTCTGTATATGAAAATACCCTTCCGTTCCGTTGCTACCCACACGTTCCCTGCATCATCCTGGGCGAAGTCGCACACGACGCATCCGGCAAGGCTCTCGCCATCGTCAGCCATATAGAATTTCTCGAAAAGATCCTGATGGGCACCGTGATAGTTCACGCCCTGATATTCAGTTCCTACCCACAGTCCGTCCTTGTCATCCAGCAGCATGCAGTTCACATGATCGTCAGAAAGGGAGAACCTGTCTTCGCTGTCTTGCCGGAGCATCACATGTCTTCCGCTTTCCACATCATACCTCAGAAGACCGGATGTGGTGGAAAGCCACAGATCCTTGTCAGTGATGTCCAGCCTCATCGGACGGGAATCGGAAGAGAAATGATAGAGAATCCTGATAGTCCCTGTCATCGTATTCACCTCACAGAGTCCGTGCCGCTTGCTGGCGACATACACCAGATAATCAGCCCTCGGACCCACGCAGAGACCTTCGACATCATCGCCTTCGAAAAAACCCTGCCGGTGCACATCCAGACGGCTCAACTCATAGTCACTGCCGATCTCCATACAATAGATATTGTCACAGTACGAGACCAGATACATCTTGTCGTTGCTGTCGATGCAGATTCTGTAGATGTTTGTCAGTTCTACAGCATCATCCTTCTTGACAGGCATCCGTGAGATTCTGTCAGCGGCAGGATCATATCTGAAGAGCCCCTGTGAACGCGAACCGATCCATAGCACACCGTCCGAATCCTGCGCGATATCGTATACCCTGTCATTCAGAAGCTCATATCCTGCAGGACGGCGGAAATCGTCAAGTACATAGTCATAAATGACGATCCCGTTGTCCGTCCCCACAAGGATATTGCCGACGGAATCCTCCGAGAGGACATTGATATAGTCCGAGTCTACGCCCATGTCAAACCTGTCATAATTTTTGACACGGACACCGTCATACCTGTTCAGCCCCTTATAGGTTCCTATCCATATGAAACCCCGGCTGTCCTGCAACATGCATTTCACTGCATCATACGACAGTCCCAATGAACGGTCAATATGTATGAATCTGTAAGGTTCCGCATATTTTCCTGTCCCCTCTGCCGCCACAGGAACAGACATCAATGTCCACAGCCATAAGGCAAGTATGAATCGCAGGTATTTCATGAACTTTAAGTTTACCTTACAACAAATTTAATCAGGGAAACAGGAAAACGAATGAAATATTTTCGTCATAATATGACATAATCTGAGCATGCGCATGACCAATTCATCCAACACCCCGTATGTGCAAATAAACTCCACATTCGATGCTCCGTATTCAATGCCGAACGGAGAATAGCAGATGGCATCATGCCGGGCAAATGCATAATACGCCCGTTCTGCATTCAATGTACTTTCCGGGATAAGCAACGGGTTGCAGTCTGTGTGAGACATCGCCCCGATTTCCTTGTAATTCGGTCTGTAGATGTCCGGGCTCAGGATATCGATGGAAGGAGCGAGATCCCCCTGATAGGGGTCGAGAGCGGTTCTATGAGAATGTCCAGTGGACATTCGAAAGCGAACAGAGGGGGTTTAGAAGGGTTCAGTCTTTCTAAGAAAAACGTTTGAGAGTGACCCGAAATGTGTTTTGGGCCACCCTCGCAATCATTGTTCCCCGTCTTCCGTACCGGTCTACAGGTTCGGATTGACCGACTTCCAGTCTGATACCGGAGGGATGATGCCGAGGCCGATGATCTCGTCACGCATCTTGCAGAGATGCTCGTAAGAAGCCTCAAGGGCGGCCATCTCCTCTGAAGTGCCGTGTACTTCGGAATAATGCACGCCTGTACCGTCAATGACTGTAGGCATGGCCATCATGACATTATGATACTTCGGAGTATCCACATAGCAGCCGGCAGGCCAGGTGAATTTCCTGCCGCCCATGGCTGCGGCTATCATCTCGATGGATACATATGCCGGGCTCTGGAATGAAGATCTGCCTCTGAGTTCGATGATCTTCTTTCCGCCCTGGATGACGTTCTGCTTGATCTCATCCCACCTCACCAATGGCAGCTTTGTGCCGAGGAGACTTGTAAACGGAGTGCCGTCGACCTTAGCCTCGGAAGCGAAGACCGCCATCTGCTCACCATGTCCGCCGTATGTATGGCAGCCGGTAACCTTGCTCTGCGGCACACCGAACTCCTGTGCAAGGGCGCTCTGGAGTCTTGTGGAATCAAGGGCCGCAAGAGTCGTGAGCTGGGACGGCTTCAGCCCTGAATGAAGAAGGGTCACAAGCCCTGTAAGATCGGCAGGGTTGAAGATTATGACCACATGCTTGACGTCCGGACAATATGCCTTTATGTCCTTTCCGAGCTGCTCGGCTATCTCGCAGTTCCCTTTCAGCAGATCCTCACGGGTCATGCCCTGCTTGCGTGGGGCTCCGCCTGAGGATACTACGTATTTCGCCCCTGTAAGGGCTTCCTTGATATCGTCGGTATAAGTGATCTCCGCCCCGTCGAATGCGCAATGGTACATTTCCTCTGCCACGCCTTTCAGCCCGGTGGCGAAAGGATCGTAAAGACAAAGATGCGGAGTCAGTTTCATCATCATGGCAGTCTGGGCCATATTCGACCCGATCATGCCTGCCGCACCGATGATGGTCAGTTTTTCATTTGTCAGAAAATCCATAATACACTATAATTTTATATGATAAACTTTTCAATTGTCCGGATTCATGATTTCGCAAATATAATAAATTCTTTCACTCTGCATTCACCGTTCCGGATTTAAATTCACTAAAACCCGGAAGCTGTTCCGAAATCTCCTGAAAATCCCTTTTCGGTTCTTTCCGGTCAATCAAAAAGACTGTTAAGCACACTGGCAAGCCGGTAGCCGGCAATCATGATCTGATGTTCCGCCAGCCCGATAGCCTTGTTCTTGAAATCCTGGTCTATCTTCTGTCCGGGGCCTGCCCAGTCATAGATGCACCTGCACGTCCGGGCGCTCTCCTCAAGCCAGTCCTCGAAACTGCCCTGGCAGACTGCTTCCATTTCCTTCTTGCCGGCCCTGTCCAGCATGTCCGCATATTCCGAATAAGACCAGCCGTGGACGGAGTCAATCAGGCCGCTGTCCCATAAGGCATGATATGACAGCCGCCTTGCACCGAGGAGGACGTCGAATTCTTCAAGATCGGCATAATACACATGAGACGGGCAATGCATGTCCCCGATCAGATGTATCAGGAACTTCAGATTCACCTGTACGGTGGAGTCATCATATTCCTTGTAATTCTCAAGGACAGGCATGATCTTCCGGAGTCCCCACAGGCAGTCACCGTTGTATTTGCCGTGCTTTTCCGCCACAACGGCATGGAAATCCTCATCCACATGTCCCACATGCCAGTTCGTGGTGTATCCGTATTCCGGAGTGCGCCTTACGTCGTCCATCCATTTCGAATAATAGATGATCGACTTCCCGTCCAGAATATCCTCCACCGCAGCCTTGGCCTTTCGGGTGAGATGTCTTTCAGCAATGGCTGTCACGGCGTCATGGCCGGTCCGTCCCCAGCCATAGCCCTGGAATGAAGACAGGGCAAGGACGGAAACCGCAAGAAGAAAAATTTTCAGTTTTTCCATACTACTCCAATTTTCCGTAAAAATTACTTTAAAAACTCTTCCGGGGACAATACAGGAATATCGTCAGCGAACATGAAATCCTTTTTATTCCGTGTGACAATACAGCTGCACTGGTAAATATTCTGGTCATTTGTCAAGGATATATGATAAGCGGTCATCGGAACCGACATGCTCCGCAGCACCCGATGCGATTCCGACAAGATTCAGAAGAGTCTGCGGGACATCTTCTGTTTTGCCGGCATGCTTGCGGATTCTGCCGGGTTGATATATTCTGATAGATTTCACGCCTCTCATTGAAGCTATGTTCTTCTTCAAATCCGGCACGAGCTTCAGATCATCTACAGTTACAATCAATTGTGTCATACGACTATTCTTTCCACAAACTTAGCGAAAGTTTCTGTTTTTATCAACGATATTCGCGGTAAAGGGAAAGAGCCGTGCGATTTTCCGTAAAAATAAGAAACAGTTTTGAAAATTATCAAAAGTGTTTTTATATTTGCAAGCTGTAACATTAACCAAGACAAGTGGAACCTCCCAGTTCAATATTGAAGCCTTCGAATACCGCTGCGGATACAATGTCTGACGATCCGCTGGCGGAATGCATATTCATGATATTTGACAATTCATCCTCTTCCGGAAAGGGAGACGGATGCCATTCCGTGTGCGCCTATACCGTACATACGGGGCTTCTGTATATAGGGACTGCCGGAGAAGACATTTCGTGACACTGTAAACTGGATATATTTTTTTGCAATATGGGACTATATTTGAGGAAGACCCTTGAGAACAAAGCCGAGATAGCTGTCTGGAAAATCACGGAGACAGAAGAGGAGCTCATAAACATGAGTTCGGTGCCGTCTGACGAGATGGAGGAGATTTCGCTCATCCGCAATGCCAGCCTCCGCAAGCAGAAACTTGCCGTTCGCGCCCTGCTCAACGTCATGTTCGAAGAGAAGGTCTACCTAGGACACCACGATAACGGGAAGCCGTTCCTCGAGAACTGCATCACCAATATCAGCATCACACATTCGGAAAAATACGTGGCCGTCATCACACATCAGGAAGACGACCTCGGGATAGACATCGAGTCCCTCGACCGCGACTTCTCGGCAGTAGAGCAGAAGGCTCTGTCGGAAGATGAGATCGAGGATCTCGACGATGACAAGAAAAACGAGCAGCTGGCCATATACTGGTGCGCAAAGGAGGCAATCTACAAGAGAATGTCACAGAACAGGGTCGACTTTGCAGAACAGATAGAAGTGGAGAAATTCACCCTCAAGGGCAAAGGAGAACTCGAAGCGACATTCACCCACAAGGACGGACACGAGGAGGATTTCGACCTCGGGTATGTCATCTTCGACAGGCATGTCCTGGTCTGGGTAGTCGGATAGGAGATGAAACATCGTTGTTATCCAATTTTGAAGTTTTCTAATTTATTATATATGGAATTCCCTGTTAATCAATGAGTTAACAGGGAATTTTCTTGTTGTGGAAAACTTTTTACCGGCATTTTCCGACATTGTAAGGATAATTGGGCTATATTTGCTCCCGTTGTCCTCAGAGACAGCGTGTGTTTTTTTTCCTGATCCAATTAATATCTCTGATTATGGTAAAATTTGTAATAAAGCGAGACGGGCGTATTGTCGACTTTGACAAGAGGAAAATAGTGGATGCCGTGCTGAAGGCAATGAATGTCACAGAGGATGGCGAGGATATCGTACTGGCTGCGGAGATTGCGGCCGCGATAGCGAAAATCGACACCGAAAGCATGAGTGTGGAGGATATCCAGGACCATGTGGAAATGGAACTGATGAACAGCCCGCGCAAGGAAGTGGCGAAGAAATACATCGCATACCGTAACCAGAGGAACCTTGCAAGGAAAGCCAAATCCCGCGAGATATTCAAGGAGATCATCGAAGCGCAGGCCACCGATGTGACGAGGGAGAATGCGAACATGAATGCAGACACGCCTGCCGGCATGATGATGAAATTCGCCTCCGAATCCACGAAATCCTTTGTGGACGAGTGTCTCCTGTCGGAAGATGTGAAGGAAGCCGTAAAGAACGGATATATCCATATACATGACAAGGACTATTATCCTACCAAGAGCCTTACCTGCGTACAGCATCCGCTGGACAAGATACTGAAGAACGGGTTCTTCGCAGGCCACGGGGAATCCCGTCCGGCAAAGAGAATCGAGACAGCCAGCATACTCGGATGCATATCCATGGAGACCGTGCAGAACGAGATGCACGGAGGACAGGCCATACCGGCATTCGACTTCTACATGGCACCGTTCGTAAGGAAGACATTCCACGAGGAGATAGACAAGATCGGGGACATGCTCGGAAAGGATTTCAGCCATCTCAAGGACATAGAACTGGACGACTATATTAAAAGGGATCTCATAGGCATCCAGGGAGATGAAAGGGTGATCCAGCATGCCATCAACATGACGGTGAGCCGTGTCCACCAGTCGATGGAGGCTTTCGTGCACAATATGAACTCCATCCACTCCAGAGGCGGCAACCAGGTGGTGTTCAGCTCCATAAACTACGGCACCGACACATCTGCCGAGGGGCGCTGCGTCATCAGGGAAATCCTGAACACCACATACGAAGGGGTAGGAAACGGCTCCACGGCCATTTTCCCTATCCAGATATGGAAGAAGAAAAGAGGCGTCAGCTATCTGCCGGAGGACAGAAACTACGACCTTTACAGATTCGCATGCAAGGTATCCGCCCGAAGATTCTTCCCCAACTTCCTGAATCTCGACGCCACGTTCAACCAGCATGAGCTCTGGAGGGCGGACGACCCTGAGAGATACAACTATGAAGTAGCGACAATGGGCTGCCGCACAAGGGTATTCGAAAACCGTTTCGGGCCAAAGACATCCATCGCCAGGGGTAATCTTTCATTCACTACAATAAACATAGTAAGGCTTGCCATCGAATGCATGGGAGAAGCCGACCAGGGCAAAAGGATACAGATGTTCTTCGAGAAGCTTGACCTGGCGCTCAACGTGACTGCGAAACAGCTCTGCGAAAGGTACGATTTCCAGAAGACCGCATTGAAAAAGCAGTTCCCGCTGCTGATGGGGGCTCTCTGGCTCGGAAGCGAAAACCTGAAGGAGGATGACACCATAGAATCCGTAATCAACCAGGGCACACTCGGAATCGGCTTCATCGGACTGGCAGAGACATTGATAGCCCTCATCGGGAAACACCACGGGGAATCGGAAGAAGCCCAGGCTCTCGGGCTGAGGATAGTCTCCTACATGAGAGACAAGGTCAATGAGTTCTCCGAGCGGTATCAGCATAACTTCAGCGTCCTTGCCACCCCGGCAGAAGGTCTTGCCGGCCGCTTCACCAAGATGGACAAGAAGAAATTCGGAATCATCCCCGGTGTTACGGACAAGGAATACTACACGAACTCGAACCATGTGCCGGTCTATTATCACTGCACGCCTAAGCACAAGGCTGAAGTGGAAGCGCCATATCATGCACTTACCGGAGGCGGACACATCTTCTATGTGGAAATAGACGGAGACGCCACCCATAATCCTGAAGCCATCATGGCCATAGTCGACCTTATGGACAAATACAATATGGGATACGGTTCAGTGAACCACAACAGGAACCGCTGCATGGACTGCGGCTTCGAGAACGCAGATGAGGATCTCGAAGAATGTCCAAAGTGCCACAGCAGACATATCGACAAGCTCCAGAGAATCACAGGATATCTGGTAGGGACCACGGAAAGGTGGAACAGTGCCAAACTCGCCGAACTAAAGGACCGCGTCGTCCACAAATAACCTGAGACTGGCCCCAAAGGGTACTTTCTGCGTTACGCTTGACGTCAAAATATGTCAACTATAAGAATATTGGATATTTTGGAGGAGACCATGGCCGACGGGCCCGGTCTCCGGACTTCCATATATTGTGCAGGATGCGCCCATCACTGTCCAGGCTGTCATAATCCGCAGTCATGGGATTTCAACGGAGGGCATGAGGCTACGGTGGACGAATTGCTGGAAATAGTCAAGTCCGATGAATTCAGCAATGTGACATTCACCGGTGGAGACCCTCTTTATCAAGTGGACGCTTTCACGGAACTGGCCAGAAGAATCAAGGAGGAGACATCAAAGACCATCTGGTGCTACACAGGATTCACATACGAGGAAATCCTGGAAGACCCGCATCTTGCCCGGATACTGCCGTACATCGACGTACTGGTGGACGGACCTTTCATTCTGGAGCTCAAGGATACTGAACTGCTTTTCAGAGGAAGCTCAAACCAGAGGATAATCCATCTGCACGGGACTCCGGATGAGGATGTCATCCCTGGGACTGTCCGGACAATACCGCTGAAATGAAACGGTTTTTCCCAGTCGCCGAATCATAGACCTTGTCGTAGCCGCATTCAGGACACCAGCCGCCGCCGAGAAGCACATACTCAAGGGAAGCCTTGAATCTGTGGCCGTTCTCGCATTCCCACTCATACAGGACACCATCAGCTGCAGGTCCAAGGAAACGGCCTCCGCGGAATTCGGCTGCCTTGCACAACTCTTCATCCGTCAGCTCATGTATGGACTTGGAATCGTCGTAGCCTTTAGGAAGATCGACCACCTGGCCGGCAGCTCTGGCCTTCTCCAGATTGCTCTCCAATGCTTCCGGCCGCATCTGCTCCCATGTCCTGATGTTTTCATATCCGGCTCTGGAGCCATAATAGGCGTCAAGCTTTTCAGGATCGTCCTTCACCCATGACAGAGGTCCGAGCCCCTTCCCGGAGGCAACACGCTTCATCACGGCCTTTATCAGACATGACGGCACAAGCCTGGCCAGAGAATAATACCATGGCAACCTGGAAGCCAGACTTCTGAAATACTCGTCCACCGGCACATTTGCCCTGAAATGAAGGTAGTTTTCAAGCACATCGGCATCCTTGTACCACATCCCGTGGAAATTCCTTGTGGCAAACCACTGCGGCTCGAAGACTTTCTCCACGCTGCTGATCCCGAGCGGACGGAGAAGCCTGTTCTCGAAGTCGTAATTCGTCAGACGGTACTGCTCGCCGCTGCTTATATTATAGAATCTGTTCCAGAACTCTTCCGGCACCCAGTCCTCCACCACATTGGCAAGGACACGTCCCGAATCCTCAACCGTAGCCCACTCCAGCACTCCCTTTATCGGCACATGGAAAGCGGTCGGACTGATCTGTCTGAATATGCCCGGATACAGTATGCCGGTCTGGCGGAGCGACACCCACCATTTTATTCCTGAATCGACGATTATCTTCTCCGCCATGCATTTGGAGACGGAATACCGGTCATAACGGCTTGCATATACCGGCTCACCAGCCTCTCCCCAATGCAGCGGAGGCATGCGGTCTCCGCATTGAGCCACAGAACCGATATATACCACCTTGATATTATCCTTATCCGGACCGGACAGCACTGCCCTGACTATATTCTCAGCTGCAGCTACATTGGTCTTCAAGGTCTTCTCCGGGAAATAATCTGCGGCCGGAGACACCATTCCGCCCACATGCAGGACAAAATCAGCACCGGCAACACCTTCCCGGACTGCATCATAATCCAGCAGGTCACCCCAGATCACCTTCACTGAAGGGTCATCCAGATACGGAGCCAGCTTCTTCCTGTTCCTGGCACTCGGACGGGCCAGTATCCGTATGTCGAACCGGTCTTTCTTTTCCAGGAGTCCGGTAAATCCTGCCCATCCCATGTTGCCGGTGGCACCGGTCAGGAATACAGTCTTTTTCATTTTCCGTGTAAATCTCTTGTCTGTCTTCACCTTCAACGCCTCAGCCACGACTCTGGATTCTGGGGCTTGCTTCCCTCCCATATCTGGAAATGAAGCTGTGTTTCGCCGTTTATGGTATCCACAGTGCCTATCTTCTGTCCGGTCCGGACCTTGTCTCCGGCCTTGACTGCCGTACTTTTCAATTTGCAGTAGAACGAGAAATAATTCCCGTGCTGGACGAGGACACACTGGTTATAACCGGGCATCACTACAATCTGCTTCACAACCCCGTCGAATACGGCATCCACTTCCGTCCCTTTGGCGAGGGCAATGGTAATCCCGTTGTTGAACGGAAGCTTGACATGGGTGAATACAGGATGATAATGCTGGCCGAAACGGTCTACGACCGCACCTTTTGCCGGCCATGGCAGCTTGCCCTTGTTCTTCGAGAACTCCCCCGACAGCCTGTAGTCGATTTCAGGCTCTTTCCCGGAGTCTTTCGATGCCATAGCCTCCTGTATGATCCGTTTTATTTCCTTGTCCAGAGCCTCGACCTGGCGTTTTTTCGCAGCCAGTTCTTTCTGGTATCTGGTCTTGTTCCTCTGGAGGGTGGTGACTATCCTGGATGCCTGGGCTTCTTCCGACTGGAGGGATGCAAGCTCCTTCTCCCTGGATGCCTTCACTGCCGCAGCCTCGGACTTCAGTGTCTCGAGCCTTTCCTTCTGCTCCTCAAGCTCTGCCCTGGCACTGCGTATCCTGTCCGCCTGCACCTTTGTCTGGGATGAAAGGTTCTTGAAATAGCTGTAGCGCCTGAAAGCCTGTCCCAAGTCATCGCTGGCCAGGATGTACATGTACCACACCCTCGCATCCCTGTTCTTGTAGGCGTTCCTCACAAGTTTCGCATAATACTCCGACAGGGTGTCGAGCCTTGCATTCAGGCGGTTTATCTTCCGCTGGGTCAGATAGATATCATCAGAATAACGGCGGATCTCCCTTTCGCTCTCCCTTATGAGTTCTTTCCTGCTTGCTATCTTCGCCCTGACGAGCGTCAGCCGTGACAGTTCGCTCCTGCTTCTGGAAGCGATTTCGGAAAGCTGTCTGTCAAGTATCCCTATCTCTTTCTCAAGCCGGGCTTTCCGCTCCTCGAACTCTCTTGTATCCTGGGCATATGAAACAGCTGCCGTACAGGCCAGAAGCAGGACAGACACGACGGCAATACAGAACCTTTTCATTCCTTCTCCTTTTTCATTTCGGTCTTTCTCTCGCTTATGCGGCTCTCGAGATCCGTTATCTCCCCATTGTTTATAGCCTTGGCCTGGTTCCAGTAAAGAAAGGCCAGATCGTATTCCTTCAAGGCGAAAAGGACCTCCGCATAGTGGTCAAGAATCACAGGGCTCTTCTTTCCGCCATAAAGCATCACCGCGTTCTTGAAGAACGGCTTAGCCTCTACCGCCCTGCCCTGAAGATACAGTATCCAGCCGAAAGTATCCAGATACGTGGCATTGTCCGGATCTTTCTCCACGGTTTTCTTGCTCATTGCATACGCCTTCTTCAGCTTCCGTTTCTCTACACTCAGGAAATAGGCATAATTATTCAGGACAGGGAGATAGTCCGGATTTATCTCCAGAGCCTTGTCATAAGCCTTGAACGCCTTCTTGCTGTCACCGAGCTTGTAATACATGTCACCCATCGTGGTATAGGCGTTCAGGACTGTGGCACTGTCCCGGGGCACCATGTCCAGCACCTGCCCGCAGATGGAGATGACCTTGTCATAATGTCCGAGATTGTATTCCCCGAGGGATGCATATTCCAGAAAAGCAGGCTCATCCCTGAATCTTGCCATAGCTTTCATGGACTCCTCCACCAAAGCGCTCCAGTCCTGAGTATACATGAGCATCTCCACGTATGAAGCGGCAGCGGCAAGACTCTCCGGCCAGTTCTCCGCATTCTCCTTGAAAAAGGACTTTGCTTTCGGAGCGTCGCCTTTGGAATAATAATAAATTCCAGCCATCACGGATACCGACGAATCCTTAGGATACTTATCGGCACACAGCGTGACAAGGGAATCCATCTGGCTGCCGAAACTCTTGAAGAACAGCTTGTCCGCGGAACGGACGACCGCACCGAGATAAGTGCACTTGCCCTCTGCCGGGACATTGTCATCCTGCACAAAATCATAGAGCAGGTCGAAATACCTGTCATAATCCCTGGCGATCCTGTAGGTCTCCGCCTTGCCGAGCAGGGCAGGAGTATATGAAGCGTCTATGTCCAGCGCTTCATCATAAAGGGCGAGGGCAAGGGAATCATTATACATGGAAAGCTGCCTGTCTCCGAGAATTGAAAGCACCTGCACCGAAGAATACTGCTTGTTGAATTCTTCCAGATACCCGTATCCTTCCTCTTCCCTCCCCATGTTCCTCAGCAGATCGAATCGGGCAAGAGCCGTCATGTCGCTGACCCCGAAGACCGCCTCTATCTGCGACAATGTCTCCAGAGCCTTCTCCTGCTGTCCCTGCCTCTGATACAGGTCCACAAGAGTATAATAAAGGTCGTATTTCTCCGGGAAATCCTTGAGAAGATCCTCGAACATGGCGAGTGTCAGTTCCTCCTTGCCGGCTGCGGAATATACCATGGCCAGCCTGTAGCGGTACCAGTAATTCGACGGATCCAGCCGGACGGCTTTCCTGAGCTCGTCTTCGGCCACGGTGACATTGTCCGTACAGAATTCGGCAAGGCCGAGATAGAAATGCGCGGCATCGTTGTCCGGATACAGACGGGTCACTTCCTTGAGAATGGATATGGCTTCAGGGAATTCCCTGTCGTCATAATGCGCCACGGCAGTTATGATCAGATTCTCTGCTATCCTGTCATCTCCGCTACCGTATCCGGCCGCTGCAGCATCCTTGCAGAAGAGGAGAACCGCTGACAATATGACAATCTGAAAAAAGTTCTTCATTTCAAATCCTCCGGGCAAAACGTTACAAAAATAGCATAAAAACAGTTATCTTTGAAAAAATTGCGACAATGATGCAACTTTCATACTTAATAGAGCATCTTTTACGCGCAGGTTGAGAAAAATGGAAGGGACCTCGGAGCAAAGAACCATAGAGTTGTGCATAAAAGGAGACAGGAGTGCCCAGAAAGCCTTATTCGACCTGCTTGCACCGCGGATGTATCCTGTATGTATCCGATATGTCGGTGACCGTGAGGTCGCACAAGACATCCTGCAGGACGGTTTCGTCATGTTGTTCTCGAAACTCGGATCCTACAAGGGAGAAGGGTCATTTGAAGGATGGGCCAGGCGCATTTTCATAAACACCGCCCTCATGTATCTGAGGAAAAAGGATGCATTGAAGATGAGTGACGAACTGGAGAATGCACGCCATCTGAGCTCGGACATCACGGACCAGCTTGAGGACATGGGATACAAGGAACTGATGAAGTTGGTGTCATCGCTGCCGCCTGGATTCAGGACAGTGTTCAACATGTACGTCATCGAGGGATATTCGCACAAGGAGATTGCAGACATGCTCGGCATTACCGAGACCACGTCGCGGACACAGCTCAGCAGGGCACGTGTATGGCTGCAGAACAAGATTAAAAGTACGGGGAATGATTACAGAGGACGGAAATAAATTCGATTTACAGATCAGATCCATTCTGGGCGATGCCACGGAAGAAGTTCCGGAGAGTGTATGGCTCGGGATAGAGAAGCGTCTTTCCTCAGGAGAGGCAGCCGGGGATGCCCGCAGGAAAAGGGTATTCCCGATCTGGCTGAGAATAGCAGGCCCGGCTGCAGCAGCCGCAGCCGTAGCTGCCGCCCTGTTCATTACCGGGATCTCCGACAGCCATGTATCTGAACGGGAATTTGACACGATGGCCGATTCCGGAGACAGATTCGGGATCATAAGGACAGACAGGACCGTTTCCGGCCTGTCCGATATAATGCTGGCAGACATTCCGGAAGCTGCCCCTCTTATGGACGGGACCCGTTATCCTGCATCCGTGGCTGAAGCCGCAGCCGGAACCGGATCCGGTGCAGAAGATACTGAAGCGCCTGTAACAGCCGCCCCGGCAGAACCTGCAGGACAAGGCTCAGAGACCTCCACGACCGGACAGACAGCCGTCCCTGCCGCAGACATGCTCAAGGATGACGTCTTTACCGACGAAAGCAGGGAATGGGAAAGACTGCTTCAGGAGGAAGACAAGGCTTCCGGGCAAAGGATCAGGACTTCCTTCACATTGTCCGGGAATGCAATCAGCAACTCCAATGCAAGTTTCCAGTCAGATGCGTCGGCACCGATATCATACCGTCCGGGAAGACATGAACAGACGAACAAGATAAGCGAGACGAGCGAATCCTCCTATTCTGTCCCGATTTCCTTCGGGGCCGGAGTCAAGTTCGACTTTACCGAAAGATGGGCATTGGGCATCGGGGTCAACTATTCCATGCTCCGCCGCACCTTTGCCGGACAATACTATCAGGTACAGGAAAACGGAGAGCTTTCTTCCGGTGACTATTATTCGAATATCCTGAACAGGCAGGACTATATAGGAATTCCGCTCAATGTTTATTTCAGCATTCTCAAGGGCAAATTCATAGATTTCTATGTCTATGCCGGAGGAAGTGCCGAGAAGTGCGTATCGAACAGTTTCAGGATGTCGGCAGACGGAATAGACATCCACCACAAGGAAGCCGTCAAAGGATTCCAGTTCTCTGCGGCTGCGGGCATGGGTATGGAATTCATCGTGGCAGACACCTTCGGGATCTACATAGATCCGAGTCTCCGGTACTATTTCCCGGACTCCAGACAGCCTCGCAGCATAAGGACGTCCCAGCCGCTCATGTTCGGACTTGAACTCGGCTTCAGAATCCGTCTATAACCTTTTTTCCATAATATTTCGCGCCAGGGAATTTGCACATACGAATTTCCTGAGTTCCTCGCAGTCGGTATCGAAAATCGTATGCCTGTCACCCTGCCACAGCATCCTTCCCTGATGCAGGAATCCGATATTGTCGCCTATCTCAAGGATGGAATTCATGTCATGGGTGTTGATCACGGTTGTCATGCCGAATTCCTGTGTCAGGCCATGGATAAGATGGTCTATGAGGATTGAAGTTTCCGGATCGAGGCCCGAGTTGGGCTCGTCGCAGATCAGGTATTTCGGGTTCAAGGCTATGGCTCTGGCAATCCCCACCCGCTTCTGCATTCCTCCGCTCAGCTCAGACGGATACTTCCTGTCGTTGCCGGAGACATTCACCCGCTCCAGACAATATCTTGCCCGCTCGACTTTCTTCTTCCTGGACCAGTCGGTAAAGAAATCCATCGGGAACATGACATTTTCTATGACGGTGGCGAAATCGAAAAGGGCGCTGTTCTGGAAGAGCACCCCTATGTTCTGTCTGAACTGCTTCTTTTCCGCATACGGAAGCCGGGAGATGTCCTGACCGTTGAACGTGACCGTGCCGCTGTCGGGCTGCATAAGACCTATGAGGGTCTTGAGCAGGACGGTCTTGCCGGAGCCGCTTGCGCCTATTATCATGTTGCACAGCCCCTGCCTGTATTCTATGGAGATGTCCTTCAGGACATGCAGTTCTCCGAAACTTTTATTCAAATGCTCTATCTTGATCATGACATTCTCCGCATCTGCATTGTTCAGTATAACATAAGCTGGGTGATGATCAGGTCAAACATAAGGATAAGTATGCAGGAAATCACTATCGACTTCGTGCTTGACCGGCCCACGCCAAGCGCACCTCCTGTGGCATAATACCCCTTGAAAGCGGAAATGGAAGCAATCATGAAACAGAAGATGGACATCTTGACACAGCTGTAGAACACATAGAACTCGCTGAAACAGTATTTCAGCCCGGCCACGTACTTGGCAAGAGGGATGATTGAAGTCATATAGACCACAATCCAGCCGCCGAGGATTCCAAGACAGAAGCTCAGAAGTACCAGAAGCGGACTGAGGAGCGTCACGGCAAGTATCTTCGGCAGGACAAGGAATGATGCTGAATTGACCCCCATCATCTCTATGGCATCTATCTGCTCCGTAATACGCATGCTGCCGAGCTCAGATGCGATATTTGACCCTATCTTCCCGGACAGGACAAGCGCCACCATGGTGGAACAGAATTCAAGGATGAGGCTTTCACGGACCATATATCCGACAAGCATCCGGTCAAGAAAAGGATTCTGCATGTTCGAAGCTGTCTGTATCACCAGTACTCCCCCTATGAAAACGGATATCACCGACACAAGGACGACTGACGAGACTATCAGCTTGTCGGATTCGAGAATGAACTGCTTCCAGAATATCTTCCATTTCTCCGGCTTCTGGAAGACCAGTTTGAGAAAAAGAAAATAACGTCCAGTCTGTATGAAAAATTCTTTCAGCATATGGTTCCCGGCAGAAAACTCTTCTCAAAGATACATCTTTTTCTTTTTTTTGCTCTTTTTTTTCTTTTTATGTATGCCTGTCCCGCTGCAGGACGCGACATTTGCAATAAAAAATGCTGATAACCGTCTCCAGTGCAAAATGTTCAGGCATAAAAGCGGTGCCTGTGAATGTGGAAGTGAACATCTCGTCCGGCATAGGGATATATCTTGTGGGTCTCGCAGATGCCGCCGTAAAGGAAAGCCTGCTGAGGACAGTCACTGCGCTGCAGTCCATCGGGTTCAGAATCCCCGGAAAAAAGATAGTGATAAATCTCGCACCGGCCGACATGCACAAGAACGGAAGCGGATACGACCTGCCGATAGCGCTCGGGATAATCGCGGCTTCCGGACAGACTGAAATGCCGGACATATGCCGGTATGTGATAATGGGGGAACTGGGTCTCGATGCCTCTATCAGGGACATTCCCGGAGCCTTGCCCATAGTGGAACTCGCCCGGGAGAAGGGGTTCAAGGGGTGCATACTGCCGTCCGGGTCGGCGCTTGAAGCGATAGAATACAAAGGATGCGACATTTATGGTGTAGACAGGCTCGAAGATGTGCTGAAGATACTGTCGGGGAAAGAAGACTGCAGCAGTCTCCTTGTCTCAGGGAAGGCATTCACACCGGCAGCGGAACAGGCCGATGACGGGATCATGGATTTTGCCGACATATACGGGCAGGACGGAGCCAAACGCGGGATGGAAATAGCGGCTGCCGGAGGACACAATGCCCTGCTGATAGGTCCGCCCGGGTCCGGGAAAAGCTCCATGGCGAAGGCGGTAGCCGGAATACTGCCGCCCATGGCCACGGAAGAGGCCATAGAGACAAGCAAGATATATTCCGTAGCCGGAAAAGGGAACCTGAGGCTCGGACTGATGAGGAGAAGGCCTTTCCGGGCTCCGCATTACAGTTCTTCCCTGCCTGCCATTATCGGAGGCGGCTCCGACCGCATCATGCCGGGGGAAATATCCCTGGCGCATAACGGCATATTGTTCCTCGACGAATTCTGTGAAGCCCCCAAGAAGGTGATTGAGGCTCTCAGAGGACCCATCGAGGACAGGAAAGTCATAGTGTCGAGACTGAAGAACAAGGTAGAGTACCCGGCATCGTTCATGCTGATAGCCGCCACCAATCCATGTCCGTGCGGATTTTACGGAGAGGGCGACCGGTGCAGCTGCACTCCAGGGAAAAGGGCGGCATACCTGTCAAGGCTGTCGGGACCTATAATGGACAGGATAGACATCCATCTGTGGATGAGTGCCGTGGAAGCCTCGAAACTGATCGGCAGAAAGAAAGGCGAATCTTCCGCACAGGTCGCAGCCAGGGTAATGAAGGCCAGAGCAATACAGGCTGAACGGTTCAAAGGGGAAGGCATCAGGACAAATGCCGAAATGACAGGACGTCACACCGCAGAATGGTGCAAGGTGGACAAGGAGTGTGAAATCTTCCTCGGCAGACTGATAGACAGGGACAATCTCTCCGCAAGGGCATACAGCAGGATACTGAAGGTCGCCAGGACCATAGCGGATCTGGCCGGGGAAGAACGGATCACTCTTCCCCATATTGCAGAAGCCTCGAGATACAGGCTGCTGGACAAAATGGACATGCTGCTGTGAAGATTGTCTATTCCCGATTGTCGATTTTCCCGGAAAGCGCGACAGTTTCTGATGGATTTGTCGTATTTTTACGGGGAAAAACCTGCCAATGAGATGGAGAACAAAGTCATAATAAAAGACCTCGGCAGCATCGATGAAGCTGCCGGGGAATTTCTCGGGAAAATCGGAGATAACAGGATAATAGCGTTTTTCGCTCCCATGGGAGCCGGAAAAACCACTTTCACCACAGCTCTCTGCCATCGGCTCGGGGTGGAAGACCCCGTCTGCTCCCCCACTTTCACGATAGTGAACGAATATCTGACATCCGGAGGAGAGCCGGTCTACCATTTCGACTTCTACAGGATAGACAACACGGCAGAAGCCCTGGACATCGGCTTCTATGACTATATTGACAGCGGTCACCTGTGCCTTATAGAGTGGGCCGAGAACATTGAGGGACTGCTGCCCCCGGAAACGTTGAAGGTCAGGATCACGGTGAATCCCGATCAGTCCAGAGTGTTGTCCTGGTAGGTTTCCCATACCGCACCGGCGGCAAGGAAACATCCGTTCACTTCTGTCCGGTACTCCTGGCCGTCTATGATGTAAAGCGGAGGAGAAGCTGCCGAGACAGGATTCAGGCACAGGCAGTAATGTCCTCCTGCAAACACTGCCGAAGTCCCCGAATCGAGACGGTATCCGTCCGGAAGCGGAGAATAGCCGCCGTTCCGGTACAGGAACTGGGAACCGGAGTCATCCCCGTAATATCCCACTGCATTGAAATCGTCCCCGTCGGGGAAGCAGGCCACAAGATTGAAAGACTCATCCAAGACATCATACAATACCGGACCCTTCCATATTGCCGTCCTTGCGGCGCCATCCCCTGTCTCAAGGTAACCGACAGAATATACGGCAACGGTATCGGCCACCATCTGCTCCATACCGGACACTTTGGCTCCGGCTGTTTCCATTCCGATTCTTCCCTGCCGGTTCACTGACCAGAAAGCTTCCCCCGTGACAGAATCCAGAGTCACGAGACAAAGCTTCCCGTCCAGCAGCCGGAACCCGGCTACAGTCTCCTGCTGACCCGGCATAATCCGGGTCTGCACACCGTCCCTGACCACATAATATCTGGTCTCCGTCCTGTAATCCACGACTTCAGTGATCCTGTATCCGAACACCGGCACACCTTCATCGAGATAAAGCCCGAGCATGACCGTCCCTGCAGATGACGAAGACAGGACATTCCCGTTCTGCCGGTAGACCCAGCCCGAACCTTCACGCGGTATCCCGAGCGTATATACGGAACCTCCGGACTCGACAAAACCGGCCATCATTTCCCTGCCTTCGTACCTGAAAATCTCCTCTCCGTCACGTTTGATCACCGTCATGTCTTCCGTCGAGTAATCGGTGAACACATGGCCGTCAATGCACCTTACCATATCCGGGTCCGTACTTACGTCATGATAATAGCCGGCCTTGAAACCGTGCAGCCTCATACCGTCCTGCCGCATCAATACGATATCGCAGTCCACCGTGCCGTACTGGGTGTCGCGGATCCAGTCATAGCCTTCAGGATATTCCGCCAGGACAAGATTGAAGACAAGATTCCGGGGCTGCTGTTCCGCACCTCCGGTTTCAGTTGAATACTGGGGAATCCGGCGTGGAGTCTCCCATGACTGTTTCCCGCAAGAGAGAAGAAACAGAGGCAGAAAGACAATCTGGAAAAGGAAATATATGTCCCGCATGTTTTTTCCTCAAAGGAAATCATTTTGTCCCGGACGGGAAAATCATCTGCCCCATATCCGGGAATTCCGCCACAGTTTTCTTTTTCCAGATGTTTTTTCTGAAATTATCATTTCCTGTATATGGCAAAGAAAGCGGAACCGCTTCCTGACATGGCGGCATAGACTGCCCCGGAATCATACAGGGACTGTTTCAGGGCGGCAAGTTCCGGATGTTTTCTGAAGACAGTATCCTCGAATGCGTTCGAAACATGGTCCTTCCACTGCCCGACAGGCATGGACAGGCGCTCCTTCAGCGGGATAGCAGGCTCATGCGGGATGATGCCGCGGTACGCATCGGCAGTCGACACTGCCAGACCTTCGGGGACCACAACCTTTATTTCATAATCCCGGCTGAAATTCTCCGGGAGGCTGAAACTTTCCAGAATCTCTCCACGACCGCTGCCGAACATGGGAGCATCATATATGAAGAATGCACAGTCGCTGCCGACCATTGCCGCATATCTTGCCTTTTCCTCAAGGCTGAGCTCCAGACCGAAAAGCCGGTCCAGCATATTGACGGCAAAAGCAGCATCGGACGACCCGCCGCCCAGACCAGCCCCTACCGGAGAGGTCTTCTCGAGGAAAATCTTGACAGGTCCAAGCCCGAAATCCTCTGACAGGACTCTGTAGGCACGTACAGTCAGGTCCTCCAGCGGATTCCAGTCCACTCCTTCTTTCCCGGCTATGGTTATCATGACTTTGGCGTCGTCTGATATGGCCTGGACTATCTTGCCGGCCGCACGGTCATAACGCGACATCAGTCCGGAAAGGGTGGATGGATAATCATCTGCCCGGACAATCTCCAGCGTATCGTGTATCTCATGATATGGCACGAACAGAGTGGCTATGTCATGATACCCGTCATCCCGCTTGCGGAGGACGTCAAGACCAAGGTTGATCTTCACAAAAGGTTCGGTTATCATATCAGAAACTGTATCGGATGGTCTGTTCAATGCGCGACACAAGACTGTCTTTCGTGCTGCCTTCCGGAATCATGTCCATGACAGGGGAAAGGAAAGACAGCATCTGCAGCACCTTGGCCTCCTGTTCCGGAATACCTCTGGACCGCATATAGAACTGTTCCTCCTCATCCAGCTTCCCTATCGCAGCCCCGTGGGAACATTTGACGTCATCGGCATAGATTTCAAGCTGCGGCATGGTGTCAACCTTCGCCGAGTCCGACAGGAGCAGGCTGTGGTTCTCCTGATACGCCTCCGTCTTACAGGCATCTGGAGCCACGACTATCCTGCCTGAAAAAATGGCCTTTGCCGTACCGGAGACAATGCCTTTGAACATCTGATGTGACCGGCATCCCGGCACGTTATGCAACATGTTTATGGCAAGGTCAAAGGTTTCCGCCGCCGGACACAGATAAAGCCCGGAGAGCCGGCATGAAGCTCCCTGGCCTGCAAGCTCCACGCGGAAATCCATGCCGCAATCCATCCCCGGGAAAGCCAGCAGGACTATCGTGGCGGAAGCCCCTTCTTCAAGAATCAGATGTTTCCGGATTCTTCCGCCTTCCGGGATCAGCAGTTCCTTATGGTCCGTTCCTTGCCTGACAGTAAATATTTCCTTATCGCTCATGATATTCACCGGATTATCCTATGCTGTCATAACCTTCGGCTTCGATCCTGGCCACGAGTTCCTTGCCGGCCGTCTCCACAATCCTCCCGTCCTTGAGCACATGCACTATGTCAGGGACTATGTAATCCAGAAGTCTCTGATAATGAGTGATGACTATTGCTGCCTTTTCAGGAGTCCTGAGAGTATTCACTCCTTCTGCTACAATCCTCAATGCATCCACGTCAAGCCCGCTGTCAGTCTCGTCCAGTATTGAAAGCACGGGATCAAGCATGGCCATCTGGAATATCTCGTTCCGTTTCTTCTCCCCGCCTGAGAAACCGACATTCACTTCGCGCTTGGAGAACTCCGGCTTCATCTGTACAAGAGCCATCTTCTCTTTCATGAGTTTCAGGAAAGCGGCAGCCGACAAGGCTTCCTCACCAAGAGCCTTCCTCTTGGAATTCACCGCAGTACGGATGAAATTCGTTATGGTCACCCCGGGGATTTCCACCGGATACTGGAAAGACAGGAAGATTCCGGCCCATGAACGCTCCTCGGGGCTCATGGCCAGAAGGTCACGGCCGAGGAATGCGACTTTCCCGCCCGTCACCGTATATTGTGGTTTTCCGGCCAGGACAGACGAAAGGGTGCTCTTTCCTGCACCGTTCGGCCCCATGATGACATGCACCTCGCCTTTGCGGACCGTCAGATCCACTCCCTTGAGGATTTCCTTATCCTCCACGGATGCCCTGAGACCTTCGATTTTCAATAAGATATCGTTATCCATAAACAGTTTATGCTTTATTCTTGTACAGTTTGGTCCAGTTATAAAGAGAAACCACGCCATTCAGCAGATAAAGGCCGCTGACGACAGGCATGAACACGTGACCCACCGATATATGCAGCCACATCTGTGTAAGGTTAACCAGCAGCCACGCTATCCAGCAGTCCCATTTCTTCAACGCAGAAAGGTATTGCGCCACGAGAATCAGTACAGTCACGCAGGCATCCAGATACGGAATCGGGTCCGCAGGGAATATCCCCGAGAACCATCTGTTTCCAAGAAAACTCAACAGCCACCCCCAAATGCCGGCCAGGACAAACACAAGAACCACGGCAAGGATTCTCTGCGGCCAGGTCAGCATGGTCACTTTCAAGGCATTGCGGTCTCTGGAACTTATTTCATCCTTTTTCGGATGCGTCCATCTGTAATGTCCGAGTATATTTATTCCGAGTGAAATAGGCTGAAGCAGGATACTTGCATACAAGTGTTTGTTCCAGAACATGAGAAACAACAATGTTGTGTACAGATACCCTACCCAGAAATTATATTTGCTGTTTCTTCCCGCCAGTATGACACAAGCCAGCCCGGCCATTGACGTGACCAGGTCAATCAGCAGGACAGGGGTGTCTCCGCCGATAGTGAAAAGCGTGTAATTGATTATCTCATACATGACGTAACTCAATTGTTATCCCACTGATCCTTCGAGAGAGACCTGCAGGAGTTTTCGTGCCTCCACGGCGAATTCCATCGGGAGCTTTGCAAGCACCTCCTGGGCATAACCGTTCACTATGAGACCTACCGCATCCTCCGGGCCGATCCCCCTCTGGTTGCAGTAAAAAAGCTGGTCTTCACTTATCTTGGATGTCGTAGCCTCATGTTCGACGATGGAAGTCCTGCTGGAATTGACTATATGAGGGAAAGTGTGCGCACCGCACTTGTCCCCGATCAGCAGGCTGTCGCACTGGGAATAATTCCTGGAATTCTCCGCACGCGGCTCTATGCGTACAAGGCCTCGGTAGCTGTTCTGACTGTGGCCGGCGGAGATGCCTTTGCTTATGATGCGGCTTCTGGTATTCTTTCCGATATGGATCATCTTCGTTCCTGTATCGGCCTGCTGCATGTTGTTCGTGACAGCGACCGAATAGAACTCGGACGAGGAATTGTCCCCTTTGAGTATGGTGCTCGGGTATTTCCATGTTATCGCCGAACCGGTCTCGACCTGTGTCCATGACAGATGACTGCCCTCCCCCTTGCAGATTCCGCGTTTCGTCACGAAATTGAAAATACCGCCGCGTCCCTTCGCGTCCCCGGGATACCAGTTCTGGACCGTCGAATACTTCACATCGGCCCCTTTCTCAACCACTATCTCCACCACGGCTGCATGCAGCTGGTTCTCATCCCTCATCGGAGCCGTACAACCCTCCAGATAACTCACATAAGAATCCTCGTCCGCCACTATCAGGGTGCGTTCAAACTGTCCGGTGCCGCTTGCATTGATCCTGAAATAGCTGGACAGTTCCATAGGACAGCGGACACCCTTGGGGATATAGCAGAAAGAACCGTCACTGAAGACTGCGGAATTCAGGGCAGCATAGAAATTGTCTCCCGGAGGAACCACTGATGCGAGATACTTGCGGACGAGTTCCGGGTATTCCTTGACGGCTTCCGAAAACGGACAGAATATTATGCCTTTTTCCGCAAGGGCCTTCCTGAATGTCGTCTTCACCGACACGGAATCGAACACTGCATCCACTGCAACACCGGCCAATGCTTCCCTTTCATGCAGAGGAATGCCCAGTTTCTCGAAGGTAGCCTCGAGTTCCGGGTCTATCTTGTCAGGCCTGTCCTTCCTGGGTGCCGCAAAATATATGATATCCTGGAAATCTATGTCCGGAATGTCGAGATGGGCCCACTCCGGCAGTTTCATCTTCTGCCATCTGCGGAAAGCGTCGAGCCGGAAGTCCAGCAGCCACTCCGGCTCTTCCTTTTTCGCGGATATGAGCCTTATGATGTCCTCATTCAGGCCTTTCGGAATGAATTCCTGCTCGACATCGGTGACAAAGCCATGCTCATATTCCTGCGTCGTGATTTCTTTCAGTATATCTTCGTTCTCTGACATAGCCGATCGGTTTACAGTCGGCAAAGATACGAGATTTTTTGGAGTTATTGCATTTTATTGAAGCCTTCGGCCTTAACATGCCATCCGTCGGGAAATCCCGGTATCCGGCCTTCCGAACCGTCCCAGCCTGCCGCCATCATCGCCACTGCAGCAAGCAGGCCTCCGTTCGACGGGAAATAAGGGAACGGACCTCCCGTAGCAAGACCATGCGGGTCGAAACGGAAATTGTCGGAATTGTATAGCAAGAGATCCACTGCCTTCTCAGGCATTCCGCATCGTGCCGCCGCCATGGCCAGCATCGGGAAGTCCCATCCCCAGACCTTGTCGAACTGCCACTCCGAAAGTATCTTTTCAAGGGTATTCCGGAAAATGTCCTTGTCCACGCCATAACCGGGAAGCATCCCGAAAACCCCGGCCAATGCCGGATGCTCGAAGTTGTATCCTGTCCACATATCGCTGATGCCTTCGTACGTGACATACAAGCTGTCTTCGACAGGAAGCGGGGCAAGATGCTCCAGCACATCGTCCCATCGTTTGCTTCGCGGCTGGCCGAGCCGTTCCCGCCATTTCTGGGCTGTCTCAAGGCCATAACGCCAGTATGCCAGCTCAAAAGCCGGATTCCGGGTCCCGAATATCGGGGTGTTCTCCGAGACAGGGCACAATGGAGGCCCGAGGACATATCTGCCGCCGGCAGTGTCGCGCTGCACGAAATCCGCCATGTATTCCGCAGTGGCAAACACCACATCGCTCCATCCGGAAAGGGTCTCCTGCTCCGGCCTTATCCTGTAAAGAGCCTCGGCAAGATATATGGGATGAGGCTGCTGCCAGATGAGGGTAGCGTGGATAAGATGAGGCCATTCCACGTCACAATCTCCCGTGCATTTCGGCCACCTCGCGCCCTGGTATCCCTGGCGCGCGGCACGAAGCCGGGAGGTAGGAAGGAATCTGCGGTAGACATCCATGGCTTCGGCAGCAAGCTCCGGGCGGTCCCATAACAGATAATGCAGTTCATGCCACCATATCATTTCGAAATGGAAACGGCCATGCCACCCGTTGTTTACAAGGCCGCTTTCCTGAGGTGGCCACTGTCCGGCCTCGTTCAGCCGCATAAGATACTGCGACAGCACTATCCTCCGCTCCAATTCCTTCCATCGGGGGTCTTCGCTTTCCGACAGATCCACTGCCGCCCCCGACATCCAGAATTCCTCCCACGCCCTGGCGCTTTCTTCAAAGACAGTTTCCACACCGGGGGCACAGGTCTCACCTGGAGAGAATTCGCAGACGAAAGCGAAAGATCCGCAGCTTGCAGGCATGAGCAGAAACCTGTGGGAACCGTCATCAGGAGGCAGTATGCCTGCAGAAGCCTTCTGCCAGCGCAGGGCGACGTTATAGTCTGCCGAATCCATGGTCCTCATTATGATCGCAGTGGAATCACCGGAGCAGACCAGGTCGGAGACATGGCTTTCCGGATGGCTGTAATCACCGACATAGCGCGAAACATATCCGGCATCCGCATACGGGAAATCCAGGAAAATCTGCAACCTTCCTGCCTCCAGCAGCGGAGACGTGACATTCACTCCCACCGCATCCCTGTCCGGATGGCAAGCCGTCCGCACCTCTACGGGAATGCCTTCCACCGAAAACCTGCTGGTGACGATTCCGGTCCAGAGCTCCGTCTTCTGGTTCGCATCGCCGATATCGCATTCAGCGGCTTCCGACCCGTCGGCTTTCAGTATGCGGAAACCTATCCGGCCAAGATTGAACCTGTGCGGATTGACTGCCAGCCATGATGATATCTCCGGCTGGGTCTCATCCGGGAATGCCAGAGCGACTCTTCTGTCTCCTGCCATGACTTCCACGCCTTCATAATGCTGGGAGCGTGTAACATCGTCCTGGGGAAAGCTGTGCCATCCCCAGTCGGAAAGGGTGTTGAAAGGTACGAAGGTCTGGAGTCCGGTAATATCCATACCGAATGCGAACCGTCCGTTACCGACCTGGGCGGGACTGTCCGGGTCGGTGACAAACGCCTCGATGTTGTGCCTCCCCACGACAGCCATCCTGTCAATCGGAGATGTGCAGGAAACCGCCAGAATCAGTAAAGCCAATATAGGTTTCATGTATCGCATGCCCTCCGGTTCTGCAAAATGACAATCACTTCACCCTGACAGAGCCTGCAGTATAAAGCTTCGGGGAAATGCCTTGCGTCCCCACTGCAAGTCTGGCATAAAGTGCCGGATATTTGAGAAGTTCCGCATCCTTGAGGCTGACGGTTATGCTCTGCTCGCCGATAGTGAGGGATGCGGCATCTATCTTTTTCCTGTAAGTGACATCATCCACGAACCTGGTGTTGTTTATATACAGGGAGATGCTTTCGATCAATGCATCCGGCTTGCCGTTTATCAACGTGAACGCGCCACGCTCTATACTGAAGGTAACCGTAAGCATGTCCTCCTCATCCACGGAGAATTCTTCGTCCCGTATGACATAATAGGGAGTGACGGGGAAATCGATGGACATGTCTCCTCTCACATCGAAATAAAGTTCGGTCCCGATATCCACCCATGGCCCTGAACCGTTCTTCGCCACCAGCCTGTACGACCCTTTGAACAATTTGGCCGAGAAAGTCCCGTCCTGGTCGACATACACCGGAATAGGGGCAGTCCCTTCAAACCCGGGCTGATACAGTTCAAGCACGTTATAGTCCTGACCGGTACCGGTCTGCTTCAATCCGACCGGCTCGTCGTCATATACGATGCGTCCTGTAAGAAGATTCTGCGGAGCCTCGTAATTATCATAGGCACATCCCGTCAGAAGCAATGAACAGAAAGCTATTATGCTGACAGATCTTTTCATTGTTTATTCCTGTTGTTTTAAAATTGATTTCTATTGGAACGGATTCTTCTTCAGCAGAGGATTGGCCGTAATCCAGGCATCATCGATGCCGTTATAATAGCACATGCGGTCAAAATAAAGAGGATAGGTCTTCATGTAGCACGCTGTCTTCTCGAATACCCACTTGCCGTCTATTTCCGGCTCATCCGGAGCATAGACCTTGTACGGGAAGAGGGAATACAGCCTGGCATCGTCGGTGGCGTTCCATATGGTGTGTGCGATACGGAATCTCTTTGCATCCCACCATCTGTGGTTCTCGAATGCGAATTCCACCCTGCGCTCCCTCTGGATATCTTCGATAGTCATGGATTCGAGACGGCTTATGCCTGCCCTGTCCCGTATCTGGTTGATATAGTCGAGGGCTTCCCCGGTATAGCCAAGTTCAAGGGCCGCCTCCGATGCTATCATCAGCACCTCGGCATAACGGAAGCGGATGAACCATACATCGCTGCCGCGGGCTCCCTGGTCGAGATTCTCCGACACATATTTCCTGACATTGAATCCCGTCTTGTTCATGTACAGGTCATTGTTTGCCACCGGTCCGTTTATGCTGGTGACCACGCCACCGTATCTGGCGTCAGTCTGGCCGGGCGTACCGGTGACCGTCCTGAAGGAACCCGAACTCTTGTCAAGTATGCCGGCCTGATATTCGATACGGGTAGAACGGAAATCCGCCCCGGAATATATGACTGTTCCCCACAGGCGAGGGTCCTTGCCTTTGAACAGGTCCTCCGGATTGTCGTAATAGACATAGTCGGCACCGTTGCGTATCTTCAATTCGCCGTTGCGGTTGTCCACATATTCGAAATCCTCCACCAGATTCAGCACAGGCAGGACAGCATTTGCAAAATCCTGCGACTTCACTGCAGACGCGTAATTGTAGTTCGTCCAGTCGTGGGTCTTTCCCGGGTAGATGTAATCCAATGCCCAGATGACTTCCGGATTGCTGTCTTTCTTGACGAAGAGGTCGTAGAAATTCAAGGCCTTGTCGCTGTTCTGTTCGTAGAGCCTGAATTTGCCTCCTTCGATGATTTCCCTGGCAGCATCATATGCTATACGGTAGAACTTGGAGGCCTTTTCCTCCGGAATGCCGACTTCAAGTCCCGATGTCTGGATAAGACAGTTGTTGGCGATATTGTATTTTGCTATGGAGCCCGCATAAATCGCAGCCCTGGCTTTCAGGGCAAGCGCCGCCCATTTCGTGGCACGTGCGGCATTGGTGTTAGTCATGGGATCGTCCACATCCGACAGGAAATATTCCGCGATGGCGTTGCACTCGGAAATGATATAGTCATAGGTTTCCTCCTCGGTGGATCTCGCTATGTACATTTTCGGAATCTGCGACTGCCCCTCATACTCGTAGATCTTGTCCCCTATCAGAGGCAGTCCTCCGAGACGTTCGCACATGTTGAAATAAAGCCAGGCTCTCAGGAAGCGGACTTCGCCTTCATAATGGCGTCTCATGTCCTCGGTAAGCTGGCGGTTCTCCATGGCGGCTTCAGAATAAAGTCCTTCGAGGAAGATGTTCATCTCCCTCATCAGCCCGTACTCGTAGATACGCCAGTGGTTCTGGAAGAACTGCGCTGTCGAGCTCGGCGCTCCCCAGCCATAGGCCGCCTCGTCCAGTTCAGTATAGGATGTGATGTTGCTGAAACTCTGTCCCCAGTCTACCCGGCCATAAAGATTCGCGATGGCGGATTCTATGAGATTATTGTCGGAAAATATCTGTTCCTGCGTGAATACATTGTCAGCCTCTTCCTCCAGATAATCCGCACAGCCGCCGGCGAGAAATACCGGCATCAGGATAGCGGCCAGATAGATTATTCGTGATTTTTTCATTTTCCTCTATTAAAATGTTAAGTTGAGACCGAAACTTATGACCCTTGTGGTAGGATACTGCTGTCCGCTGCTCGTGGCGATTTCAGGATCGATGTCGACCTCCCCGAGATTGTCTATCGAAAACAGGTTCTGCATCGATGTGAAGACACGGATGTTCTCGATATGGGCCTTGCTCAAAAGCCTTTTCGGAAGGGAATATCCGAATTCCAGGTTGCGGAGTTTCACGTAAGTCACGTTGCGCAGCCAGAAATTATTGACTTTCTGGTAATTCGCATGGCTTCCGTTGCCGTCGATGACCATCGGATATTTTCCCGGCACATACTCGCTGTACGGATCGTCGATATCGGACAGATGCCATGCATCGTCAAGCATGAATGCAGGGCTGTTTCCTCCGTCATGCAGAGGGTTCTTCAGCTCGTAGTCCATATAGAACGAAGCCATGGATGCACCCGTGAAAAGGAGAGACAGGTCAAAACCTTTCCACGCCAGCGCGATGTTGAAGTTGAAACTCATATACGGCACATCATCCTGGCGATAGCCTAATGGTCTGCTGTCCATGTCGTTTATCACGCCATCATCGTTCTGGTCCTTCAGGATAAGGTCGCCGGGACGCATCGTGGTATTTCCGAAACCGTCGATATCCACCGGCCAGGAAGCGATCTCTTCCCAGCTCTGGAACTGTCCTATGCATTCATATCCCCACCACTGGTTGGCATAACGGTGGCTGTAATACTGCCTGTACTCCTGCCATGAATTGCTGAGGATCCAAGGTTCGCGGTCCCATTCATATTTCCGTGAAAATGTGAAGTTCCCCTCTACGGAATAGCTGAAATCCCGGATACGGTCGCTCCATTTCATGCTTCCGTCGAAGCCCCGTATTTTCTGCGAAGCCATGTTTTCATTCGGCAGAGTGAAGCCGGCTTCATTCGGGAGGGTGATGCCGGGGCTTGCCGGAATCCCGTCCAGGGTGCGGGAGAAATAATTGATTTCTCCTGTCAGCCGGTTATCGAAGAATCCGTATTCGATGCCGACGTTGAACATGGTCACCGTCTGCCATGAAAGGTCGGTGACAGGCAGACCCCGGTACTGGGAACCGATGACCCACTGCCCGTCGAGGACTGCCCCGCCGGAATTGTAGGTATAGCCTTCAAGGTAGTCGAAAGCCGAATAGCCGGCAGTGCTTTCATCTCCCATCGCTCCATATGAAGCTTTGAATTTCAGGTTCGATACCCAGCGTTTCAGACTGACGTCCCACCATGGTTCCTCCGTCATCCTCCATCCGGCGGAAACCGACGGGAAAAAGCCCCAACGCTTCGATGGCGGGAATTTCCAGGATCCGTCATAACGCCCCATGAGTTCCAGAAGATAGCGGCCGCCGTAATCATATGTGAAACGGCCTATGAAACCGGCCCTGGCCTGAGGGGAATCAAGGTAGTCATTGAGAGATTCCAGTATGGAAGTATTGACCTGAGAAGACATGTCCGTCTGGGGGCGGGCTGTGAAATCGATGCTCGGGGAGATATGATGCGAAGCCTCTCCTCCGACAGTCAGGGCTACGTTGTGCTGCCCGAACTGCTTGTGGAAATCGAGGGTGAACTGTCCGCTGTAGTCCTCGTTGATTCCGCTGGACTTGTAGAGCTCGGGATTGCGCTCTCCGTCTATGACATAATATTCTCCCGTGGATTCGTCATAGTCATACAGGTCGAATGTCTTGACCTGCTTGGTACGGGACGAATGAAGGAATGAATAGCCTCCGATAAGCCTCAGTGAAAGCCAGTCGGTGAATTTGTATTCGGCATTGAGGTTGATCGATGCGACACGCTCCTTGCGGACATCCTCCCCGTTCTTGGACATTGTGGTCACGGCGAAGTTGGTCCAGATATAGCTCGGAGCCGTCTTGGCCGGATACAGGGGATTGTCATTGACAAACGGACGGACAGTAGGAAGATTCCTGTAAGATCCGAACAGCATCCAGCCTACTTCATCGCCTCCGCCCAGACCAGGAGCCTTTGTGGTCTGCAGACGTCCGCTCACCTGGGCTCCTAATGAAAACCGCTTGGTGATATTTGCATTGACATTGACCTGGATATTCGTCCTGTTGAACCCTCCGAAATCCCTGATGGCATAATCCTGATTCGTATTGCTCAGCGACACATAATAGCTTACCTTGTCGGAACCTCCGGATATGTTCGCACCGAAGTAAGACTGCGGGCCGGGATTCGTGGCGTAATCGAGCCAGTCAAATCCTTCGTACCCGCGCTCCGTACCGGCCTGCCATTTGAGGTATTCCTCTTTTGTGTATGTAGGCGTATAGCTCGGGTTGTCCGCTTTCTTTATTACGTCCGACTGGTATTTCGTCCTGACATACGAAGCTGCGGAGGCAGGCTGCGGAAACCTGAAGAATTCCTGCCAGCCGTACAGTGTCTTGACATTCACCGTATGACGGGTATTCAGATGCCCGGACCTGGTCTTCACGACCACGACACCGTTTGCTGCGCGCAATCCGTAGATGGCCGCCGAAGCATCCTTCAGTATGGAGATGGACTCGATGTCGTTAGCATCGATATTGTTGAACTGGGCCTCGGTCTGCTGCACACCGTCTATGATGTAGAGAGGCGAGCCCATGCCTCTGATGCTGATCTTGGTGGTGGCACCTGGACGTCCGTCACTCATACGGCTGTTGATACCTGCTATGGTACCTGCCAGAGCCGATGACGTATTCACTGTCGCATTGACTTTCAGGTCATCTCCGGATACATTTGTAATAGCTCCCGTAATCGAGGCTTTCTTCTGTACACCATAACCTACTATCACGACATCCTCGAGCATCTCCGTGCTTTCCTGAAGGACAATCATGTAACTGGTCCGTCCGGAAGTCACCGCCACCTTGGTGGTTTCATAACCCAAGGAAGTGACTGTAAGTATGTTTCCCGGATCGACACGGAGGCTGAATGCTCCGTTCTCGTCCGTAATCGTGCCTGAGAGTGTCCCGTCGATGACAATGCCGACCCCAATCAGCGGCTCACCGTTCCCGTCAAGGACTTTTCCGGTGATGATATTCTCTTCCTTGCGGACCGGACCGGGTGATTCCTGCCCTGATGTCACGGATAATATTATCTGCCTGTCACGGACGGTATATCCGATACCGGTCCCCGAGAACAGCTTGTCCAGAACCTGGCGCAGCGGCTGGTTTTCCGCTTTCAGGGTCACTTTCCGGGAGACATCCACAAGTGTCTTGTTATACAGGAAACTGTAATCGCTCTGCCGCTCGATCCGGGTCATGGCTTCTTCAAGCGTGACATTCCGCAAATCAAGCGAAAGCCGGCCATCCTGGGCGAAAGCCCCGGTCCATGACAGCAATCCGAAAAGGAGCACGGCCAGACAGCCTGATATCTTCTGTTGAATTTTCATAATACGCCGGTGATTTCTTTAAGATATTCCACTTCTTCCGGATATTTCGGAGTGCCGTCAGGGTAAAGGATGTCATGGAACCACCATTCAGGCTCCGGACTGCCCGCTGCCGACTCCCATGGCCATATGGTGTTGGTCTTTCCCCATACGAGTCCCCAGTTTATAGCACCTATCCTGTACTCTTTCATGTACGGAAGGGTATTCTGGAATGTGCCCTTGTAGTTGCCGCCCCTGGCCAGATACTCGGAACATATCACAGGACGTCCGTATGCCAGGATGTCCATAGCGAAATGCTTCATGCCCACAAGAGGGACTCCCGCATCAGTATAAAGGTCTTCCCAAGGACTGTAGCTGTGATAGGAGTTGATGTCGGACATGGAGAGGGCTATCTGTCCGAAGCCGGCATGTGCCAGGTCGGGGGAATGCAGTCCGACCGTGATAGGCTGCACCGGATTCTGCTTCCGGATCCACTGTATGGCCTGAGGGAGCAGTTCCGATACGACATCTTCACGTGTGGATGCAGTACCCGGCTCGTTCCAGGCTTCCCAGATAAGGATGCGCTCGTCTTCGCGGTAACGGGCCACAACTTCCTCCACATACATGCGCATAAGGTCGAAACGCTCCGGTATGGCTTTCTCGTTCTCGTCTATGACCGCCGGGTCGCCCTTGAAGTCAAGGTTGTGCAGGCCGGCCACCGGTTCAAGCTGTCTGCCGATCTGGCAGCGGTCCACCCTGTCGCCTGCTCCAGAAAAGAAACAGAACATGACCTTGATGCCGTGCTTGTCCGTAAGGGTCAGGAAGTCGTCGATGTTGCGGAAGAACGAATCATGCTCGTATTCCCAGACTGCGCTGTGCAGGAAGACTCTTACGGTATTGAAACCGAGTTCCGCAGCCCAACCCAACTCCCGGTCGATAGTCTCGTGATCGTACGTCGAAGACTGCCACATCTCGATCTGGTTTATGGCCGTGCTCGGGAAGAAATTGCATCCCACTATCCACGGCTGTGCATTGTACCACTCGTGAGCCTTTTCTATGGACCAAGGCTGGAGCGGCGGCTCCGGAAGGTCGACGAATCTCTCGTCGCCTTCGAATTTCGTACATGCCGCCGCTGCCGCCATCAGTACCGTTATCGCTGTCAATATGAAATTTCTATGCATAAATTCAAACCTGTTGAGAATGATGATCCGGGATGCATCTATTCGGCAGCCTTGAGGGTAATGGAGATTTTGCGGATAACCTTGGTATCACCGTCCTGGCTGATATAGAACGTATTGTCATCGCCGAGCGCCAGCCCCTTAGGAGTGTCGAAGGTTATGTGCTTCATGTCTTCCTCCGGTGCATTCGTGACCTCGGCCGAACCCTTGGTGCCGTTTCCTGCTACTGTGGTTACGGTAGGCGTGCCGTCCAGGTCCGTAATCTTGCGCAATGTATGGTTGATACATTCCACGAAATACAGAGTTTCTCCGGTAGAGTCGAAACACATCTGCTTCGGACCAGCAAGGCGTGAGGTGCCGACAGCCCCGTCGGTAAGGCCTGTCTCCGAACCTACTGAAGCGCCTCCGCAAGGATCTCCGGCTATTATCTCTCTCGAGTCAGCGTTGCCAAGCGTATGCGTTGCCGGATCATACGGATAGCGTTCGATATATGCAACAGGCTTCGATCCGTCGCCTGCTCCGGTATTGATGTCGTTGCTGGCTCTCGCCACATACAGCCATTTCCCGTCAGGAGAAAAGACAACACGCGAATAATGACTGTTCCAGACGGATTTGTCGCTGTTTCCGTCTGCAATGGAAAAGTCAGGCTCCTTGACAGTGCCTCCGTCCGGTGAAACAAGGAAGAATCTCGACTCGGTTCTCCACCAGTACCACTGGGAAGCTGCGACTACGGTATATCCGTCTACAGGATTGATCGCTACGTCCTCGTATTCAAGATCGGAATTATAGTCCTGATAACCGACCGCATCCGGGAACTCTCCGCTTGAACGGCCGGCAAGCCACAGATACTTCCATGCTCTATCACGGGCATTGCGGACTACATATGCCAGACGGTCACCTTCCACTGAAACAAGACAGGTGATACGTCCTCCGTCCCACCAAGGATTATTGTCCTGAGGAGCCTTGTAGTAAGAAACATTGCCTGCTGAATTGATCATACGTACACCGTTGTAGATTTCCCCCACATAGAGAGAGCCTGTCTTGTCGTCGAATGCGAGACTCTGGGGAGCAAAGAATTTTGCGGCAAGGCGGCCGCCGTTGTCAGCACCCTGGGAGCCTGCTCCTGCCCATACTTCCGAAGTCACGACATATTCTTTCTCGAGCACCTGGAAATCCGGGAAGGTCCTGGTCGCAGTCTGGCTGCCGTCGACTCCGTACTTGACATCGACCTTGAGAGCATACGGACCATACTGGACATCTTCCGGAACTGTCACGACAATCGCTCCGGGAGCGACTGACTTGATCTCGAGAGTCTTGTCACCGAGAGTGACTGTCACCAGAGACGGGTCGGAACCGAGATCCTTTCCCTCTATGGTCAGCTCCCCTCCCGGATAGATGCCGGCTTCAGGCTTGTAACCTGTGATTTCCGGCACACGGGCCTTGACCTCGAAATTCACCTCGAAAGTATGCTCGGCCACCTGTGCGGCTCCGTCAGCATCAGTATACTCCACTGTTACCGTCAGGGGATATGAACCCTCCTGCATGGTCGACGGGACAGTGAATTTGATGACTGATCTGCCCACTTCCGTGACAGTCATCTCCGTATCGCCGAGACTTACTGTCACCTTGGATGCGTCGGTACCGAAATTCTTGCCCATGATCATGGCTTCGGTCTCTGTCCCGACTTCTGCCGATTCAGGAGTATAGGAAACGAATTCAGGGACATCGGCCTTGCCTTCCGTCTTGTCTCCGTCCACTATTTCTTCTTTTGTACATGCTGTAAGCGCAATGGCGGCGGCTGCGATGAACATTGCCGCACGTGTCATGTTGGTTTTCAGAAATTGTTTCATGATGTGTTATTGTTTTCCGGTTATATGTTTTCTTTCATTATATTAACGTCTGTTCAACGAATTTATGTTACTCAGCATCAGGGAATTCGTCGAACAGTCGTTAAGGATTTCTTCTAAATCCATCTATCTTAAACCCCAGTCGCTGTGGCGACAGCCCCTTTTCAAGGGGCGCCACCCCCATTCGCCCCCTCGCCGGGGGCTCGTCGCAGGACTCGTCCTGCTCCTTCAGAGGTAGTTCGATGAATTTCATGAAATTCGTCGAACTCGTTATATTATTCCTCACCGGCATTCTCCCGCTCGTTGCCGATGACGATTTTGCGGATGTCGGCAAATCCTTCTTCAGCGACATAGAGATTGCCCTTGGAGTCGAAACAGATACCGTTCGGCTTGGAGAAGACAGCCTCGGACGGTTTGCCGTTCGCAAATGCCGAAGGATTGTTCCCGTCAGTGCTTGGATACGGGACGCCGGCGAAGGTCGTCACTGTCCCGTCCGGTGTGATTTTGCGGATACAGTGGTTCCAGCTGTCTGCGACATAGAGATTCCCCTCTCCGTCGCAGCACCCGTATTCCGGATAGTTGAATCTGGCTTCCTTTCCTGTCCCGTCTGCATACTCTCCGGTGTCGCTGTTCTGGCCTGCGAATTCGTGGACTTCGCCCGACAGCTGTCCGGTCCGGGGATCGTAATCATAGGCAGAGATGCAATGCCGCTCTTTGTGTATGACGTAAAGGCGTGTCCCGTCCTTCGAAAATACCGGTCTGGACTGGCATGTGACCCCGAGCGGACTGCAGCCGGAAGCCGGAGAAAGGGTATGGGAATCAGGGTCGTAAAGGAAGATACCTGTAGAACCTTCATGGTTCCGGCAGACTATGATCCTCCCGTCCGCAGGATTGACAGCCATGCCCTCACAATCCGGCTGATCATCGGAAGAGTCCGGATACCAGAGTCTGTAGCCGTCACTTTTCAGGGCGTAACCCATATATGCCCCTTTAGAGCCGGAACGGTTCACCAAAATCCAGAGACGTGAATAATCCTTGGAAAATGCCATGGAACGGAAATCATAACTGTATGCATCAGTTGCGATATTCCCCTGATTCTGGTCAGCGGAACCTCCGCCGTACATCGGCAGCATCCAGGACGTCTCCCCGTCAGAAAGCAGACGGATCCCTCTGGCCCATTCAGCAAGATAGAAATTGTCAGCATTGTCGCAGATAAGAAGGCTCGGGGCATAGAAATTAGATTCAAGATACGGCCCGAAATAATGCTGGCCCGAAATGCCGGATTTCCCGGCAAACGTAGAGACGTTCGACTCCACTGTATAGGTGAACAGAGTCTCGAAGGTCGTCTCGTACAATCTGGCAGTTCCGTCAGGGTTTCTGCGTATCCCCACCCGGATTTCCCCTGAGCCGCAATCCTCCGGGACAATGACGGAAATGGCGTCATCCGCCACAGAGACTATCTGTACCGGTGTGGAATTGATGAGTACGGTGATTCTTGACGGATCTGTCCCGAAATGCTCACCTGTAATGGTTAAAACATCACCGGCCTTGGCCTGCTCCGGAGCAAAGGAAATGAAGACCGGAGCTTCCGACGGCTCTCCGTCAGGGTCCGCAACCACATCTCCGGAACATGCTGCAGCAAGGAGAAGGCTGCACAACAATGATAAACGGTAGAATTTGAAAAAGGATTCCATATTTAAAACTTTTCAGGTCAGGAATATAAATTCATTACTTGGCATAAAGCAATATGCTAGGGATATCGAAAAGGCGCTTCGCCATGGCGTAATGGCCGTCTTCGTTCGGGTGGACATAGTCGGAACTGAAGAATTCCGTGTTCTGTCTGGATGTGTCTTCACCGTCATAGGCAGTGGCAAGATCGAAACGGCAGCTCGCCACACCGAGTTCCTCGCACACAGACGCTATGGTCTCGTTTATGGCTGTGCTGCTTCCGTCGTTCTTCACAGGAATCCGGTTCAGCACCGGGATGGCGTCATAGCTGCGGATGAGTTCCACCAGACCGACCAGATCATCACGCGTACAGGAACCGTCCGTCCCGGTTGTCACCATTACAAACTTAGGATGAAGGACGGGGACTTCATTGGCAATCCTTGCCTTCAGCCCTTCCACAGTGGAACCGCTTTGGGCGGAGAAGACTACTTTCCCGTCAAGCCAGGATGCCATCACCTTGCCGAACCTGTCCTCTTCACTGACACAGTCACCCTCGGTGACAGAATCCCCTGTGATATACATCAGCGGACCGGAAGACGCAGCTGCGGAGATTTCCACGCTCTTTATGAACGGTGATTTGCCGGACAGGCGCCGGAGACCGAAGATATTGTTCTGGCGGCCTCCCTTGAACTCGTTCTGCTCCACGGTATTGCCGCCTGCACCCGAGTCCAGTTCAGAGACCGTGGCGACAGATGCGGTCGCGCCCGTGGATTCGTCCGTTATGGTGAATGTATTGCCCCTGAAGGATTTGACCGCTTCCAGAATATAGACATGCCCGTTCTCCACTGTAAAATGGACAGATGATGCTATCCTGTCTTCATCTCCATAAGTATGGATATTGAGAGTCCCTGCCACCGCGTCTACGGTAAACAGAGAACCGCCTTTCCCGTCGCGTCCGAGCCAGTGCAGCCCGAAACAGGTATCCTCGAACAGGGACAGGCGCACACGCGTCACGCGCTCCTCAAAAGTAATCCGTCGGTCCATCCCGAGATAGACTGCAGCATCCCCGGTCCCGTCAAATGCGAGCCCACGCGATTCAATGGCACAGGACCCGCTGTTCTCGACATTGGAAAAATCGGCCATGGCCTCCGGGCCGTCTGCAAGGAAATCATATTCGAGCAGAGTCTGTTCCTGCACCTCGGGTCTTTCCGGCTCATACGGAAAGAACTCGTATTCGTCGGAACAAGAAAACAGACCTGTCAGCGGCACGAGTGAAAGCAAAGTCAGAATTCTTTTCATAAATTATCGGTTATTAGTGCTGGTTACATAAAGACATCTCAGGAACAAAAGCACACATCGGAAAATGAATACTTCCGAAAAATTCTTCTTCTCCATGTGGTTAATTGCCGCAGAATTGTCTTATATTAACGTGAGTAACCCAAAAGGAAGAGTTCCAAACGTAACGCAGAGAACACTATTTTGAGTTATCCACCTGACCGATAATCAACTATAACCAATTTGCACTTTTATGAAGAAAAGACATCTTTTTATGCTCGTTCCAGCCTTCATGGCGGCACTTGCCTGTGCATGCGCGAACGAGGACCTGGAAACCGGTCCGGAATTTTCATTCGTGACTCCGGACGACGGGACAAATCCGTCCGGGATCAAGATATCTTCAGGAAATTATTCGGAAATATTCTCGCTTGAGACATCCGGCTCGTGGACCATAACGAAACCAGACGATGCGGGATGGCTTTCCGTCAGACCTGACCATGGAGAAGGCTCCTCTACAGTCTACATTTCCGCTTCGGCCAATACCGGGACATCCGCCAGAAACGCCGGACTTGTCTTCAGGTGCGACGATAAAGAGATATACAAGGTCACCATAGAGCAGGCGGCCGACATTCCATACCTTTCCGTCACCGCAGACCGCAAGACAATACCTGCAGCAGGAGGGGATCTGACCCTGACAGTCGACACGAATGCCGGCGAGTGGGAATACGGGATTTCAAGCCTGGACGGAGAATGGCTCTCGGAAAAATCCAGAACCGGGACTGCCCTTACCCTTACGGCTGCACAGAACGCGCATTTCTCCGGACTGACAGCGACAGTGACTGTTTCAATCCCTGAAAATCCGGAACTGTCCCAGACAGTGGAAATCACCCAGAACGGCTTCACCGCCGACCTGCTCGACATAAAGTTCAACAATGACGGCACCGCATCCGATGTGTCTCCCATGCAGAACAAGGTGGAATATATCCCCGGGGCGTCTCTGATGACCTACTGGAATGACAGCTACGGACGGTATGCGGCACGCTTCAACAATACGCCCGGAGATAATCCGGCTTCCGGTTATTATAAGGTGGATTACAGGAACAATACCGGCTTCCAGAGCGCCCTTGCCGACGGCCACACTCTCGAGATCCTGGTCATGTACGATGCCGATGCTGACGGCGCCAAGGAAATCAAGCCGCTCAGCTCCATGCAGTCAGGAGGGACAGGATTCCTCATAACCAAGGCAGACCGCGGCACGGAACTGACATTCCTGCCGAATCTCTCGTCCGGAGGCTGGCAATGGACAAGAAGCGGAGTGACTCCGGAGCGCGGGAAATACTACCATCTGGTAGGAGTATGGGACAAGGACGCCGGAAAGTCGCGGATATATGTCAACGGTGAGATGAAAGCGGAAATCGATGCTGCCGGAGACTTCAATTTCCCGAACAACCCGAACTGCTACTGGTTCGGCATAGGGTGCGATGCCGGTGACAACAAGGCCGAAGCCGGATGGAAAGGGGACATCGTATTGGCGAGAATCTATGATGACCCGCTGCCGGCGGCCAGCGTTTCCGCACTTTGGGATGAGGTCAAAGACTGCGAGCCCGCGGGAGGGGGAACGATAGATCTGCGCGACATCTTTTATCTGCCGGCAGCTGATGTGGCACACGGTTCAGTCTTCAAGGTGGCAGGCAGCGGTTTTGAAAACGGGGACATCATCAGGCTGGAATCCCTCGAAGACGGAAGCGTTTCATTCGAGTGCGAAACCGTGACATCCGGAAAGTCGGTGTCTTTCACGATCCCGTCAGGATTGAGCTCGGGGACATGGCGCATGGTACTGCTGAGAGGAGAAGCACAGTGCCCGGTCGGTACAGTAGAAATGACCATCTCGGACCAGCCTACCTTGCAGAATCTTCCGGAGATAATAGCCCATCGCGGATTCCATACCGTGAACGGGGCCTCGGAAAATTCCATTGCTTCGTTCGAAGCCGCGATAGGACTTGGGGTATATGGCTCGGAAGCCGATTTCTATATCACGACTGACGGAGTAGTGGTCTCGAACCATGATCCCGACATAAACGGGACAGGGATAGAGAATTCCACATACGATGACATCAAGGACATAACTCTGTCAAACGGTGAGAAAGTCGCCACTCTCGATGTCTATCTGGACAAGATAGCCGGATCGGACACAAAACTTGTCATAGAGATCAAACCGCACAGCACCACGGCCAACAACGAACGGGTGGTGGATGCCATCATCGAGGATCTGACAGAACGTGGAATGATGGAAAAGGTGGATTTCATCTCATTCAATTATGAGATCTGCCAGCGCATAGCATCCAAGGTTCCCGGTGTGCTTGTCGGATATCTCAACGGGGACAAGGACCCATGGTCCGTCGCTGCAGACATCAGATGCATAGATTACCAGATGGATGTCCTCAGACGCCATCCTCAATGGATCCGCGACGCCCACAACAGGGGAATGAAAGTGAACGTCTGGACAGTCAACTCCACTGCAGACATGATGGAATTCATGGCCATGGGTGTGGACTACATCACGACTGACCGTCCGGATATATTGAAGGAAATGACGGAAAGGCTCTCCGAATGAAAGAAACCATAACGCTTGCCGATCTCAGAAAAGGCGGACACGAGACTTTCTCCAGGCTGTTCATCCTGCATTACCGCGATCTTGTCCTTTATGCAGGACGTTACCTGCCTGACCAGGAGGCGTGTGAAGACATCGTCCAGGATATATTCCTGAAGATATGGCACCTGCGGGACAAGCTTGACATAGCTGTCCCGCTGCGTTCGTATCTTGTCGGGGCTGTGAAGAACCGCTGTCTGAATGAAATCAAGCATCGCAAACTGACCTCTGACACCACTATAGAATTCCTGAGCTGGATGTCTGCAAGGACAGAAGAGGAAACCGTCCTGTATTCCGAACTCGGGGAACGGCTGCATGCTGCGCTCGGAAAAGTGCCGCCGCCATGCAGGGAAGCCTTTGAAATGAACCGGTTCAAGAGGATGAAATACCAGGAGATTGCAGACATGCTGGGTGTATCCAAACGGACAGTGGAATCCAGAATCGGCAAGACCCTGGCGATATTGCGGGTGGAACTGAAGGATTTTCTGATGATTCTTCTGCTCTTTTCAGGAATTCCGCTGTGGTAAATCCTGTGTGAATTGTCTTGATAATAGTTAACCGTCGGATTGACGCCAAATGATTTTGAAATGGGAAAAATGAATGAACGTATTGCCCGGGCCGCCGCAAGATATTTTGCTGGAGAAGCCACACCGGAAGATATGGCGATGCTGACGGCATGGCTTGAGGAAAATACGGAGAATGCCAGGGAGTTTGCCGGAATGGCAGACATTGAATTTGCTGTCCGCCCGCCGTTCGATCCGGAAGGCATAGATACGGATGCAGCCCTCGGACGCACCATAAGTGTCATGCACAAGGAGGAAAGGAAATCCCGAAGAGTCCGGTTCATCCGTATTCTGGAGCATGCCGCCGCCGTGCTGTTCCTGCCTTTGGCACTCCTCTCGGCGTACCTGCTGTCCGACAAGATGGAACAGGACGAAAGCGCGACTGCATGGCAGACAGTAACCACACCATTCAGGACAAATACCTGTCTGGAACTTCCGGACGGCTCCAAGGTATGGCTCAACGGAGGAAGCACCATCCGCTATCCTCTGTCTTTCGGCAAGGACGGGCGTTCAGTTTCGCTCACGGGAGAAGCATATTTTGAAGTGGAATCCGACAAATCGCATCCTTTCATTGTCCAGACCCGGAATGTCAAGGTCACGGCTACGGGGACTGCGTTCAATGTGGATGCTTTCCGTAATGACGACATAGTCTCGGTGACGATGGTCCGGGGCGTAGTGGACATAGACATGAAGGGCAAGACTCTGCGCATGTCTCCGGGCGACAGGGTCAGCTTCAACCAGCGGGTGAACACTTATTCCATCACCAGGTCGGATCCCGAGAAATGGTGTGCATGGCGGAATGGCCGCATCATTTTCGAGAATGACCGTCTGGATTACGTGTTCCACCGTCTCGGACAGCTCTATAACGTGGAATTCACAGTCTGCGACCCGTCTGTGGACAAATACGTGTATCACGCCGTATTCACGGATGAAACCCTTCCGGAGATTCTGGACATGCTCAGCATAAGCGCACCGATCAGATACGAAATCACAAAGTCAGATTCCCCGGATCCTGCAGCACCAAAGCAGCACATCCGTGTCTACGGAAAATAAAAACCACTGAAATACAAGACATTATGCTAAAAAGAACCGTATTCATCCTGAGTGCGGCCATGACTGCCGCAACTCATGTCATTGCACAGCCTGTCACACCTGAACACGAGGCCATGGCCCGTGCATTGGTGGAACAGATGACGCTTGAAGAGAAAATCGATTACATCGGAGGCTACAACACGTTCTTCATCCGTGCGGTGGACAGGCTCGGGATTCCGGAGATCCGCATGGCCGACGGACCTCAGGGTGTACGGAACGATTTCAGCGCACAGCTGATCGGCCGGGACAAGAAAAGCACCTTGTATCCATGCGGGATGGCTGCCGCCGCCACATGGAACAGGGAACTTGTCAAGTCCATGGGCATCGGCATAGGGCAGGATGCCAGAGCCCGCGGTGTGCATATAATGCTCGGGCCGGGGGTGAACATATACCGGTCTCCGCTTTGCGGACGGAACTTCGAATATTACGGGGAAGACCCGTATCTTGTCAGTGAGACCGCTGTCAGCATGGTGGAAGGCATCCAGAGCCAGGGAGTCATGGCCTGCGCCAAACATTTTGCAGCCAACAACCAGGAATGGGACCGCTACAATGTATCATCCGACGTGGATGAGCGGACATTGCACGAAATCTATCTGCCAGCATTCGAGAAATCCATCAGGAAAGCCGGAATGGGGGCTGTGATGAACGGATATCATCTTGTGAACAGTGTACACTCCTCAGAATACGGTTACCTGAATATCGATGTCCTGCGTGACACATGGGGGTTCAAAGGAATCCTGATGTCGGACTGGGGCGGGACATATTCGACGCTCGGTCCTATTTTCAACGGGCTTGACATAGAAATGCCTGGCGGGGGAATGATGAACCGGGCCAAGATACTGCCGTTGATAGAAAACGGGGTGGTGGATGAATCCGTCATTGACCTGAAGGTACAGCATATCCTTCAGTCTTTGATTGCCTTCGGGTTTTTCGACCGGCCGCAGAAAGATGAAAGCATCGGGGAAAGAAACCCTTATTCGGACAGCGTAGCCCTCGAAGTGGCAAGGGAAGGCATCGTGCTGCTGAAGAATGACGGGCTGCTGCCGCTTGAAAAAGGCAAGGTGGTAGTATGCGGGCCGAACGCCAACACGATAGTGACAGGTGGAGGCAGCGGTGTCGTCTATCCTTTTGAAAGCTGTCCTGTGTCGGAGGGGATGAGGAAGATGGGACGGAAATACAAGTCTCTATATGACACCTCCGGATGGAAGACAGATCTTTCACTCTTCTTCGCTGACCCGGAATGCACAGTACCAGGTGCCACGGCTGAATATTTCGCCTCAAAAGACCTGTCAGGAGAGCCTGTCCACACTTCCCGCGTGCTTGAAATAGACGGTAAATTCCCTGCATCTCCTGTACCTGGCATCGTTCCTGATGACTATTCCGACAGATATACTTTCTATTACAGGCCTGAAACGGAGTCGTATCTTTATCTTTCAGCGGGGGGCGATGACGGATACCGCCTGCTCATAGACGGAGAGACAGTCATAGACGACTGGGAGAACAAGGCCTACCGCTCCAAGGACATATTCCGCAAATTCGAAGCAGGCCATGTCTACAAGTTCACATACGAGCATTCGGACGATTTCTCCGTCTCCAGGGTAATGTTCCGCTATGCCGACCATTTCAATGATCCGGAATTCACAGAAGCCCTTGAAAAGGCTGATGCCGTGATTGCATGCATCGGATTCGACGCCATAACCGAACATGAAGGCGGAGACAGGACTTTCGGTCTGCCTGAAGGCCAGCTGGACCTTATCGATGCGCTGTATGAGCATAACAGGAATATAGTGGCGGTCCTGAACGCAGGAGGAAGCGTGGACATGATGCCATGGATCGGCAAAGTACGCGCCATAATCATGGCGTGGTATCCAGGACAGGAAGGAGGGCAGGCAGTCGCGGAGATCATCACAGGGAAAATATCCCCGAGCGGCAGACTCCCTTTCACTATGGAAAAGAAACTTGAAGACAATCCGACATACGGCAACTACTATACAAACGTGGATATGAGCATGTTCAATACTCCGTACAGACGGGTGGCATACAATGAAGGCATTTTCGTCGGATACCGCGGATTCGAAAAATCGGGGACAAGCCCGCTGTTCGAGTTCGGCTACGGACTGTCATATTCTTCATTCAGCTACGGCAATCTGGAAATCACCGGAGAGGGCATGGAATATACCGTTTCCTTCGATATCACGAATACCGGAGACTGCGACGCGGCTGAAGTGGCCCAGGTCTATGTCTGCGATATGGAGGCCCGCGTACCGAGGCCGGACAAGGAACTGAAAGGATACGGGAAAGTCCATATAGACAAAGGACAGACTGTCCGCGTCAGCGTAAAGCTTGATGAAGAGGCTTTCAGGTTCTATGATCCTGTACAGCACAGGTTCACTGTAGAACCGGGGAAATTCGGCATACTTGTGGGTTCGTCCTCACAGGATATCCGGCTTGAAGGAGAGATTGACATAACAGAATAAAAAAAGACAGATGAGAAGATATTTACTGATTGCAGCAACAATGATCTGCAGTGTTTCCCTGCAGGCACAGGTCATAACACCGGAGCACGAAGCAAAAGCCGTCAGCCTGGTGAAACAGATGACTCTTGACGAGAAACTCGAGTATATCGGAGGATACAATTCATTCTACCTCAGAGCCATACCGCGCCTCGGCATTCCGGAGATCTGGTTTGCCGACGGCCCTCAGGGTATCCGCATAGACTCACACAGCACGCTGTTCCCGAGCGGAATGGCTCTGGCAGCCACCTGGGACAGGAGTCTTGCATACAAGACCGGTGAAGGAATCGGTCAGGATGCCCGTGCCCGCGGTATCCACGTGATGATGGGACCTGGAGTGAACATCTACCGCTCCCCTGTCTGCGGAAGGAATTTCGAATATTACGGTGAAGATCCGTATCTGGCCGGAGAGATGGCAGCAGCCTATATAGAAGGGATGCAGGATATGGGAGTAATGGCCTGTATGAAGCATTTTGCAGCGAACAACCAGGAATATGACAGGCATCATGTTTCGGCGGACATTGACGAAAGGACATTGAACGAAATTTATCTTCCGGCCTTCGAAAAAGGTGTCCGCCAGGCCAATGTCGGAATGATAATGGACTGCTACGGGCTGGTGAACGGAAGGCACGGGACGGAAAACAGCTATCTCAATATCGACGTATTGCGGGACCGCTGGGGATTCAAAGGCATAGTCACGTCCGACTGGGAAGCCACATACACCCTTATTAACGGGGTCTATAACGGACTCGACATAGAAATGCCGAGAGGATGGCTGCTGGACCCGGCCAAAATGAAGGAACTCATAGGGAACGGGGTGATAGACGAACGTGTCATAGATCTGAAGGTGCAGCATGTGCTGCAGACCCTCATGGCATTAGGATTCCTGGATCGTCCGCAGAAAGACGAGAGGTTCAGTGAACGCAATCCTTATTCCGAAAGCGTGGCTCTCGATGTGGAAAGAGGAGGCGCTGTCCTGCTCCGCAACGAGCAAGGTCTGCTGCCGGTGACAAAAGGCAGGATAGTCGTATGCGGCCCGAATTCCGAGCTTGTAGCAAAGGGTGGCGGCAGCGGAGAGGTATTCCCGTTCGTAACCAGCAGCATTGCCGACGGGTTCAGGAAAAACCTCGGACGAAAACTGGAATTCGGCTATACACCGGATCTGTGGAAGACCGATCTGGACATCTTCTTCGCAGACCCGGACTGCACTGTCCGCGGAGCTGTTGCGGAATACTTCAACAATACTGACCTGGAAGGCAGTCCCGTCCATACGGCAATCGTCCATGAAATAGACTATGAAGGCTGGGATTCCCCGGTACCGGGAATAGTGGATACGGACAACTATTCAGACCGCTACACTTTCTATTACAGACCGGAAAATGATGCCGTACTGTATTTTTCAGCCGGCGGCGATGACGGATACCGTGTCACGATCGATGGAGAAGAACTCTTCGGACAATGGTACGGCCATCCTTTCCGCCAGAAGGAAGGCTACAGGAAATTCGATGGAGGAAAGACGTACAAGATAAGATACGAACATTTCGACGGCAGCTCCAACCAGCAGGCCATGTTCCGCTATGCCGACTATCTGAACGATCCGGAATTCATAGAAGCCGTCAGGAAGGCCGATGCTGTGGTGGTATGCCTCGGATATGACTGGTATCTTGAATCGGAAAGCTGGGACAGGCCGTTCTCTCTTCCGGAAGGTCATCTTCTGTGTCTGGAGACCATACTGGAGCATACCGACAAGGCCATAGTGGTGATCAATTCCGGCGGCGGAGTGGAAATGACGCCTTGGATAGACCGCACCGGCGGTGTACTGATGGCATGGTACCAGGGGCAGGAAGGCGGAGATGCCATCGCTGAAATCATCACCGGCAAGATCTCCCCGAGCGGAAAACTGCCTTTCACCATTGAAAAACGTCTTGAAGACAATCCGACATACGGAAATTACCATCCGAACACAGAACAGGTCAAACCGGACAACCCGTACAAGCGGGTGGAATACAACGAAGGTGTTTTTGTAGGCTACCGCGGCTATGAGCGCAGCGGCATCGAGCCTCTCTTCCCGTTCGGTTTCGGGCTTTCCTATTCATCCTTCGATTATGACAACCTGGAGATCAGGGATCTGGGCGGCGGAGAGTTCTCCGTAACTTTCGATGTCACGAACTCAGGGCGTTACGATGCTGCAGAAACGGCGCAGCTGTATGTAGGAGCCGTCGATCCGGTAGTCGTCCGGCCGGCCAAGGAGCTGAAAGGCTATGAGAAAGTCTTCCTGAAGAAAGGCGAGACACGTAAGATCGAAATCCGTCTCGGAGAGGAAGCTTTCCGGCACTACGACTACATGCAGCACGACTTTACCGTAAACCCGGGGGATTTCAATATCTATATCGGCTCATCTTCCCGTGACATACGGATGGAAGGCAGGCTGACGGTAAAACCATAACGTGCATCCGATGAGACATTCAGCATCATGTCTGCTGCTGTGCATACTCGCAGTATGTACAGCGGCAGCCCAGCCGTCAGGGAGAATCAGCATCAACGACGGATGGAGATTCCACAAAGGCGACTATGCTGCAGAAGACTCGCTAAAGCTATGCTATGACAGCATAAGGACTTGGCTGCTGCCGGTATCGCACCAGGTTCTTCCTGCCGGGAAGCATCATGCCATACCGGATGGCGGATCGGACGTCATCCCGGACGGAGGACCGTTTGCTTCTCCGGATTTCGACGATTCGGCCTGGAAAATTCTCGACCTCCCCCACGACTGGGGAATCGAAGGTCCTTTCCGGCTGGAATATCCAGGAGAGACAGGAAGGCTTCCGTGGTGGGGTCAGGCATGGTACAGGAAAAAAGTATATATCGGCAGAGAAGATGCCGGCAAGCGGATTTTTCTTGAGATTGACGGCGCGATGTCGTTTTCTTCTGTCTGGTGCAACGGCTGTTTTGCAGGAGGATGGCCATACGGTTATACATCGTACAGGGTGGATATTACGCCATACCTTGTTCCAGGGGAAAACACGATAGCAATCCGTCTCGACAATCCTCCGGAATCGAGCCGATGGTATCCCGGAGGTGGAATTTACAGGAATGTATGGCTTACGGTGTCTGACCCGACGGGAGTCGCCGGATGGGGGACATTCGTCACTACGCCTCACGTTTCCGAGAATACTGCTTCAGTAAATCTGCGTATCACCATGAGGAACGACGGCCATGACATGCCTGCCGGGACGGTGGCTACGGAGATTTTCGCACTCGACGGCAAAGGGATGCCCAGATCAGGAGTCCTGGCATCTGCAAAAGATTCGCTGGACAGGATAGCGGACGGACAAACCGTCATCCAGACATTCAGCATAGAAAGGCCACGCCTGTGGAGTCCGGACGAGCCTGCCTTGTATGCAGCCGTGACTACTGTCCGTGTCTGCGGCAGAATTACGGAATCATATACTACAAGATTCGGAATCAGGAAAGCTGAATTCACAAATGAGGGCTTCTTCCTCAACGGAAAGCGTCTCATGCTGCAGGGCGTCTGCATGCACCATGACCTCGGAGCGCTTGGAACAGCCATAAACATCAGTGCCATGAAGAGACAGCTTCGTATCCTCAGGGAAATGGGGGTCAATGCCATCCGGACCGCGCACAATCCTCCTGCGCCGGAATTGCTTGACATGTGCGACAGCCTCGGCTTCATGGTGGTGGATGAATTCACCGACACATGGAGACTGCCTAAAAAACCGAACGGATATGGTCTGCTTTTCGATGATTGGGCAGAAGCAGACCTGAGAGCCATGATCAGAAGGGACAGGAACCATCCTTCGGTAATAGCATGGAGCATAGGGAACGAAACCGGAGAACAATGGGATCCCGGACTGTACGGAACATCCGGCTGGCTGACAACGCTCGCGCATGAAGAGGATCCGTCGCGCCCGGTGACTTTCGGAAGCAACTACTGGCTCGCAGCCTCAAACGGTTTCCAGCACACTGTCGATGTGTTCGGATTCAACTACAAGCCGATGCTTTACGGGAATTTCTGCAAGGAAAACCCTTTCCAGCCATTTATGGGATCTGAAACTGCTTCATGTATCAGCACACGAGGATTTTATGTATTCCCGTTCATTGACGAGAAAAGCGAAGGACGGTCAGATTTCCAGGTAAGTTCATATGACAGATATGCACCGGGATGGTCGACACCTCCTGACGATGAATTCGAAGGGCTCGACCGCAATCCGACAGCTGCGGGGGAATTCGTGTGGACGGGATTCGACTACCTCGGAGAACCGACCCCTTACAACGACGATTATACATTGACAGGGAATTTCAGCGATCCAGGAAAAAGGGCAGAAGCCGCTGCCATGCTTGAAAAACTGGGGCGTCTGGAAATACCTTCGAGGAGTTCGTATTTCGGAATTGTGGATCTGGCGGGATTCCCGAAGGACAGATTCTATCTTTATCAGTCCCGCTGGCGGCCGGATTTGCCGTCAGCACATATCCTGCCCCACTGGACATGGCCTGGCCGTGAAGGCGAAGTCACTCCGGTCCACGTCTATACATCCGGCGACAGCGCCGAACTGTTCATAAACGGCAAATCGCAGGGACTGAAGGAAAAAGGGGACTTCGAATATCGTCTGCGATGGGACGATGCCATATATGAACCGGGGGAGATCCGGGTCGTAGCCTACCGTAACGGCAAAGTCTGGGCCGTGGATTCAGTGGTGACAGCGGGAAAGGCTGCCGCCATGGTGCTGACATCAGACAGGCGCAGCATACGTGCAGACGGGAAAGATCTTGCCTTCATTACCGTGAAAATCATCGACAAGGACGGGCATGCTGTTCCGGACGCTTCCGGCCGTATAGCTTTTTCAATAGACGGCCCTGGAGAGATTGTCGCTACGGACAACGGAGACCCGACAAGTCTCGCGTCTTTCCAGAACCATCAGATAAATGCCTTCCATGGCCTTGCCCTCGTGATTGTCCGTTCCAATGGAGAAGCCGGAAAGATAAGAGTCATCGCACGATCCGGCGGGATGAGAAAATCAGAGATTGCAATCGACAGCTGCATGTAAGTGATATGGGGCTTCCCCGAGCCACGACATCCCCGGCCTTGCTGTCTTCCGCAGCCTTCGGGAAGGAAAGTCCGCTGTCACCCTGACGCGTCTCCCGGTGTTGATATGCACCCGGGAGACGCATCCGTCATCTGGAGTTACGTGCAGATGTCCCGGGGCTGACCATCCAGCCGAGCAGTTATGGCAGCGGACGTCGCCATTTTCAGTTACGATTACATATGCTGTGGTAAGCACACACTCTTCAAGAGCCTTGAATATTTCGTAAACAGTATTGTCACCCGCTCCGCCGGGTTCACCGAAACGTGTGAAAGCCTGTCCGTCTGCCGGCCGCAGCCACGGACTGATCATCTCCATATACTGCTCTCCGACAACCGTCTCCGCCATATGACGTTCCTGCGGTTTTCCGGCAACAGGTGTGCATACCAGTCCCTCGATATAAGGATCCGGCATGAAGCCCCATCGCAGATGCCCGTCAAGCTCCATGAGCTGTACACAGGCGCCCAAAGTCTCCATCATTTCATCCAGATAATGCTCTTCGCCTGTCAGAAGATACAGATAGCAGAGGGCATAGACTTTCCAGGCTGTCCATCCATGCGGGGAATTCATGACCTGGTTCGGAGTGAAATAGATATCCAGCGCTTCCCAGTATCTGAGGGTCGCTCCGCGCATACGGCAATCCGGGATGAGGCGCTGTTCAAGACAGCGGTGCTTGTCCATCATGTACGATGCCGCCTCGGCAAATTTCCGTCTCTGAACGGGATCCTCCACATGAAGCCCGCAAAATGCCATCTGCAAAGCGCTGCAGGTTATCATGCCATCCTCAAAAGTCATGTCACCTTCCGTCTCTATGTCATCCAGCCGCAACATCAGGTCTTCGGCAGCCCTGAATGCGGAAAGGAAATGCTTTCCGGCCCGGTCTTTCCATCCTGCCCGGAATTCTGCGTCCGCAAGTTCAAGCATGGACTTTACCGGATAAATCACTGCAGAATAATGTATGGAATCCGACCTGAACGATCCGTCAGGCCACTGCACATGCTCCGACGAGAGATAATCCCCTATTCCGGAGGCCGTTTCAAGCCACTCCTCGTCACCGTCAGCCTCCCATAGATCCACGAACATCCCGGCAAGCGCAGAAAAGTTCTGTATTCTGGCCGGATTGGCCTGAGGAAGAGGAAATCCGTCCTGGCTGACCATTTGAGGGACACCATCCCTGAAGCGCGCTTTCAATGGGGCATCCTTGCTTACGTCAGGGAAATGGCGGGCTCCGAGGAACGCCGGATAATACCCGTAGAACGTCTCGCACGAAGCGCTGAAGAACGGAGGGTATTCCGCTACATTATCCCTTGCCTTCCTCAGATACCAGGACCAGGGTTTCCTGACATAAAGCGAGACTTCCGACTGCCGTATTCCATTCGATATTTCTATCCGGTATAATCCGTAATCCTCCAGCGGCGGTGTCTCCAATATCCGTTCAGCGAGGTTTGTATCGGGAGCATCTTCCCTGCCTGCCACCGGATGCCGGACACCATCGGGTCCGATCATGACAGCCTTTTCAATCGGCTTGTCTCCATATACCTTGATCACCGCTTTGCTGCCAGGTGTAAGAGTATATCCGACGGCATCTGGCAGCGGAGCGGAAATCCACTCTGCCACAGACGGTTTCACCTGATCCAAGCTGTCGAGAGTTCCCAGATGCAAGATCCAGCTTCTTGTCTCTCCGGCCGGAATCTCCGAAAGATCCTGCGGATGACGTTCGGGAAGAGGCGGCGAGTGCAGAAGATCGAGACTTGCAGTATAAATCTGATGTCCCCAGAGCCATCCTTTGTTCCCTTCGAAAATGTAGTTCATTCCATAGGATGCTACCGGATCTTCGACACCGAAAGCCAGTATTCTTCCTGTCGGGGACATGAAATATCCCCACGCGAAATCCTTCTCGCACCGGAGCAATGTAGGGAAGAACTTTCCGTCCCACTCGGGAAAGGTCCTCATTTCGCTGTCTACGCCGAGTACAAGCCTTTCCCTATCAGGGGCATATGGTTTATTTGAAGTGTTGGTCACGGTACAGACTATGCCGAGGTGGTCGTCATGTGCCTCGTAGCGGATTCCATAGATGATATCTCCTCTCCGTCCGGAAAAGGAATATTGATTCCCTGGCTCCGGCTGCATCTTCACTCCTTCGAAAACAGGACCGGCCTTGGAATCTTTCCTGAACGGGACTGTCCACTTGGCGATGCCCGAACAATGTGTGAAACTTGCGACTGCCCCTGTATTGCTGTCAATCCCGGCCTTCCATGAAGTGCCGGAAAGATACAGATCTTCACCTGGCTCCGCAGCCAGAGGAAGGCGTGACATGGAGACCAGAAGAAGAAAAAAAACAATATGGTGAAAAACATTCATGAATATACGACAGTTCATCCGGCAAATACCACATGGCACAGCCTTCCCATGTCGTTTCAAGGTATGCTTCCAACTCTATCTGTCCGCTTGAATTGAACCTGGGACCTCCAGATTATGAGTCAGGTGCCACTTACCAACTGAGCGGTGCTTCGCACAATGAAAATCAATAAATTGAGTAGTCTTAATTGCCCTATAGAACATTATATCGGGCGAAGTTCCACTGTCATTCCCATTGCTGCCGCTATCTTGTAGAGCGTTGCAACAGTGGGGATTGTCAAACCTCGTTCTACTCTGGAAATATAGCCTTTGTCCGCTCCGATGCGCTGTGCAAGTTCTGCCTGTGTAAGTCCTGCATTTTTTCTTGCATCCAAAAGAATCTGGGCATTGTACTCCTCCCACGCATGGTTTATCGCTGCT